>JAICLJ010000021.1 GCA_025927575.1 Bryobacteraceae bacterium | reverse complement strand
GAATATCACGCGTCTCTGATGGAGCCGTGGGACGGACCCGCGGCCGTCGCTTTTACTGATGGACGGATGATCGGCGCCACGCTCGACCGCAACGGACTGCGTCCGGCGCGCTATCTCGTGACCAAGGACGGACTGCTGATCATGGCGTCGGAAACCGGCGTGCTGCCGATTCCGCCGGAGGACATCGAATTCAAAGGACGTTTGCAGCCCGGCAAAATGCTGCTGGTGGATATTGAGCAGGGAAGGCTCGTCCCGGACGAAGAGATCAAAGGCCAGCTTTCTTCGCGGCAGCCCTACGGGGAGTGGATCAAACAAAATCAGCTCACGCTCGATGCGCTGCCTGAACCTTCGCGCGTCATGGAAACGGACCATGAGACGATCCGGTGCCGGCAGCGCGCCTTCGGCTACAGCGACGAAGATTTGCGATTCCTGATTACGCCGATGGCCACCGATGGCCAGGAGGCAGTCGGCGCCATGGGAACCGATACGCCGCTCGCTTGCTTATCGGACAAACCACAATCGCTGTTCCACTACTTCAAACAGCTCTTCGCTCAAGTGACGAATCCGCCCATCGATCCCATTCGCGAGGATCTGGTGATGTCGCTCACAAGTTACATCGGCACTGAACGCAACATTCTCGCCGAGACGCCGCGCCATTGCCATACGCTGAAGCTGCCGCATCCGATTCTCACGAATCGCGATCTCGAGAAGCTGCGCCGCGTCTCGCGGGGCGATTTCCTTGCCACCACACTGCCAATGCTCTTTCGTGCCGAGGAAGGAGAAGTCGGGCTGAAGCGCGCCCTCGACCAACTCTGCCGCCGAAGCGATCTCGCCATCAAGTCGGGTTACACGCTGTTGATTCTCTCCGACCGCGGTCTGGATGAGGATTACGCGCCGATTCCCAGCCTGCTAGCGCTGACTGCCGTTCACAATCACTTGATCCGCGAAGGTTCCCGTACCCAGGTCGCTCTCATTATTGAATCGGGTGAACCCCGTGAGGTGATGCACTACGCGCTTCTCATCGGATACGGCGCGAGCGCCATCAATCCCTACCTGGCCGTGGAAACGCTGGAAGACATGGCCAAGAAGGGCGAGCTTCCCAATAACACTACGTTTGCGGCCGCGCTCAAGAACTACAAGAAGGCTGTCAATAAAGGTCTGCTCAAGGTCTGCTCGAAAATGGGCATCTCTACCCTCCAGAGCTACCGCGGGGCACAGGTCTTCGAGGCGATCGGCCTGAACAGGGCCCTGGTGGAACAATATTTCACCGGGACCGCTTCGCGGATCGAAGGCATCGGGCTCGATGTGCTGGCAAAGGAAGCAATCGCCAAACACGAGTTTGCCTATCAGCCCGTTTCCGATTTCGAGACCGAGCTCGTGACAGGCGGCCAATATCAGTACAGGGTGACCGGCGAATACCATTTGTACAATCCGCTCACCGTAAGTAAGCTGCAGCACGCCGTCCGGCAAAATAACTTCGCGACGTTTGAAGAGTACTCGCGGCTGCTCAACGAGCAGAGCAAACATCTGTGTACGTTGCGGGGTTTGATGGAGCTGAAGACGACCGCGAGCCCTGTGCCGATTGATGAAGTCGAAGCGGCTTCGGAGATTGTGAAGCGCTTTGCGACGGGTGCCATGTCGTTCGGGTCCATCAGTAAAGAGGCGCACGAGACTCTTGCAATTGCGATGAACCGCATCCATGGACGGTCGAACACGGGCGAAGGTGGAGAAGACGAAGCGCGTTTCATTCCCCTTCCGAACGGCGACTCGAGAAAGAGCGCCATCAAGCAGGTGGCTTCCGGCCGCTTCGGCGTAACGACGAACTATCTCATCAACGCAGACGAGCTGCAGATCAAGATTGCCCAAGGGGCAAAACCCGGGGAAGGCGGACAGCTTCCCGGCCATAAGGTGGACCAGGAAATCGCGCGTGTTCGCCACTCGATTCCCGGCGTGGGGCTGATCTCACCTCCGCCGCACCACGATATCTACTCGATCGAAGATCTTGCTCAATTGATCTACGACCTGAAGAACGTCAATCCGGCGGCTCGCATTTCTGTGAAGCTGGTAGCGGAAGTCGGCGTAGGTACAGTCGCCGCGGGCGTAGCGAAAGCCCACGCCGATGTCATCCTGATCAGCGGTCACGACGGCGGCACCGGAGCGTCTCCGCTCACCTCCATGAAGCACGCGGGCATACCTTGGGAACTCGGCCTCGCAGAAACACAGCAAGTGCTGGTGATGAACGATCTCCGCAGCCGGGTCCGCGTCCAAACCGATGGCAAGCTGCAAACCGGCCGCGACGTCGTAATTGCAGCTCTGCTCGGAGCCGAAGAATTCGGTTTCTCTACCGCGCCCCTGATTGCGGTGGGGTGCATCATGATGCGCAAGTGTCATCTGAATACCTGTCCGGTTGGCGTCGCCACGCAGAATCCGGAACTGCGCAAGAAATTCGCCGGGCAACCCGAACACGTCATCAATTTCTTCTTCTTCATCGCCGAGGAGGTCCGGCAGTTGATGGCGCAACTCGGATTCCGCAAGTTCGACGAGATGATCGGCCGTTCGGACATGATTGAAATGAAGAGCGCCGCGGATCATTGGAAGGCCCGCGGCCTCGATTTCTCATCTATTCTTTACAATCCGCAGGTGCCGGGCCGCGTCGGGCGCCGGCATCTGAAAGATCAGCAGCACGGTCTCGAAGATGCCCTTGACCACCAACTGATCGATCTGACGAAAGAGACCTTGGAGCAGGGCGCGAAGGTCGAGTTCCATCTGCCCATCCGCAACGTGCACCGCACGGTGGGCGCCATGATGAGCGGCGAAATCGCGAGGCGATACGGCGCAGAAGGCTTGCCGGACGATACGATCCGGATCCAGTTCACCGGCTCGGCCGGCCAAAGTTTCGGCGCGTTCCTTGCCAAGGGCGTCACGCTGACGCTCGAAGGCGATGCGAACGATTATGTCGGCAAGGGGCTTTCCGGCGGCGAGATCGTCGTCTATCCGCCGCGGACATCGTCTTTCCTTCCTGAGAAGAACATATTGATCGGCAATACCGTCCTTTACGGCGCAACCAGCGGCGAAGCGTACTTCAATGGTGTCGCGGGTGAGCGGTTCGCCGTCCGCAATTCAGGCGCGATCGCGGTCGTCGAGGGCGTCGGCGACCACGGGTGCGAGTACATGACCAACGGCACGGTGGTCATTTTAGGGGCGACAGGGCGCAACTTCGCGGCAGGCATGAGCGGAGGCATCGCTTACGTTCTCGACGAGGATGGTTCATTCTCGGCTACACGTTGCAATAAGGCTGGAGTCGATCTCGATCCGGTTTTCGAGGCGTCAGATGTCGGGCTCCTCGAGAGCCTGATTCGCAAACACGTCGAATACACGGGCAGCCCGCGAGGCGAGTGGATTCTTGAAAACTGGGCGGAAATGCTGCCGAAATTCGTAAAAGTGTTCCCACACGAGTTTAAGCGCGTGCTCGGAATCTCGCGTGCCGCCGAGCACACAGAAATGCCCGGCGCGATCGTAGCGACGAAATCGCAGCTTGTGCAAGAAGGAGCTCGATAGAGCGATGGCGAAACTGACAGGATTTCTCGAATACGCTCGCGAAAGCCCTCCCCGCCGTCCGGTTATCGAGCGGATTAACGATTGGTTTGACGTATATCAGGAATTGCCGACCGACAAGCTGCAGCAGCAGGCGGCGCGTTGCATGGATTGCGGCGTTCCGTTCTGTCATACCGGCTGTCCGGTCAATAACCTGATCCCGGACTGGAACGATTCCGCGTGGAAGGGGCGCTGGCGCGACGCGATCCGGCAGCTTCAGGCCACTAACAACTTTCCGGAGTTCACGGGACGTATCTGCCCCGCGCCGTGTGAAGCCGCGTGCGTACTGGGGATCAACAGTTCCCCCGTGACGATCAAGGCTATCGAAGAAGCGATTGCCGAGCGCGCCTGGGAGCAGGGCTTCATTGTTCCCGAACCACCCCGCCAACGGACGGCAAAGCACGTCGCCATCATCGGATCGGGTCCGGCGGGCCTCGCGGCCGCTCAGCAATTGAACCGCGCGGGCCACCTCGTTACCGTGATCGAGAAGCACGACCGTATCGGTGGCCTTCTGCGCTACGGCATTCCCGATTTCAAACTCGAAAAGTGGGTTGTCGACCGGCGACTTGAACAACTGCGAGCGGAAGGCGTTGAATTTCAAACCGGCGTTCACGCGGGCATCGACTTTCCGGCTTCGGAGCTGCACAAACACTTCGATGCGGTTCTTCTCGCCTGCGGCGCCGAGCAGCCGCGCAATATTCAGATTCCCGGGCGCGAGCTAAATGGCATCCATTTCGCCATGGACTATTTAACCCAGCAGAACAAGCGTGGGGCGGGGGACACATTCTCGCCGTCCGAAGAAATTCTGGCGACGGGCAAGCACGTCGTTATCATCGGAGGCGGCGACACAGGGGCGGACTGCCTGGGCACGGCTCACCGCCAGAAAGCGCGTTCTGTTCGCCAATTGCAGATTCATCCCATGCCGCCCGAGACGCGCGCGGAAGATACGCCTTGGCCGCTCTGGCCGGTCATGCTGCGCATGGAAGCGGCCCACGAAGAAGGCGGCGTTCGCGAGTGGAGCGCGTTGACGACGCAATTCACGGGCGACGCGGACGGCAACGTTCGCCAGCTTCACGCGGTCCGCGTGGGGCCGAAGCCCCACTTTCAGCCCGCGCCTGAGAGCGAATTCGCCATCGACGCCGATCTGGTGCTGGTGGCGATCGGGTTTTCGGGGCCGAAGCGAGATGGCCTTGTGGAGCAGTTCAAAATCGATGTTGACGCTGGCGGCAATGTGCGAACCGGCGAGGATTACATGACGTCCGTGCCGGGCATTTTCTCTGCGGGCGATGCACGGCGCGGCCAGTCCCTGATCGTGTGGGCGATTGCTGAGGGACGCAAAGCGGCGCATCACCTGGACAAGTACCTAATGGGCTTCACGACTCTGCCTTGTTAATGTGGGGCATGGGCGAGTTTATTGAGCGAAGTTCCGAATGCGCCGTTCATTCGACGGCCTGCCGCATTAAAGTGGGCGCAGTGGCGGCTGGCGCCGTGGCCGTCGGCGCATTCGCACTCGGCGCATTTGCTGTCGGAGCGCTCGCAATCGGCGCCTTAGCCGTCGGCCGGCTGAAAATTAAAACATCTCAGATCGATTCGCTAGCGATCCGGGACCTATCCGTCGACAGGTTAACCGTGAATGAATTGATTGTAAAGAATTCAAGCGTGAGCGGAACGTCGTAGTTGCAGTTTGGCTTATTCCCGTCAGCGCGTCTCCCACTTGTAGCTTCCAAAACCGTACGGCGCTTCGTATTTCCGAGTGAGCTTATTCCGCGAATTATAGACCTCAAACGCTCCATTCTCATGAGCAGTGAGCTTGAGGTAGTAGCCGCCATGTTCATTGTCTAAGTTGGCAATGTAAGAATCGGGCGTGTTGTGATCGCGTCCGCCAACTCCGGAAGAGCGTAGTTGCCAGATCGTCTTGAGACTGCCTTCAGTTTCGAGAATGTCGTAAGTCGAAGGTGAACTCCCATTGTGGGCGTCATCCCCCAGGATCGCTATGCGCGGCGTCATGTCGTGAACTAAGGCGGCGCTGCTTCTCTGGCTGGGCTCCGGCGAAACGGCCAACACATCCACTTTGCCAAGCCGGTTTACCGGGCACATTAATTCTTCTTCCTTATTCCAGGTCAAATCCCCCAAATTCATCAGGCGGAACCGGCCGTAATGCCAATAAGTGCCCAGCGCCCTCGCTTGCTCGCTTGAATCGGTTTGACGATCCGGCGTTGCCCGACAAAATGTATTTACGTTTCCGCCGGTCGGCAAAGGTCGTGGCAGTAGGTTGCCATCGGCCGACACGACAACCGCGTCGACGTCTCCCGCGATAGGAAGATGATCGCCCGGCTTAACCGTCAGGCGTTGAGCCCCCGAGCTTGTACTGACTTGCCGTAAGAAATTTGTCTGCCGGAGAACAGCCGTCTTTCCATTACGAGCAGGACCGACAATAGCGCCAACCGGCAGCATCGCGATCGATTGCGGCGCGTCGCCGGCATCGCCCTCGTGAGTTAACACCAAATAGTCGATCTTCTCCACTTTCGCCGATTTGGCAATGGCGGCGATTAGGCCTGCGGCGCGAAAGCCACGCCCCCCCGAACTTCCATCGATTAAGATAGTCTCGTTTTCCGGTGTTACGACAAGCGCGGTTTGACTGCCGTCCGCTTCGACGAAATACATAACCAGGTCCCTGTGCTTGGATCGAGATTTGCCAAGCAACGGGGTAGCAAACAGCAGCAGAAGGATAGATACAACGCGCATCGAACTCTCGATGGTAGCAAAAGTTAGAAGTGCGAGAAAAGCGAGATCCTGTGCGGGTTAATTACCGCAAATTAATTTGCAATATCTTAAATTAAGTTGTTTTGTCCTATATTGATTAACACTCTTGGCGACGGACGAGACCAGAACAGGCGATAAGCTGAGGGTGTCTGCCAGTGAACTGTTGTTGAGTTCGACGGCCCTCGATGATCTAGCTGGAAACATGCTATGGATTTAATCCTCCCTGTGTAATCAGTAGGACCTGAGTCCTGATTTCGCTCCTACCGCCGTAGGTTGGCGCAACTCAGTCCTTGAGTTTGACAACCACTTCAATTTCAACAACTTCGTAAAAGTCAGAGGCGTCGGCGAGGGCAAATCGCTCCAATTCTCAAACACTAGTTGGACGTTCGGCACGCGCCACGTCGGTCAGGCCACCATCTACATTTACAACAACGGCACGGAGCCTGTAGCCTTTTCGCATGCATCTGTCGCCGGCGCCAATCCCGCTGACTTTCAGATCGTCCGCGACACGTGTAGCGGCATCGTTCAGGCGTATCACACGTGCGGTGTCAAGTTCACATTCACTCCCACCGCTACCGGTACGCGAACCGCTGCGCTTCTGTTGAATAACAACTCTCCGGCGAGCCCGCAAACCGTGCGTCTCTCCGGCACGGCCAACTGACTGCTGTTCCGGGCGCGGAATTCCGCGCCCGAAGCGGCTTATCCGCCCTCGTGCCCGGCTGCCTGCGACATCTGCGCCATCGCCGCCTTCATGCGTTTTTCCATCTCCGGTGGCGCAACATCTTCGATATGGGTTGCGACACCCCACAGGTGCCCGAACGGATCTGTTAAGCGCCCGAAACGGTCGCCCCAGAACATGTCAGTGGGCGGTGCATCTGCTTTAGCGCCAGCTTTCACTGCCTGATTGAACGTGGCATCGACATCGTCCACGTAGAGGAACATGCTGACAGTCGATCCGCCGAGCGATTGCGGCGACCGGCCGCCTCCGCCGCCCGGCATTTCATCCGACAGCATTACCATGGAATCGCCGATCTTCAGTTCGGCATGCCCGATTTTTCCGCCCGGTCCGGCCATTCTCATCACTTCCTGTGCGCCGAATGCCTGCTTGTAGAAATCGATCGCGCGATTCGCATCCTGAACGACGAGATAGGACGTCAGCGTGTGGTATCCCTGAGGGACAGCTTTCACTTGATTAGCCATTTTTTTACCTCCTGCGGCAGAATTTACCACGAAATCGGCGGCCGGTAACCCGGCAAAAGACATTAGCCGCGATGTCCCGCCTGCAATATACGCCTTTGTTTCGGGAGAATGAACGGTATGAAGTTCGTGTTGATAGCACTGACCGTGGTCCTGATAATGCAAACTGCTTTAGTTGCTGCATCTCCGGGTACGTCTACGCTCCAGCCTCTGGGAATCGCTCTTGAAACCTATCGCTATCCCTATCCAGTTCATTTCCTGCCGCTTCAGCTTCAAGGAGAGGACGTTCGGATGGCATACATGGATGCGCCTGCGGCTCATCACGCAAATGGCCGCACCATCGTGCTGCTGCACGGCAAGAATTTTGGAGGATATTATTTTGGCGCGCTCATGGGCGAATTATGCGCGGCCGGGTATCGCGTGATTGCGCCGGATCAGATCGGCTGGGGAAAATCGTCGAAACCGGACATTCGCTACAGCTTTCAATTGCTTGCGGCCAATACGGCGCATCTGCTCGACACATTGCATGTCACGAAGGCCGTCGTGCTCGGGCACTCCACGGGAGGGATGCTGGCAGTCCGCTTCGCGCTGATGTATCCCGAACGAGTTAGCCAGCTCATCCTGGAAGATCCGATTGGCCTCGAAGACTACCGCGCCCTGGCGCCCGCTCAATCCGACACAACGCTGTATGAAGCGGAGCTTCGGAAGGCGGATGCGAAAGCGATTCGTGCTTTTTACGCTCGTTATTTTGCGTCTCCACGGCCCGAGTTCTACGAACCTCTGGCCGATGTTCAGATTCGCGTGACCTTGAGCGGCGAATATCCCAGGTGGGCGAAGGCATCGGCGCTCGCGTATCAAATGATCTATCAGCAACCGGTCCGTTACGAGTATCGCTTGCTCAAGCCGCCGACGCTGATTGTCGTTGGCCAGCAAGACCACACGGCGCCGTTCAGCACGTACGCGCCGCCGGAAATCCGCGGGCGCATGGGACACGTCCCCGAGCTGGCGCGTGCAGCCGCCAGCGAGATTCCGCACGGGGCAGTCGTCGTTATTCCAGACTGCGGACACATTCCGCACATCGAACGCTCCGGTGAATTCAGAAAGGCGATCTTCAACTTTCTAAATCCGTAAGGCGCCAGCAGGTATCCGCAACCGCTGCGGCCCATTTCCTATCATGTACGTATGTCTATTGCGCATCCCACGGAGGTGGGACAAGTTTCTTCTGCCGAGCACATCAAACAGCTGGAACAGGAATATCTGCTTCAGAATTATTCCCGCTACCCACTTGTCCTTCACCGCGGCAAGGGCTGCTACGTTTACGATGTCGAGGGACGCCGCTACCTCGATCTCATCAGCGGCATCGGCGTTAACTCGCTTGGTTACGCGCATCCCCGAATCACAAAAGTGATCCGGCAGCAGGCCGGGCTGCTGCTTCACTGCTCCAACCTTTACTATCACGAATACCAGGGCAAACTTGCCGAGCGCATCGCGAAAGCCAGCGGCTTGCAGCGCAGCTTCTTTTGCAATTCGGGCGCGGAGGCGATAGAAGGCGGATTGAAGATGATCCGTTCTCACGGCCATGCCATTAGCCCGGAGAAGTTTGAAATCGTCTCTCTCGACGGTTCTTTTCACGGAAGAACGTTCGGCGCCCTTTCCGTTACGGGCCAGCCGAAGTATCGCAAGGATTTCGAGCCTCTATTGCCTGGGCCACGATTTATCCCGCGGAACGACATGGGAGCGCTTGAGCAAGTGGTCAACGAAAACACTGCCGGCATCCTGCTGGAATTCGTTCAAGGCGAAGGCGGCATTTTCCCGATGTCGGAAGCTTTTGTTCGCAAAGCTCGCGAACTCGCCGATCGCCATAATGCTCTTCTACTTTTCGACGAAATCCAATGTGGCGTCGGGCGACCGGGCAAGTATTTTGCCTATCAGTTGCTTGAGAATCAGGTCCTGCCGGACATTATGGTGGCGGCGAAACCTATGGCGTGCGGCATTCCGCTCGGTGTAATTACGGCGAACGAAAAAGCGGCTTCGACCATCAAGCCAGGCATGCATGGGTCCACCTATGGCGGCGGTCCGCTGGCGTGCCGCGTGGCTATCGAGTTCTTCGACATCCTGGATGAACTGCTGCCATCCATCGTCAATGTGGGTGGCTATTTCCGGATGCGCCTGACCGAGCTTGCCAGGAAATATTCGTTCATCAAGGAAATTCGAGGTCCGGGTCTGATGATCGGTGTCGAACTCGAATTTTCGGGAAAGCAACTCGTGCTCGACGGCATGAAGGTAGGCTTGCTGTTCAACTGCACGCACGACACGGTGCTGCGGTTCCTGCCGCCTTACATCCTGACGGAACAGGATGTAGATCGCGCCATTGCAGGGCTGAACAAGATCTTCAAAAACGCAAAGCGTCCGGAAGCCTGACCGGACGCTTTGGTCTCTGATTGGGGCGCAGACACTTGTGTCCGCAGAGTCGAGGGTTCGCATCAAGGGGAATTTTGAACGATTGAATTCCCGACCCGCGCCGATTTGCTTTATGGTTTTACCTTGATAACTACCACTCCGTGGCTGGGTACAGTAGCCGAGAAGCTACCCGACTTCTTACCCAGATCCTTGTGGTTCCAGATGTCGCGAACCTGCGCTGATAATGATTCGGGATATCCGATATCAGTCCAGTTTGCGGTCATTTCCTGCTCGCCCGCACCGCGGTTGAGCAGGGCGACAGCGCGACTTCCGTCGCTCAGTTGTTTCGACCAGATCTCTTGCTCCCCATCCTTCCGGACACGATGCCCCTGGATGCCGAGCGGGTCCTGATCGACCGCGATCATTTCTTTGTTCGTTAGGATGTCGCGAGTTTCGCTGCTCATGTGCATGATGTCATTGCCGGCCATCAGCGGGGCGGCGAGAATGCACCACATGATGAAATGTGACCGATATTCGGTTGGGGTCATGCCCGGATTTCCGACCTCCAGCATGTCGGGATCGTTCCAATGTCCCGGCCCTGCATAAGTTTGCAATCCGTCTTCAAGATCTAAAATCTGCACGACGCCAAGGCCGTCCTCTTTTTCGCCTGAGTCCCACTTGGGTGCGATGTCGCCGGTCGTGCGCCAGAGATTGCCTACATCTTTAGCCCATAGCCATGGTTTGGTCGAGCCCCATTCACATAGGCTAAATACGATGGGGCGGCCCGACTTTGCCAAGGCGTCGCGCATGATGGAGTACGAAGCTTCCGAGTTTTGCGTGCTGTGATTGCACCAGTCGTACTTCAAATAATCGACACCCCATTCAGCATATTGCCGCGCGTCCTGAAATTCGTAGCCGCGGCTCCCGGGCCGGTTCTGACATGTTCCGGTGCCTGCGTCCGAATAGATGCCGAATTTCAAGCCCTTCGAATGAACGTAGTCTGCGAGCTTCTTAACGCCGGATGGGAAATGCTGCGGGTCGGGAACGATGTTCCCTTCTTTGTCGCGGGAAACCTGCCAGCAATCGTCAATGACGACGAATTGATAACCCGCATCCTTCATGCCGCTCGATACGAGCGCGTCGGCGGCTTGGCGAATGAGGTCTTCACTGACGTTGCACCCGAATTTATTCCAACTGTTCCATCCCATCGGTGGCGTTTTCGCCAGGCCATTATCCAGTGCGAACGAAGGACACGTCATCAGAAGAAATCCGGCTGCCAGTAGAAGAGGGCTAGAGCGCCAGACGGGTCTTATTTTTGCAAACATAGGTCTCCAGAGAGTATTTTAACGGTGCCGCTTGGAGTCCTCGCGGCTGCCAGGTGGCCTCGCTGCCAGAGTTTGGCTGGCAGATATGAAATTAGCATTCGCGGAGCTTGGCTGAAAGGCCCAGCAACATTGCCGGCTCTTGTATCGTAAAGCTCTACGGCACTGGTGACGACTCAGGATTAAATGGCAGCCCTCAAGCCGATCAGCGGAATGTGGCGAGTTCCATTGCGTAGTTCTGGGCGGAGCTGGCGGTGACGGAGGTCTGATACGATCCCGTGACGGAAGCGATACCGTCGAGCAGGCATATCGTAGCTCCGTTGGAATCATTGGTTTGACTCTCGAGGGTCCAGCCGCTGGCAGGATTGGAACAGGAAGGATTCGAGGCTTGAGTGGCCGCCCAGGAAAACAGGTATTCGTTTGCCGTCGTAGTGGTGACGGCGGCGGACGACCAGGCGGCAGTGGCCGCGGTTGAATCGTGGAAACCGGATTGATCGACTGGGGAGGAGGGGTCGAGCCCGGCCACCTCCGCCACGGCTACCAATAGATAGGTGCTGCCGCCACTGAAGTTCAAGGTCAATGAGGTGGTGCCGCCGGCAGTCGACTTCGCGTAATAAAAATTGTTGTAGGTGGCGCTGCCGGAGACGTCGTGGTAGATCGAAGTTGCCAGACCGCGCGTGAACGTGTCTCCGGAACCGTCTGTCACACTGCTGATATCCAGCGGCCAGAAGCTCACTCCGACGATTACGGTGTGCCCGGCGCCCGTGGCTTTGGGGAGGGTTAGGGTGACCGCTCCGCCCGAAGTAGGCTGGCGGGCGAAGGTAGCTTTCTGGATTAGAGAAACGGCGGGGAGAACAGTCACCGAGAACGCATTGGACAGAGTGCTGGACTGGCTGTCGGGATTGGTGACGGTGACGCTGCGAGAGCCAAGAGTGGCGGCGGCGCCGATGCTGATGCTGGCGGTGAGTTGAGTGGCCGAATTGAAAGTGCAGGAGTTCACGGTAATGCCTGCCCCAAAGGCGCAAGTTGCGCCACTCTGGAAGCTGTTGCCGGTCAGCGTGACGCCGCTCAAATTCTGGCCCTGAGCGCCGGAATTAGGATTAACAGAACTCAAGACCGGTGGCGGAGGCGGCCCAGCCGTGGTGACGGAAAAGCCGTTGGACAGAGTGCTGGATTGGCTGTCGGGGTTGGTGACGGTGACGGTGCGAGAGCCAAGAGTGGCGGTCGCGCCGATGGTGATATTGGCGGTGAGTTGAGTGGCCGAGTTGAAGGTGCAGGAGTTCACGGTAATTCCTGCCCCAAAGGCGCAAGTTGCGCCACTCTGGAAGCTGTTGCCGGTCAGCGTGACGCTGCTCAAATTCTGGCCCTGAGCGCCGGAATTGGGGTTGAGGGAGATCAGCTTGGGCGGGGGCGGCGACGATGACGAACCGCCCTTGAATGTGGCGAGCTCCATTGCGTAGTTCTGGGCGGAACTGGCGGTGACGGCGGCCTGATACGATCCTGTGACGGTAGCGATGCCATCGAGCAGGCATATCGTAGCTCCGTTGGAATCATTGGTTTGACTCTCGAGGGTCCAGCCGCTGGCAGGATTGGAACAGGAAGGATTCGAGGCTTGCGTGGCCGCCCAGGAAAACAGGTATTCGTTTGCCGTCGTAGTGGTGACGGCGGCGGACGACCAGGCGGCGGTGGCCGCGGTTGAATCGTGGAAACCAGATTGATCGAGTGGGGAGGAGGGGTCGAGCCCGGCCACCTCAGCCACGGCTACCAACAGATAGGTGCTGCCGCCGCTGAAGTTCAAAGTCAATGAAGTGGCGCCGCCGGCAGTGGATTTAGCGTAATAGAAGTTGTTGTAGGTGGCGCTGCCGGAGACGCTATGGTAGATCGAAGTTGCCAGACCGCGCGTGAACGTGTCTCCGGAACCGTCTGTCACACTGCTGATATCCAGGGGCCAGAAGGTCACTCCCACGATCAAGGTGTGCCCGGCGCCGGTCGCTTTAGGCAGGGTCAGAGTGACCGTTCCTGTGGAAGTAGGCTGGCGGCTGAAGGTAGCTTTCTGAATTAGAGAAATCGCGGGGAGAACAGTCACCGAGAACGCGTTCGAAAGAGTGCTGGACTGGCTATCGGGATTGGTGACGGTGACGTTGCGAGAGCCAACGGTGGCGGTGGCCCCGATGGTGATATTGGCGGTGAGTTGAGTGGCCGAGTTGAAGGTGCAGGAGTTCACGGTAATGCCTGCCCCAAAGGCGCAAGTTGCGCCACTCTGGAAGCTGTTGCCGGTCAGGATGACGCTAGTCAAATTCTGGCCCTGAGCGCCGGAATTCGGATTGACAGAACTCAAGACCGGCGGCGGAGGCGGCCCGGCAGTCGTGACGGTGAAGCCGTTGGACAGAGTGCCGGACTGGCTGTCGGGATTGGTGACGGTGACGTTGCGAGAGCCGACGGTGGCGGCAGCGCCGATGGTGATATTGGCGGTGAGTTGCGTGGCCGAGTTGAAGGCGCAGGAATTCACGGTAATGCCTGCCCCAAAGGAGCAAGTTGCGCCGCTCTGGAAGCTGTTGCCGGTCAGCGTGACGCTGCTGAAATTCTGGCCCTGAGCTCCGGAATTGGGGTTGACCGAGGTCAATCCGGGTGGAGGAGGCGGCCCAGCCGTGGTCACGGTGAAGCCGTTGGACAAAGTGCCGGATTGGCCGTCGGGATTGGTGACGGTGACGTTGCGAGAGCCAAGGACGGCCGTGGCGCCGATGCTGATGCTGGCGGTGAGTTGAGTGGCCGAGTTGAAGGTGCAGGAATTCACGGTGATGCCTGCTCCAAAAGCGCAAGTTGCGCCGCTCTGGAACTTACTGCCCGTGAGGGCGACACCGTTCAAATTCTGGCCTTGACCACCGGAAGTGGGATTGACCGAGGTCAGCGTAGGCGGGGGCGGCGACGATGACGATCCGCTCTTGAAAGTGACGAGCTCCATTACATAGTTTTGCGCGGAACTGGCGGTGACGGAGGTCTGATACGATCCCGTGACCGCGACGATGCCGTCGAGCAAGCACACCGTGGCTCCGCTTGAATCATTGAATTGAGTCTCGACGGTCCAGCCGCTGGCAGGATTGGAACAGAAAGGATTCGAGGCTTGCGTGGCCGCCCAGGAAAACAGGTATTCGTTTGCCGCCGTGGTGGTGACCGCTGCGGAGGACCACGCGGCAGTAGGCGTGAGTGAGTCGTGGAAGCCGGCTTTATCGAGCGGCGCGGAGGGATCGAGCCCGGCTACCTCCGCCACGGCTACCAACAGATAGGTGCTGCCGCCGCTGAAGTTCAAAGTCAATGAGGTGGCGCCGCCGGCAGTCGACTTCGCGTAATAAAAGTTGGTGTAGGTGGCGCTGCCCGAGACGTCATGGTAGATCGAAGTTGGCAGACCACGCGTGAAAACGTCTCCGGAAGCGTCTGTCACACTGCTGATATCGAGAGGCCAGAAGCTCACTCCCACGATTAGGGCGTTCCCGGCGCCGGTGGCTTTAGCGAGGTTCAAAGTAACCGTTCCGCCGGAAGTAGGCTGGCGGCTGAAGGTAGCTTTCTGGATCAGAGAAATGGCAGTCACCGAGAAAGCATTGGACAGAGTGCTGGATTGGCTGTCGGGATTGGTGACCGTGACGTTGCGAGAGCCAAGGGCGGCGGTAGAGCCGATGCCGATGCTGGCAGTGAGTTGAGTAGGTGAATTGAAGGTGCAGGAGTTGACGGTAATGCCTGCCCCAAAGGCGCAAGTTGCGCCACTCTGGAAGCTATTCCCAGACAGAATGACACCCGTCAAATTCTGACCCCGCGCGCCGGAATTGGGATTGACAGAACTCAAGGCGGGCGGCGGAGGCATGCCAGCCGTGGTGACCGTGAAGCCGTTGGACAGAGTGCTGGATTGGCTGTCGCGATTGGTGACGGCGACGTTGCGAGAGCCAAGCGTGGCGGTGGCGCCGATAGTGATGTTGGCGGTGAGTTGAGTGGGCGAGTCGAAGACGCAGGAATTCACGGTAATGCCTGCCCCAAAGTTGCAGGTAGCGCCGCTCTGGAACTTATTGCCGGCGAGGATGACGCTGTTCAAATTCTGGCCTTGACCGCCGGAATTGGGATTGACGGAGGTCAGCGTGGGCGGTGGCGCGGCTTGCAGCGCGCGAGACAAGAAGTTGGCAGTGACTTGCTGCATCGCTGGAACGATGCCTTGGCTCGGGGGGAAGTCGTCGAGACCGAGACTCCACTCGATGGTACCGGTTGCGAAGACAAGAGCTCCGCTAGCGGCGGTATAGATGGTCATGTCGCCAAAGACTTGTGGGTCATTGCGTGGATAGGGGGAATGGGCGAGGACGGTTGCTCCGGATGGCGGGAAAAGAGAATCGGTTTCGTAACCTTCCACGTTAGGGAAAATGGTTCCGTTGGTTACACCAGTGCCGTCGAACAACCAATGGGATGCATTGGTGACTACGATGTCAGAGACAGTCGGCGCGGAGAAAAGGTTGTATTGAACGCCTAGGACGTCACCTTCGGGCTCTCCCAAATCCCTCCACCGTGTGGTAACGAGGCTAGGATCGGAAATGGGATCCATGGACGCAAGGTCTTTATACGCGACCATGGTCCGATCGTCAACGCCGGTAGAAGATTTCTCGAAGCGGATTTGCCAATATAGGACGTTTCCCGCAAAAATTCCAAGGTGAATCCCGTCATCGCGACCCCGGATGACGTTGTCGCGCATGTTCCGAGACCAATATTCATCGTGTCCGACGATTAGAAACACCTTATGAGTGAGGACTGTATTGGGGTTTTCGTGGGTGTCTACGTCGGTCGCGTAAGTGACATCGTAGCCCTGACGTTCGAGCCAGCGATCCATCTGCATCTCGTAGCCCGGAGCTCCCGTAAGGCTGACGAAATCTCCTGCGCCATAATTGCGCCAATAGGGTCGATTGAATGAGACCTTAACACCGGTCTTGTCGCCGTCCGGGGTGGTGGTGTAGAGGGAGCTACCTCCCCACTCGTTGTACGCCTGATAAGTTGTAACGCTGGATTGAAACAGGATCGGCGAATTTCGAGCGTCGTCACGCACAACGAAAACGATGTAGCTCTCTTTCACCGGTGCGGACAGAGACAACTTGACCAGATAAACTCCGCTGACCCAGTCTGACGGAACTTTTAGGTTATAGGAGACACTCCAATTGCACTCCACAATGCCCGTGCCGGCCGGTGGGTATACCGGCGCCGGTGGCATTGGCTGAACAACCCCGGGCAGGGTAATTGGGCCCAACATGAGACGGCCGCCCGTTCCGTTGTACCAACCCATCCGAAAAACCGACAGCGTGTAGGAGTTTGTGTTTATGGTCCGAACGTGAAAATCGATCGAGCCACCCTGATTCACGCTGGTCAGCGAAGCGTAGCCCTGGATTTCGGCATTGGCATAGTCAGCCGGATTCAGGTCATTGCTTTGGAACATTGTCGCGGGATTGGTGAGCTGCCAAGCGGTAGTTCCCGGCTTTGTGTTCTCCACGGCCACAGAATCCGCCGCCTGTAGAGAGGCAGTTGTAATCAAGCAAACACAAAGAAACAACGTTCGCAGTAGATAGCGTTGGTGTGATGCGGACGCCTTGCCGTTCCATAGTCTCGCGCCGCCTAACGCGAGGCTTTTAGTTGCGGAGGTCCGGGCAGCTACTTGAATAAAATTGCAGTGAGCCAGGCTACTGTAACCCTGGGACTTGTTGACGCCGTGAGTCGCGGGACACCGAAAAGATGCGCAGGATGAGAAACGTCCGTTACAGTTCAATGCCATTTGTCCACATGAGGGGTTAAATGAGCTCGTGAGGCACCTCACGAAATATCTCTCGCGGACGCTCACCTGCCCCCCAAAATCCTGTGCTGAGAATTCAAAGGCTACCAGTCCGGAGCTTCCCTGACAAGTACTAACGTGGCAAGCAGTACCATCACAATCGGTTCCATCCTTCTTATTTCTTATCCCAGGAATCAGGCAAGAGAGGAGTTATTTCCGAAATAATTCTACGGCGGGAATGAGACTAACCGCCGTGGAGTTACTCAGGCCTAGCGGTACTAGAGCAAATTCAGGTTGAGTTCCAAGCGTTCGAAGAAGAATAACCGTGATCTGTGCAACGCCAAACTCGTATGTCTAACTAGGGCGTAATAGTCTTCTGGACGTAGTGGCCGCGGGTCCATTGCGGGAGCGGTTGACCTCCCCCGATGCTGATGGTCAGGCGACCGTTGCGCTCTTTTGGAATCGGGATATGGAACTGCACTGTGCGCGCCTCGCCAGCCCCGAGATGAACACGTTCAAAACCCTTCAAATCGCGGATGGCGTGATCGGCCCCGGTGTCTCCCGCCACATAAATTTGGGCGACTTCATCTCCATCGACTGCTGACACATTTCTTACGTGAGCCGAAACAACGTACTCATCGCGGGAGGCGTTGCTCCTGTCCACTGTAAGATCCGAATACCGGAAATCGGAATAGCTGAGACCGTAGCCAAACGGAAAGAGCGGGGCGCCGGTGAAATACCGGTACGTCCGGCCGGTCATGGAGTAATCCGTGAATGGCGGAAGCTGGTCAACCGATTCGTAAAAAGTGACCGGTAAACGACCGGCCGGGTTATTTGCACCAGCGAGGGTGGTTGCGATAGCCGTCCCTCCGTTCTGACCGGGGTACCAGGCTTCGAGAATCGCTTGCGCCCGGGCCTGAAGTTCCTTCACTCCGAGGGCGCTGCCGTTCAGAAGGACAACGACGACCGGCTTGTGCGCATCAAACACTGTTTTGAGCAACTCCTTCTGAGGCGCCGGCAGCCCCAGATCGGTACGATCGCCGCCGGAGAACCCAGGAATTTTGATGTGTGATTCTTCGCCTTCCAGATTCGAGTTCAAACCAACGCAGACGATCGCCAGATCGGAGCGCTGCAGTGTCTGCTTCGTTTCCGCGAGCAGCGTATCCTCGGGCGGCTTCCAGCTTAATTCGAGCCCGGCGCCGCCGCCGTCCTGCCTGTATTCGACCCGCAACCTGTAGCGGGTTCCCGCGTTCAGGTGAACTGTTGCGGTGCGATCCTCAGGGCTCCAGGATGCATGCTTTTCGTGCTGGACCAGGAGTTTGCCATCCAGGAACAACTGCGCGCCGTCGTTGCCTTTGCATTCCGCGCAAGGCAGACGTTTGACGCCTAGCGCGTAGTCGCCGGATTGGCTGACTTCGAGTACTGCACTCCATCGGAGCGAAAATTTATCGCGAGAAATCCGCCCGGCAAGAGCCGGATCGTGCATGTCCCACCGGAAATAGCCAATCGGCTCGATACGCGACACCATGGGTTTGCCGGAGAGCGCGTCGTTGTCAAAATACTCTGCGCGGAGTCCGCGCTGTGAATCGTTTCCCGGTATTGGCGACAGCGCATTCTCAGAAATCAGAGCGGTCGATTGGGCGGTAAAGGTGCTGCCGAGCGCGAAAGTCACTTCGGCGGTCTTTCCAAACCTTAGCTGAATCCCTTCTAGTGGGGTGACAATTCGAGACGGGATCCCGTGGTAGTTGCCGAGGAGCGTGTCCGGATCGTTGGCGGTAGGACCCAACACCGCGATTCTTCGGGGAATCCGCTTTAGCGGTAGAAGATGGCGTTCATTCTTCAGCAGCACCATCGACTTCTCCGCTGTTTCAAGAGCCAGTCTCCCGTGCGCCGGAGTGTCGACATCCGAAATCGAAATATTCGAGAACGGCACGCGTTCCGGTGGATCGAACATGCCTAAACGGAACCGGGCGACAAACAGGCGCTCGAGTGAGCGATCGACGTCAGCCTCGGGAATCAATCCTTGCTTCACCGCCTGCGCAAGGGTGCCGTATTCGTCGCCGCAGGAAAGGTCCGTGCCTGCGCGTACGCCCGCGGCCGCCGCTTCGGGCATCGATTTCGTGTAATGGTGTCCTTTGAAAATGTCCGCGATAGCCCCGCAATCGCTGACGACATAGCCTGAGAATTTCCAATCGCCGCGCAGTTTTTGCTGCAACAGCATCGAATTGGCGCAGGCCGGAATGCCGTCGATGGCGTTGTACGCGCACATCACGGAATCGGCCCCGCCGTCTATCACGCTCGCGCGAAACGCCGGGAGATACGTATCTTCTAAATCGCGCTTGCTCGGACTGACGTTGAACCCGTGCCTTAGCGGTTCGGGGCCGCTGTGCACTGCAAAATGTTTTGGCGTTGCGATGGTCTTGAAATAGCGGCGATCGTTTCCCTGCATCCCCTTGATGAAGGCGACTGCCATTTGCGAGGTCAGATAGGGATCTTCTCCATACGTCTCTTGTCCTCGGCCCCAGCGAGGATCCCTAAAAATGTTGATATTGGGAGACCAGAAGGTAAGCCCGAAGTAGCGGTTGTGATTGCCGTGCCGGATTGCGTCGTTGTACTTGCCGCGAGCTTCGGTCGAGATAACGCCGGCGACCCGAAACATCAGGCCCGTATCCCAGGTGGCTGCGAGGCCGATCGCCTGGGGGAACACAGTGGCTAAACCGGCGCGCGCCACGCCGTGCAGGCCTTCGTTCCACCAATCGTAAGCTGGGATGCCGAGCCGCGGAATCGCCGAGGCAGTGTTTTGCATCTGCCCGACTTTTTCGCCGAGCGTCATGTGGGACACGAGGTCCGCGGCTCGTTCCTCGGGTGATGCGTTCACATCTTCATAAACTGGCTTCTGCTCGCCACTCAAGGCAAAACCCGCTCCAGCCAGGAGCGCAATGGCCAGCAGACGATGCATCTCATCAGTCTACGCGGACAGAGCCGCCCGTCGTGGTGTGATCGAGGTCTTACGGCTTGATGGCGTTCGCCGTCGCGAGCGGCTGAGCGCCCGCCGCCGGCGCGGCGCTTTTGTTCTCCGGTTGCAAAGCGTTCTGATGGACAGGAGGAACTTCGGTAGTGACGATCTCAATCTTGCCCTTGAAATAGGCGCCATCTTCGATGACGATGCCAGGAGTCCGAAGATCGCCTACCAGGCGGCCGCCCTTGCGAATTGTAATCTTCCTGCTTGCCTCGACATCGCCATCCACGCTGCCGAGGACTTCGACTTCTCGCGCTCGCGCGCCTGCGCCGATTTTGCCGCTTGGCCCAACCGTCAGGCGGCAGTTCGGCATATCAAGGGAACCGTCGATCTCGCCATCGACGTGCATGTCCTCTCTGCTGGTGATCTGTCCCCGGATCACCATCGCTTTGCCGATGACGGCTAGACCCGGAACAGCCGGACTGATCGTCTGTGCGGGCAGCCCCGCTTGATTGTCCAACGCCAAAGGCCGCCGGGAAGGATTATTTTCCTTTTTTTGTTCACTCCACATCCACTTGCTCCTAATGCTGCCGGCCGTTCATCGGCAAATTGGACCGGGCAGCCCAACAATTGAGTTTGACCGATGAAACAAGCATAACGTTTCCGCGTTTGTCCCTGCGTCTGATTGTTCGGCGCCGATGCTTCGCGCGGTGCTAGTACGGCGGAACCAAACCAATTTTTCGCTGAAGAACGCTCTCGATTCGTATTTTTCAGCAGCTATTCAAACGGACCATCTTCATCGCTGGCATCCAGGGCCAAATTCTCGAACTTGGTGAATTTGTTAAGAAACGCGAGCTTCACTTTGCCGGTGGGGCCGTTGCGCTGCTTAGCCATCAGGATCTCAGCTATACCCTTCAAACTTTCCTTGTCGGGCCGATAAACTTCCTCGCGAAAAATGAACATCACCATATCGGCGTCCTGTTCGATCGATCCCGATTCGCGCAAGTCGCTGAGCATCGGCCGGTGATCTCCCTGGCGCGTTTCGGGCGCGCGGCTTAGCTGCGACAGCACGAGGAACGGCACACGCAGATCCTTTGACATCAGTTTCAGCCCGCGCGACAAGCTGCTGATCTCCTGCACACGGTTCTCGCGTTTCGGGCCTTGCATTAGTTGAAGGTAATCGAGAATGACTAGGCCCAGATCGTGTTCCGCCTGCAAGCGGCGGAGTTTCGCATGCACATCCATCAGATTGACGCCCGCCGTGTCGTCGATGAACAACGGCGCATGGTACATGTCGGTGGCGGATTCCTGCAGCCGGGTTCGCTCATCGTGATTCAGATATCCCGCGCGAAACTTCTGCTGATCGACGCGCGCCGCGGCGCAGAGCATGCGGGTGAGCAGAGATTCCTTCGACATTTCGAGCGAGAACACCGCAACGGCTTTGGCGTTCTTTGGGTTAGTCGCCACGTGCTGCGCGATATTCAGCGCGAAGGCGGTTTTGCCCATGGCGGGACGCGCGGCGAGGATGACGAGCTCTCCCTCGCGCAGGCCGCCCGTCATTTCGTCCAGCTTCAAAAATCCAGTGCTGATGCCTTTGATGCGCTTGCTGGTATCGAGAAACGCGTTGATTCCGCCATCGAAATCGTCGATGATCTGCGCGGGGTTCGACAGCGAGCTTTTCGACTGAAAATCGCCGAGTCCGATCAGCGCTTCTTCGGCGGCGCCGATGATTTGTGTGGGATCTTCCGTCCCGCTAATGCAGCGATTAATTAGCCCCTGCGACACCGTGATGATGCGTCGCAGCAGAGCCTTTTCTTTGACGATGGTGACGTAGCTTTCCAGGCTATAGAGCTGTGGCAATCCGTCGTCGAGCGTGACCAGGTAGCTTAGCCCATCCACCGATTGCAGCTCACCGTGCTTCATCAACTCGTTTGCGAGCGTGACCCGGTCGATTCTCTCGCTACGGTCGTGCAGGTCCGACATTCGCCGGAAAATCATCTTGTGCTTTTCGAGGCTGAAGTCGTCCTCGTTGATTTTGCCGCCGACCGCGAGGAACGCGGCTTCATCCGTCATGATGCCGCCGAGAACAAAGCGCTCCGCGTCGAGGTTGACCGGCAGAGATTGTTCAATCAACAGATCGCGAACAGGCATAAAGGGGGAACCTCGTTACAGTAGCGGACCCCGCGGTCATGTTCAAGAGCGCGAAGCAAATTTATCTGAGGAAAGTATGGCGCCCCTGTAGGCGCGGGGGGACGGGGCATGTAATCCGCAGGGTTTTCCACAGAATTTACCAATACATTTTCGCGCACTTTTGTTTGAAAGGAAAACCGGAGCCGCCGAGTCGGGGAAGAAGCGAGAACTTTCGCGCGCGAACGGCGGCGATAATGAAATTATGAGCGACCTTCTCACGATAGCCGGAAAGACGTTCCAGTCCCGCCTGTTTGTCGGGACGGGGAAATATCGAACCAAACAGTTAATGGCCCGGTGTCACGAAATTTCCGGGACTGGCATGGTAACGCTCGCGGTCCGGCGTGTGAATCTGACCGACCGCTCGAAAGAATCGGAGCTCGACTTCATCGACCGGTCAAAAATCTCGATTCTGCCGAACACAGCCGGTTGCTACACGGCGGACGAAGCCATTCGAACCGCGCGCCTGGGCCGTGAAGTAGGACTCTCAAACTGGGTCAAGCTCGAAGTGATCGGCGACCAGAAAACGCTATTTCCCGACAACGAAGGGTTGCTTGAGGCGACGCGAGTTCTGGTCAAAGAAGGGTTCGTTGTACTTCCGTACACAAGCGACGATCTGGTGAATGCCCGCAAACTGGTGGACGCGGGGGCGGCGGCCGTGATGCCTCTAGGGGCGCCGATCGGGTCCGGATTGGGAATACAGAACCAACTCAATCTTCGAATCCTCCGCGAGCAGATTACGCAGGTTCCGCTGATTGTGGATGCGGGCGTCGGAACGGCCTCGGATGCGGCGATGGCCATGGAGCTCGGCTATGATGGGGTGCTCCTCAATACTGCCATTGCGGAAGCGGAAGATTCCGAGCAGATGGCGCACGCGATGAAACTGGCCATTGAGGCAGGGCGCGCCGCGTTTCTGGCGGGCCGCATGGCTAAGCGGTCGTATGCCAGCGCCAGCAGCCCGATAGCCGGCGCGATAGCACGCTGATGCCGGAACCACTCGACGCTGTGGAAGTGCGCGTTCTTGGCGCGCTAATGGAAAAAGAGGCGACCACACCGGAGTACTATCCGCTCTCGATGAACGCTCTGGTGAATGCGTGTAATCAGAAATCGAACCGTTACCCCGTGGTCAGCTACGACGAAGACACGGTGAGCGACGCGATCGAGGGTCTTCGGGCGAAGAATTTCGCTGTCGTGATTGTCGGCAGTGGCCGTGTGAAGAAATATGGTCAGCGGATTTTGGAAGTCCTGAACCTGGGCCGCCGCGAATCCGCGGTTGTGTGTACGCTACTGCTGCGCGGCGCACAGACTTTGGGTGAAATCAAGGACCGCAGCGAACGCATGTTCTCGTTTGCGGACCTGGAAGAGGCGGATGCCACTCTGGAACGTCTTTCCGCATGGCCATCAGGGCCGCTTGCCCGGAGACTTCCGCGCCAGCCTGGGCAGAAGGAAGCCCGGTATGCTCATCTGCTGGCAGGTGAACCGGCGATCGAACCGGAATCCGAGGGTCCAGTACCGCCCGCTCCCGGCCGGTTGGCGCAGCTCGAGCAGCAAATGGAGGGCCTGAAAACCGAGGTGGATGAATTGAGGCGGCGGTTCGAAGAACTTGAGGCCCAGTTCCGCTAAAGCCAGCTCAAACAGCGCGTTTTTCAGCCGGGCACGGTCCGACGTCCCCCGCGAATTTACCGGTATGGACGGGTTGCGGCGGTCCGTGGTACTTTAAGGTGTTCTTACCGGCGGCTGTGTCTCATTGGATGTGTTCTGTGGTGTCCTGCTGCTCGTTCGACGATTTTTGAGTAACAGGATTTAGCCAGATGATGAACATTTTTGTAGGCAACTTGAGCTACCAGACGACCCAGGAGGATCTCCAGTCGGTCTTTTCGCAGTATGGAGCGGTGGAACGCGTCAATATCGTTACCGACCGCATGACCGGCCAAGCCCGCGGCTTTGCGTTCGTAGAAATGACGAACCGTGAGGAAGCGGAAACGGCAATTTCCGTGCTGAACGGCAGCGATCTTCATGGGAGAACGCTGAATGTAAATGAAGCTCGCCCGAAGCCGGAAGGCGGCCGCGGGGGTGGTTTCAGCCGTGGAAACGGCGGCGGATACAACAAGAAAAACCGCTGGTAATTTCAGCCCCCAGGCTGCCCGGAGCAGGCCTGCGGCAGATCTCGTTTTCTGATCCGCGCCCGCGGATATGCTGTTGTTTGCAGCGTGTCCGCGGGTGCGTTTGTTTTGGGGACGGTGCATTGGCGAAAACGCGATGACCAAAGTATGTCTGATAGTGCTATTGCTAATCTTTCCATTAGCTGCCGCACCTGCCACCGTTCGTGGAGTAGTGATCAACCCCTCCAAAGCCCCAGTTTTAGACGCGAAGGTCAGCTTAACGGATATTTATAAAGCTGCTGCGGGTGCACTCAATTACGTTGCAACCGATTCACATGGAAGATTCACAATCGCAAATGTGCCACTCGGAACTTATTTTGTGCATGCGCAGAAACGCGATAGTGGATATGGTGATCCAGCGTTTGCGTTTGTTGCCGTAGGAGCGCCGGCTTTTCCAAAAATCAAAATTGAGACGGAAGATCAACAGGAAAGCGTAACAGTCAAGTTGGGAAAGCCAGGCGGAGTGCTGGCAGCGTCGATTGTAGATGCCGAAAGAGGCACGAGTGTGGAGAGGGCCAGGTATCGTTTATCGATCGCAGGTGATCCTCACCTATACATCTCGTCATCAGTGACGGAAGACGGTAAAATCCTCACGCCTGCGCCTCCGCTGCTTTTGGATCTGGAAGTGACGGCTCCTGGCTATGAGGCTGCTATTATGCTTAACGTAAAAATGGAAAGTGGAGCAAGAAAGACACTCATAATCACAATGAGAAAACCGCATCAATAAAGTAAGTGTTCGGTCCGTCAGCGAACGTGATGAGTTTCGGCGCGGCCACCCCCAAAGCCACCGAGCAAGTTTCAGAGAATGGCGTGATAAAGGAGCGCCTCACCATCCCGGGCTTGCCTCCGGGAAAGACGCCGAGCGTTGTTCTGACGGTGGAGGATGCCGTTGGCCGCAAAGTAACGGCATTCACCTCGATAACTATTACGCCCAAATGACCGCACCCGTCCCGGAGGCGCGCGCCGCGCTCGGGAAATATTCTTCTACTTTGAAACGGGACTTGCGGGGCCGCGCTTAGCAGAGTCGTGAAGAGGAACAAGGGGGCCCGACAAAGCAGTCATCGTCATGTCGTGCCCGGTACGCAGCAAATCTTCAATTGTGGTTGTCCGGAGCACGCTGTCAATGGCGCCTTGCAAGTCGCGCCAAAGAGAGCGGATGGAACAGTCCGTCGAATGTGCGCAATTGGCCTGATCTCCGGAGTGGCGGTTACAGAAATCATCCCCATACATGCGGCCCCCGAGAACAGTCAGCGCGTCGGCAACCCAGATTTGTCCAGGAGGAAGCGCGAGGGTGTAACCGCCCACCTTGCCGCGCGCGGCCTTCACCAGCCCGCCACGCCTCAGAATCCGCATCAGCTTAGCGACATACGGCGTCGAAAGGCCCTCCTGCCGGCTGATCTCCGGAATAGTGGCGCTTCCAGCCGCACCCTGACGACCTACCTGTAACAGGCAGCGCAAGCCGTATTCTTCGTGAGAGCTCAACTTCATCAACGTATCTTCGAAAGCGGAACGGTATCAGTAGGCCCCAGATCGAAGCCGAGGGTCAGCTTGGCCACGTCCGACATCTTGTTCATATCCCAGGGTGGATCGAAAACCAACTCGACTTTGGCCGACGTAACACCCTCGACTCTTAAGACTCTTTGCTCAACTTGCTTCGGCAGGCTTCCGGCGACTGGGCAATTGGGAGCGGTCAACGTCATTGTGACGACGACATCCCCTTCACCGGTGACGTTCAAATCATAAATCAGTCCAAGTTCGTAGATGTTGACCGGAATCTCCGGATCATAAATCGTCTTTAGCACTTCTACGACGTTTGCTTGAAGATCTTGTGACATTTTTACTCCGTGGAAACCGCTTGTTGCTCGCCGCGTAGGGCGGCGCGAAGCGTGTGCCACGCGAGCGTCGCGCATTTCACCCGCATTGGATACTCGCGAACGCCGGAGAAGACGGCCAGTTTGCCGAGATCGGCGGCCGGCGGCCGGTCTTCCGTCAATAACTGATGGAACTTCCCGAATGCCGTCTCCACTTCTTCGGGCGTCTTTCCCTTCATTGCTTCGGTCATGAGCGAAGCCGACGCGGTTGAGATGGCGCAGCCTGAGCCTTGAAAACCGACTCCCAGGATGCGCCCATTCACAATTTTGAGCTGTATTCGGACGCGATCACCGCACAGCGGGTTGTAGCCTTCGGCATCGTGCGTCGGTTGCTCGACGGCAGCCTTGTTGCGCGGCCGTTTGCTGTGGTCGATGATCGTTTCCTGATAGAGATCGCTTAAATCCGACATTAGGAAAAGAACTCCTGCACTCTGCGGATTCCGGCGATCAACGCATCGATTTCTTCTCTGGTGTTGTAGAACGCCAGTGATGCCCGCGTCGTTGCGGCAATCTCGAAGCGGTCCATCACGGGCTGTGCGCAGTGATGCCCCGTTCGTACCGCAATACCTTCCCGATCGAGAACCGTTCCTACGTCGTGCGGATGAGCGTTGTCCACAACGAACGAAATGACGCTCGCTTTGTTGGGCGCCGTTCCAATAATTCGAACGCCCTTCAATTGGGATATCGCTGCCGTGGCATACTCGAGCAATTCGTGTTCGTACGCGGAGATAGCCTCCATGCCAACGTCGTTGACGTAATCGATCGCCGCGCCTAAACCTATGATGCCTGCAATGTCCGGCGTTCCCGCCTCGAACTTGTAGGGCAAGTCGTTGTAGGTGGTCTTCTCGAAAGTGACCGAACGAATCATGTCGCCGCCTCCCTGATACGGAGGCATCGCTTCGAGCAACGCTTTCTTGCCGTATAGAACGCCGATACCTGTCGGTCCAAAGAGTTTGTGTCCGGAAAAGGCGTAAAAATCCGCATCGAGCGCGCGCACATCGATCCGCATATGCGGGATAGCTTGCGCTCCGTCCACCACCACGGGAACGTTCCAACGGTGCGCCATTTGAATCATGTCGGCCAGCGGGTTCACTGTCCCAAGAGCGTTCGACACATGCGAAATAGCCACGAGGCGCGTGCGTTCGCTCAGCGCCTCTTCAAATTCGTTCAACGGAACGACTCCCCGGTCATCGATGGAAACAACACGCAGGCGCGCCTGTTTCTCATCGCAGAGCATCTGCCAGGGAACGATATTCGAGTGGTGTTCCAGCCCGGAGATCAGCACCTCATCGCCCGGGCCGATGTTTCGGCGGCCATGCGTCTGGGCGACAAGGTTTATTCCTTCCGTAGCGCCGCGCACGAAGATGACCTCGTCGGTTGAAGCGGCGTTGATGAAGCGCCGGACCTTGTCACGCGCGGTATCGCAGGCCGCGGTTGCCCGCGTGCTCAGCAGATGCACGGCGCGGTGGATGTTCGCGTTGTAGTGGGTGTAATAATCGACCAGCGCGTCGATCACCGCATGTGGTTTTTGGCTCGTCGCCGCGTTATCGAGATAAACCAGTGGTTTCCCGTGAACCCGTTCGCGGAGAATCGGGAAATCTTCCCGGATACGAGCCACGTCGAGCGTCGCATGTGTATCTCTTAAAACTTCGGCAGCGCTCATGAGACAGATTCTCCAGCCTCCCGCGAAAAGACGAGGCGATCGAAGAGGGCTTTTTCGAGGTATTCGTGAATTTCCGGAACACCGATCCGGTCGATGACGTCGCGGGCGAACGCATAAATCAGGAGGTCGCGCGCCTCGATCTCTCCTATGCCTCGCGCACGCAGATAAAACAGCGCATCCGCATCCAGTTGGCCCACCGTGGCACCGTGCGTACAGCGAACATCATCGGCAAAGATTTGAAGTTCCGGCTTCGTGTAAATCATCGCACCCGGAGAAAGCACCAGGTTTTTGTTCGTCTGCTTGGCGTCGGTTTTCTGTGCATCCTTGCGGACAATGACTCTGCCGTTGAATACACAAACAGACCTTCCGTCGAGAATGCCTTTGTAGAGCTCGTGACTTGCAGCGTGCGGGGCAGCATGGTCGAGCATCGTGTGATTATCGATATGCTGTTTGCCGCTCGTCAGATACAGACCGTTTAGCGTGCCTTCGCTGCCGGTCGCCAGCACCGCGTTCACGTCATTCCGCACGAGCAGGCCGCCGAAACAGATGTTATGCGATTTGAAATTGGAATTTGGCGATAGTTGCGCCTGGATCGTCGCGACGTGGAATGCTTCTTCGCTCTCCTCTTCGAGCTTCACGTGCTCGACGACCGAGTTCTCTCCGACGACGATCTCGGTCACCGCATTGGTGAAATAACGTCCCTTGCCCCGATATCGCTCGACAATGCGAACCTGACTATTTGCCTCCACGATGATTAGATTGCGGGAGTGAGTGGTGCGATCTGAAGCGGCCGCGTAATCGATCCACACCGGCTCGTCGACAACCGTATTTTTAGGAATGTGCAGGAAGGCGCCGTCTTGAAAATGAGCTGTGTTCAGGGCGACAAAGGCATTGTCGTCGGGGTTCGCATAGTGGCCCAGGTGTTCTTCAATTAGTCCCGGATGCTCTTCGACCGCCGCGCGCAAGCTGTGCCTGTCAAGAGTCGGCGCCGCGGTGGGGAAGTCGGCTTTTACGATCGCGGCGACGCTCGTATACTTCCATTCCTCATTCCGTTTCGTCGGGTATCCCTGCGCCTCGAAGCTATCAGCAGCGCGCTTGCGAATCTCGTGAAGCTCGGAGGTGGCCGCCACGGTCATCGTACAGCCTCCGCGAGCTCCTCGATGCCTGCGTAGCCGCTCTCTTCCAGTTCCAGCGCCAGCGCCTTGTCGCCCGATTTCACAATCCGGCCTTGAGCGAGAACATGAACATAATCGGGAACGATGTGGTTCAACAGGCGCTGATAATGCGTCACCACGACAATTGCGCGGCCTGGACTGCGAAGCGTATTCACGCCATGCGAGACGATCTTCAACGCGTCGATGTCGAGGCCGGAGTCCGTCTCATCAAGGACTGCCAGGCGCGGCTCCAGCACCGCCATCTGGAAAATCTCGTTCCGTTTCTTCTCGCCTCCGGAGAACCCCGCGTTGACTGCGCGATTCAGCAAGCTCTGGTCCATCTCCATCAGCGCCATCTTCTGGCGGACAAGTGACAGGAAATCCATGGCGTCAACTTCCGGCTCGCCTTTCCGCTTGCGCATTGCGTTCAATGCCGCCTTGAGGAAGTACAGGTTGCTTACGCCGGGAATCTCAATCGGGTATTGAAACGCGAGAAAGATTCCCAACTGTGCGCGCTCCTCCGGTGCGAGCGCGAGCAGGTCTTCACCGTCGTAAAGAACCTCACCACGGGTAACCGCATAAAGATCGCGGCCCGCAATCACCTGCGCGAGCGTGCTTTTGCCAGAGCCGTTCGGCCCCATAATGGCGTGCACTTCACCGGGATTGACTGTTAAATTGATGCCTCGCAGAATTTCTTTGCCGCCTGCGGTCGCGTGCAGATCCTTAATCTCGAGAATCGGAGTTTTCGACATGCTTTGTCTTGTTTACCTGGCCGTCAAATCTAGTTATCCAACACTGCCTTCAAGGCTGACGCCCAGAAGTTTTTGTGCTTCAACCGCGAACTCCATGGGAAGTTCGCGAAACACTTCCTTGCAGAACCCGTTCACGATCATGCCGATTGCGTCTTCCGTTGAAATGCCGCGCTGCCGGCAATAGAAGATCTGATCTTCGCCAATTTTGGAAGTGGACGCTTCGTGTTCGACGCTCGAAGAAGTGTTCTTCACTTCGAGATAGGGGAAGGTGTGCGCGCCGCACTTGTCGCCGATCAGCATTGAATCGCACTGGGAATAATTGCGGGCACCCTCGGCGGTTTTGAGGATTTTTACCGCTCCCCGGTAGCTGTTCTGGCCATGGCCGGCGGAAATGCCCTTCGAAACGATGGTGCTGCGGGTGTTGCGGCCCATGTGGATCATTTTCGTGCCGGTGTCGGCCTGCTGATAGTTATTCGTCAAGGCGACCGAATAAAACTCGCCAACCGAGTTGTCGCCGATCAGCAGGCAACTCGGGTACTTCCATGTGATCGCCGATCCGGTTTCGACCTGCGTCCATGAAATCTTCGAATTGGCGCCGAGGCATTTCCCGCGCTTGGTCACAAAATTATAGATGCCGCCATTGCCTTCTTTGTCGCCGGGATACCAATTCTGCACCGTCGAATATTTGATGGTGGCGTTGGCCATGGCGACGAGTTCCACTACGGCCGCATGCAGTTGGTTTTCGTCACGTACTGGCGCTGTGCAGCCCTCGAGATAACTGACGTGAGCTCCCTCTTCGGCGATGATCAGCGTGCGCTCAAACTGGCCCGTGTCCTTGGCGTTGATGCGGAAGTACGTGGACAACTCCATCGGGCAGCGAACTCCCTTGGGTATGTAACAGAAAGATCCATCCGTAAACACAGCCGCGTTTAGCGCGGCGAAAAAATTATCCGAGGAAGGCACAACTGAACCGAGGTATTTCTTGATCAGCTCGGGATGCTCTTGAACGGCTTCCGAAAACGAACAGAAGATGATGCCCATTTCGGACAACTTCCCTTTGAAGGTGGTAGCGACCGACACACTGTCAAAAACGGCGTCGACGGCGACGCCGGCGAGAATTTCGCGTTCGTTGAGCGGGATCCCCAGTTTCTCGTAGGTTTGAAGCAGCTCAGGATCGACTTCATCGAGGCTCTTAGGCCGGTCCTTCTTTGTCTTTGGCGCGGAGTAATAAATGATATCTTGATAGTTGATTGGCGGATAGTGGACGTGAGCCCAGGTAGGCTCCTCCATCGTCAGCCAGTTCCGGTAGGCCTTCAGGCGCCATTCGAGCATGAATTCCGGTTCATTCTTCCTGGCTGATATCAAACGGATAATGTCTTCGTTGAGACCGGCGGGAACCGAATCGGCTTCGATGTCGGTGACGAAGCCCCATTTATATTCTTGGTTGGCAAGTGTCTCGATAGAAGTTAGCTGCGTGGCCATCAATACCCTCAGTTTCTAGGCTATCCAATCTATACTGTTCAGTCAAGATTAGTCTGCCGAATCTGAGGTGCCCGCGTTCAGCCCTGCAAAAAGGCACAGCGTATCCGCCGCAGCCCTCATTCGACGGGGCGTGGCTCCGAACTAGCTGGGCGGAATTTGAGCGAAACCAAAACTCTGTGTGTCCGGACCTTCACCGTTTTGGGAGCCGAAGACGCGCACGGATCAGAAGCTGGGGCGATTCGCGCTCCGTCGGGCAGCACACGCTCCCACGATGGCTTTTCTTGGGAAGATCGGCTATCCGGACACACTTTTATGGGTGTATAAATCCAGAGATAACCAAAGCTTTTATGTTTTCGGACTGTTTTCGGACTTGACACCGCGGGTCGCATTTTCAGTACAATAACTCCACTAATTTGTAGAGTTAAGCCATAAATAGAGACTCCCCCAACAGCGAGCAATCAGAATGGGTACGATGTATGGTCACTTTAAAAGCCCGCCCAAACGAAGCAGAGCGGGCTTCCAGGAAAGTTCTTGACACTGCTATCGCCGTTCCCATGCGCCCGCCGCAAACGAATCGAAATGATACGAACAATATTTATTCTCATCGCATTGGCAGGTAGCTGTCCTGGTTTAACAGCCCAAACGACGCTCACGGTGCGTCCCAAAGAGATTGACGACGTCTTGACGAATCCCGGCATTGGCTTCACGACATTTCAGCGGTTCAACGGCGATGCGCTAAACACAGGCGAAACCTGGACCGAAGGCTATCCGATCGTTTATCAGAAGTTCGACGGGAATCTTGCCAATGCAAATTACCCGATGACCTCGATTGCCTATTTCCGAATCTATTGGCGGTTCCTCGAGCCGGAGAAGGGAAAGTATCGATGGGACCTTATCGATACCGCTCTTCGTACCGCCCACGACCGCAAACAAACATTAATGCTACGAGTTGCTCCTTATGGGACCAAAGACGACAACGACGTACCGGATTGGTACCGGAAGATGGTCGGGGATGAAAGGGGCAGCAAACTCAATAACGCCAAATGGCGCACCGATCCGGAAGATCCACGGTATGCCCGGGATTTCGGCGGATTCATTCGCGAACTCGGGAAACGTTCTGATGGCGACCCGGATCTTGAGAGCGTCGACCTGGCGATCGTGGGCGCGTGGGGCGAGGGCGCCGGAGCAGCCGATCTTTCCGATACTACTCGACATGCTCTCGTAGATAGCTATTTGGATTCATTCAACAAGACGCCGCTGGTGATGATGCTAACGGACGAGAAGACGAACAAGTATGCGATTTCGAAAAAGCCCGTAGGCTGGAGGGTCGATTGTCTAGGCGACATGGGCGGGTTCTCCCCGACCTGGTCGCACATGCAGGATTATTATCCCGAGGCCATCGTCAATTTCGGGATGCGGGATGCCTGGAAGAAGGCTCCGGTTTCGTTCGAGGCGTGTTGGGTGATGCAGCACTGGCTCGACAAAGGCTGGGACGTAAATTACATCATCGATCAGTCTTTGAAGTGGCACATCTCGTCGTTTAACGCTAAGTCTTCCGCGGTGCCAGAGCAATCCTGGCCTGCGGTGAACCGCTGGTTAAAGAAGATGGGCTACCGGTTCGTTCTCCGCAAGTTCACCTACGATTCAATTATTCCGCCACAAGGCCAAATTGCCTTTACAACCTGGTGGGAGAACAAGGGAGTGGCTCCCTCTTACAAGGATTTTCCACTGGCTTTGCGACTAAAAGGGAATTCCCGCACACAGATCTTGTTGACCTCCGCCGATATCCGGAAGTGGCTACCGGGCGATGTTATCTACGACGACACGGTGTTTGTTCCGGCCGATATGCCAGCCGGCGACTATGAGCTGTCGCTTGCCATTGTCGATCCCACGACACACGAGCCGAAGGTGAAGCTCGCGATTGCCGGCATGGAGCCGGACGGCTGGTACCCCCTCGGAAAGATTCGGATCCAGCACTGACGAGACAAACCATGGTCGTGACAACTTCTTAATTTGATTCGTTGACCGGCTGTGCCAACTCATAAATATAAGTTTGGTGCGGCTCCACTCTAATGCGGTCTCCGGAAATCATAATATCGTCCCGAAGTTGATGCAGCATTTCAATTGGCCCTGACTTTGGCTGTAGTTTTAGGTCCATGGGCTGATCGTTGAAGTTGACGACATAGAACAGTTTCCGTTTCCCCAGCGTCGCAAACCGCGCCTCCACTTTCCAAGGCGCGCTGCCGTTGACCATCTGCATTCGAATCGGCCGTCGAATGCCGGTGTTAGTAAAAACAGTGTCCAGCAGGCGGCTATAACTCTGCGCCTTCAGCGATGATGCAAGGTAATACACTGAGCCTTTTCCAATAGCGACGCGCACGACCGCCGGAGTTCCGTCCGGATAGGAATATAGGACCTTCGCGCTCTTATCAATTTCCAGGCGCTGTTGTACTCCTTGCGTGTCCAACGTCCCGATCGCAGGGCCTTCGGCGCCCATTGCCCGCAGCGTCGCACTCCGGCCGGGAGCGAAGGTTACCTGTTGAGAAAAACTCTGATCGTAGCCCTGGACGGGAGAACCCAGGCTCCCCGGCGCTGGTCGCTGTGTCTCGCGGATTTTCACCCCAAGCCGCTTCAAGTAATCTTCGGGATGATTGTATTCGTCTCCCAGGAAAGACTCGGGCGTCATCAATACATTTCCGCCTCGCGAAGCGTACGTCCATATCTTTTCGACAACGTCCGAAGGAATATTTCTGACAGCCGGAATCAATAGCAACTTGTAGCGATCCAGCCAGCCCTTTCGGATCTGCCTCTCGGTGACGAACGTCACTTTAGCGTCAAGATATTGGCTCGCCTCATAAATCTTTTCCAGTTCGGCCAGGTATGGCGTCGTCTCCCACGTCAGCATTTCCGGAGGAATTTGTAATGTCGATGTTTGAGAATACAGAATCGCCGCTTCAGCCGGAGGATCGGCGAAAGCCGCAATTTCTTTATTCAGGCGCCGGATATCCAAAGCCGCGCGCAGCAGTTCGTCCACGTCGTGTAACGAGTAACGCCAGCTATGGGCTAATGAGGACAAGTTGTTGCTATGAAATTCGTTTGCCGGTTGGACGGGCCAGTGGTAAAGTTGCGCCACCGATTTTCCATGCAGGAATTGCGGGAATAGATCCTCAACTGAGGCAAGACTCATCTCCGGATCCACTAACGGCTTCTTGTTTTCAGAGAGCGCGAGTTGTAGATCCGTGCCTAATGTGGACCCGCCGCCCTCGTGAATGATGAGATCGTCTACCTCATTCACGATCCGCTCTTCGTCGATTCCTGTTGTTCCCGTACGGCCCGCAAGCATGCTGGAGCTTCCGCCGGCTGCGAGCGGCACGGTTGGATCGACCGATCGAACGATGTTGCGAAGCTTAATCAGGTAATCTGTAAACCGGTCCTGATTGAAGCGAGCCCAATCGTACCAGAGGGCACGGGTCGTTCCCGGCAACGGTCGCGAATTTTTTACCGGTGGAGCGACTACCTCGTCGAAGGATTTGTACGAAGTGCCCCATTTCTCGTTCGCCGCCTCAATTGTTCCGTGTTTCTCTTCGAGCCACATCCGGAACATATGCTGGCTACGATCGCAGTAGCAGATGTACATCAGCTCGTAGCCCATGATGTCGTAGAGCAAATCGGGATTCGCATGAAACCTAGGAATGTTGCACCGGATATAACTCTCTACCGCCCTTTGAATTCGGGGGCTCTCCAGGCATATGACGACATTTTCTTTTTTTGTACCGCCCATCGAACTAAGATCGCGGATCAGATGGCCGCACCAGCCATCCCATCCAACACGATGAGTACCGGGATCTTCCTTGAATGCCTTGTACACGGGCGAGGTGTCGATGGTCCAGCGCGAGCCGCCGCCAACCGTGTAGCTCTCGATGTGCTGGAGCGGAGTGGCAAAGAAACGCTGTAAGACCTGACTGGGCGAGTGTAGAGAGAGAATCATCATCGGCTCGTGGCGATCGTCCGTGAAGAATTGACCTTCAATTGGTCTCCCCTTCAAAGGAGGAAGCAAGCGAATCAGTGGGCCGATTACTTGCGTATCGTCGCCGTCGCCAACCCGCACGTCGCCAGTTAGTTCGTCTTCCAGTTTCAGACGGGAGCGCCGGCAACTTTGAGATACATACGCAAACATTTCCTTCTTTTTCCGATCGTTGTTGTACCAGGCCAATAACGGACGGATTCTCAAACCAAGCTGTCCGACGACTAAGCTACGCTCTTCGTAGATCGTCTCGATGCCCTCCAGTTTTGCCGCTTGAATCGTCTTTTCGAGCAGGCCGAATTCTTGTTGGGCATTTTGCCGCAGCGCCGTGACCTGCGGCGATTCCGGAACGTCTTCAGGCCGGGCAACCTGCCGTACCGTCGCCCATCGGTTGTCAATTACGTTGACAACCTCTCCCGGCTGTGTCCGGGAGGCAGTTTCATTATTTTCCTGACCTTGCACAAGACGAAAATTGTCGACCAGGAGAGTGACAGGGAGCCGTGAACCATTGACCTCAAGTAAAACTTGGACAATTCGATCAAGCGCGATACCTCGAAGATAAGAAGAGGCTCGCAGTGGCGTGAGCTTCACTTCGATATGGTTCCAGCCTTTCAATAGAAAAAGCTTATTTTCCGCGTTATAGTAATCGTCCGTTGCCGCTCGATTCGCATCCCCACCTCGGGCATCATAAATCTTAAGACTGGCGAGGATCGGTCCGTCGCGATCCGAGTAAGCGTCGAATAACAGGCGGTCGTATCCGCGCCAATCATGAAAGAGTTTCGTCGTGCTGATCTCGGTTCGCCCCGGCTGGAATGCGATCCGGAGCGACTTATTTCCATGCGACGCCCGGCCAGTTACAACCTCCACGGAGCCGTTCCATTTTTGAGCCGCATTCGCGGTTTCGAAATCATCCAGAACCAGAACACGCGGCGCGGCGGCCAGGAGTGGTTGCAACGAGCAGATCAGGAGGAAAAGGCCTGTGACTCTCAGGAACACGCGTCAGGACTCCCAGACCCGCAAGGCATCGCCTAACGAATCCACGGCGCGGATCTGATTTTCTTTACCGAAAAGAGCGTAAACGGAAGAAGTGTAGGCGTACGATTGTGGCAATCCGGTGAGCGACACGATCTCTCGAGGAGCAACCAGCGCGGCCGCCTCGGGCAAATCGGTGAGGCGAAGAACGTTCAACAGAGCAGGGCCTTGCCAATGCGAAGCAGGCGGATCGTCCAGGATCACGCGGCTGATTCGGTCATCCAAAGCAGCCGCATAAAGTCCCAGCGCTCCCATTTCCTTGCGACCATACACCGAGATTCCGCTTAGCTTGAGGCCCTCGCTCTCGCCCAGATAATCGAGGGATCTGAGAATGTCCCAAATCTGCATCGATTCGATGGTTGCTCCGATCAGGGCCGCTGTCCTCTTAACCGTGGCCATCCTGAACCGGTCCACCGGATAATCCACGGCGCGTGGGCGAAGTACGAGCACGACATGGTTTTCCAATGCGGGCAATAGCACGTCGTAGTCGATTGGATAGACAATATCGTCTGCACCTTTGACGTAGATCAGACCAGGATGGGACTCCTTGGTATCGCGGGGAATGAAGAGTTGGCCGTTGACTCGAACGCCCTGTTCCGTTGTGAATTCGACGTAAAAAGCTTCGGCGTATCGCTTCACCCATCCGTCGTCCGCTTTTTTCCAGGCATTGAACGGAGGATTCGATTTCGGGACCGCGCGGAAAACTTTTTCTTTCAAGTCACTGAGCAATTCACTTCGACGCCGATTCCAGGCAGCGAGCGTGGTCCAGTCCTGAATTCGGTGAGCCGGGATAAATCGTTTGTCGATTCCCTCGTTGATGGCATCGCTGGGGCGATGGTCGAGAACCTTTAGATGAGATGGATCTTCCCTTTCGATCTTGCCTTCGTCGAAGGGCGTCCTGTCGCCGTGCAACCAGCGGCCGAGCCATTCATCGGCTTCCTTTCGGAATTGCAGGATATCCATATGAGGCGAGGGATAGTCATATTCCTGCACACGATCGCCGGCATCGTAAAGATCATAGATGGCGCGGCTTCTCCGGTAGACGTCGTGATATCCGTCGGCCGGGAATGAAACGTCACGGCTGGCGCTGATAATTTTGAGCGGCCGGGGAGCAATCAACGCTCCCGCTAACGGAAGATCCGCCAAAAACGTATTGACGAAATAGATGCAATCGCAGTTTTCCTGTACGGCATCCCGTGCGGTGTGGGCCTTCACCGACCACGTTGAGCAAACCGGCGCGGCGGCTTGGACGCGGTCGTCAAGCGCTGCGGTGTACCACGTCATGGAGCCGCCTCCGGAGATTCCAGTCACCGCCATCCGTTTCGGATCTACTTCCGGCCGCATTTCGAGATAATCCAGCGCGCGAATGGCATTCCAGACCTCCGGTCCCGCGGGCGTATACCCGAGCGACAGCCAGTACCACTTTTCGAGGTCGTGTGTGCCGTGGTGAATTCCGGGGATTTCGCCGAATTCGATCGTGTCGATCAGGAACGCAACATAGCCGTGCCGAGCAAGCCAGATTCCGTGGTGTTGATACTGTATCTTGGCGCCTGCCGGACTGGGCGCATGTCCGCAGAGATAAAGCACAGTCGGCAACCGCCCGTTCACTTGCTTCGGCAGATAGAGATTGCCAGTGACGTAGAAATGAGGCTGGCTTTCGAAAACGATCTTCTCAACGCGATAGGTATCGCGTTCCACCGTGCCGGTAATACGCGGATGCAAAGGCGTCTTCGCGGGCAGCGGATTCAAGCCGACCATATCCAGCAGTTGCGAACGGAGTTCGGGTCTCCTTCGTTTCCAATCGCCCAGGTCTCGAATCCCGGACAGATTATTTTCTGTCACTTCAGCCGCACGCCGGACCAGGTAGTCCTGAAACATCCGGTAGCGCTGTTCTCCCGTGTTCGACGTTTGCGCCGGCGCTGCCGGCTCAGCAGAAAGGGAAGCGGTGGGTAGCAGAAGTTTCAACGGATTCAGGGCGGCGAACGTGCCGGCACTCTTCAGAAACCCTCTGCGGACCATTGAATTCTGCCCTTTGTCCATGTTTTTCAATTTTGAAATAGCGGCCAAGCTCATTAGAAATCGAATCGCGCGCTGATCTGCACTCGACGTCCAGACCCCGCGCCGGTGACGAGTCCGAAACCCGAACTGGTAACGTCGGTGCTAGGGTTCCCGAAATTGGGGTGATTGAAAGCGTTGTACAACTCGCAGCGGAGCTGCGCGCGGGCCCGTTCCGAGAAAAGATACACGTTTTTCGCGGCAATGATATTCCAGGTTATGGACGCTGGACCGGAGAGGATCATGCGCGCGGAATTGCCGTAATAACCACGGCCGGATTCGGGAACGACGAAGGCCGATTTGTCGAAGATCGGCTGATGATTCTCAATCAGATTGGTCATCGAGCCCGATACGTAGCCGCTGCCTATGCGATCCGGCCTTCCGCTGAATTCGTTGGTATTCGTTGGGTCGACTCCGGAAAACAACGGCGACAGGCGTGCCCCGCTCGTCATCACAGTGGTTCCGGCGACCTGCCATCCGGAAACAATCTTATCGAACAGACCGGATGCGTTGCCGAGGAGCGGTCTCCCTCTGCCGATGGGAAGCTCATAGATATAACTGAAGATTGCGACGTGGCGGCGAATGGCCGGGTCATCTCCGCGCTCCAGCGAGCGATCATACTGGTTCTGTTGCGAAGTGTTCAGATAGCCGTTCAGGCCAATATCGGTGAGCGCCTTCGCCCAGGTGTAATTGGCGTTCAGAGTCAGGCCGTGTGTCACTCTCCGGTCCGCCTTGATGTTCAGACCGTGATAGATGGACGAGCCTCCGGTTTGGTTATAGCCTAGATCGTTAAACAGCGGATAAGACAGCCGGTCGGTGCTGAACGGAGTGGTGCTGGGAGCCAGCAGGTTCAGATTCTGATAGAAGGGAAGATTTTTGCCCTTGGTGCCCACATACGCCACATCGATCGCGGTCTGCCAGATCTGCCTGCCAATTGAGACATTCCACTGCTGGCTGCGCTCGTGAGAGAAATGGGGATCGATGGCATTGATACTCTGAACGCCATCGAAGCCCTGGGCTGCCGAGCCAAACGGATTGGGGAGCGTGATACTAGGTTGATTGTTGACGATGAACCAGTTTTGTGTGGACTGCCATGGGCCGCCCGTAGCGCCTAGGCCCAGCAATCCTGGCCACATCGAGGTGAACACGCCATAGCCGACGCGCGCCACCGTTTTGTCATTGCCGAACGGTCGGAAGGCCAAGCCGATGCGAGGGCTCCAGTTGTTCTTATCGGAATACATGAGGCTGTTCACCGGCAAACCGGCCTGAGCCGCCGTCTCAAGTGGCAGGGCAGCCGCGACCGACGGGACCAGGTCGTTAGGGATGGTCTTGCCCGCAGTGATCACTTTTCCCGAGTTGATGTCGAAAGAACTCATACGATTGAACTTCTCCGTCCAGGGAGTCTGATACTCGTAGCGGAGACCGTAAGTGAGTGTGATACGCGGACTCACCTTGAACTCGTCTTGGACATAGAAGCCCGTTTGTGTGCCGCGTATGTAAGCATTGGGCCGCGCGATCGCCAGACTCACAGAGGACGGAGTTCCCAGAAGAAAATTGGCGTAAGCGAAACCGCTCAATTGATCATCGAAGGACAGAGCGCCAGAAAGATTTTGCGGTTTATTCTGATCGTTCACCTGGTAGCGCCGGATGTCGATGCCAAGCTTTAGGTTGTGGCGGCCCTTGAACCAGGACAGATTATCGGTGACCTGGTAGGTATTTTGAGTCTGCGAACTATATCCGGTGGAACTTGTCCCCTGGAACCCGTTCGCGCCCGCGATATCGATTGCGGGCATCGACGAACTCGCGGGATCGTTATTGGGGTTGGAAATCCCCTGTAGTCCAATTAAGCCGACGACGTCCGGAACATTGTTAACGCCCCAATAATCGAAACTCTGGCTGGCATACCCTAGCTTCATTTCGTTCACGATCGCCGGGCTGATGGTGTAGGTATCGGAAATAATTACGCTGGCGCCGGGATCGTTGTCTCCGGTGCCGCCGTAGCCCTGGAGCAGAGGGCCCGGATTGGCATCCTGGTTGTGAATCGTGAGACCCACGCGAGCAAACAAGTAATTCTTGTCGCTGAGTTTGTGATCGATGCGTATTGACGTGTTGTCGGCGTTGAACTGGGCGCCGGGGTCGGTATAGTAATTGTTCACGAGTCCCAGATCTCCCTGTCCCGGCAAGTTAGGAGCCGGGTAGATCAGATCCTGCAGAGCTGTCGAAACCGGGCTGATACGGTTTGCAGGAATTTTATTGCCGGGGAATGCCTTGCCCGTAGCAGGATCGAGGATAGTAATGGAACCGAGCAGGGAGGAGAAGTCTCCCTGGCGGAAGGCCTCTGTGGGAACGGAGATTTCGCTTCGGGCGCCTGTACGATAGCGGGCGCCGCCGTAGCTGAAGAAGTAGAAGGTTTTGTCTTTCCCGTTATACAGGTGCGGAATGTAGACCGGGCCTCCGTTTGTAGCGCTGAACTGGTTAAAGTTTTCGAACGAAGGGCTCGTAGGGTCCTGCCACGCTCTAGCGCCGGTGTACGAGTTGTAATTAGCCCAAAAAACACTGCCGTGCGGAGTATTTTCGCCGGACTTG
>JAICLJ010000197.1 GCA_025927575.1 Bryobacteraceae bacterium | reverse complement strand
GGTGGCGTATCACGTTCGACCTCGCCAAGCGCTATGAGAAGCGCGTCGGCTTCCGCATCATGCTGGAAAATCCCGATTTCCCAGAACCCGGTATGCCCGCCTTCCTCATGGACAAGGTGCCTTACATAAAGCTCAAGGGCGAGTGGAAAGGCAATCCATCCGAGACTCGCTACAAGAAAGAACATCGGATGCCGCGCTATGACCACCCGGCTTATCAAGCGGCCTTCCGCGAGTTGAACGCTTTGTTGGCGGCTGAGCTGAACGGCAACCCACAAGTCGAGTATATGGATACGATGATGTACGGTTTCTGGGGCGAGGGGCATACCTGGCCGTTCGAAGGCAACATCTTTCCGAACAATGTCATCGCCGAACAGACCTGGATGACGATGTTGGAAACGCAACTCGAATTGTGGACAAAAACTCCGCTGGTGACTAATACCGAGCCGGACTTTAGTGATGTCGGCAATTCGGATATGCTCGATCGCACGATTCGATCGCACAACTGGATTCGTACGGACACTATCTTTATTGAAAATACGCAAATTGAAGCTCTGAGCAACCGCCCCGCATGGACGGCCGCGGTTTGCGAAGTAGGCATGACGACGGGTGATCCGAAGCACCTCGAAATCGATGAAGGCATCACCTATAACGAGAAGATTACGTCTCACGTCCTTGATGTCGGCGCCAACTACTGGTCCGTGTGGAACTGGCACAACGAATCAGCCAAGAATGTTCTCAGCTACTACGATAAATATCCAGAGCCCATTGACTCTATTGCGCGGCATATCGGATACCGCGTGTATCCTTCGTTCATCTGGAGTTTTGAGAGAGACCACACGCCGGGGCTGGTGGTTGGGCTCGCAAATGGCGGCGTGGCCGGCGTCCCTGGAGCGCTCCGGCTAACTGTGTTCAGCGAAGATGGCAAAATCAGCGCCAGCGGCTGCATTGACGCTGGATATCCCAAACCCGTTGGAATACGCCAGGCGATGCTGATGCTGCCCCCCGGAACCGACTGGAGAGGCTTACGGCTGAAGGCAGAACTCGAGGTCAAAGGCGTGCGATATCCGATGAACTGGGCATGTCATCAAAAGACGAATCCGGACGGCTCCTTGACGTTACGGCGCAATGTGCGGGGATGACTCAGGCATTGGGGACTGACTTCAGGCCTGGAGCCGATAGGCCAGCCCCCGAATTCTTCCAACTCAGCTTTGCCTGATGAACGTGCCGTCCTGCAGATCGGTCATCGCCTGCCTGAGCTGTTCTTGCGTGTTCATCACGATTGGGCCATACCAAGCGACTGGCTCCTCGATCGGTTTGCCCGACACCAGCAGAAACCGAATTCCCTCAGGCCCAGCCTGCACGGTGATCTCGTCGCCACGATCAAACAGCACGAGCGAATGATTCTTGACGTCGTACACCGGCGGCGCATCGGCCGGCGCGACCTGATCGGTAAGAACGGCGCGTGGATCCGAGGCATCGCGGAACGTGCCCGATCCTGCGAATACGTAGGCGAAGGCGTTACGCGTGGTCTCGACTTTGAGCCGTTTCCGTTGACCGGGCGGAACAGAGATGTCGAGGTAATGCGGATCGGCCGCCACACCGACGACCGGTCCCTTTTTGCCCCAGAACTCGCCACTAATGACGCGCACATGCGTACCGTCATCGTCCGTCACTTCCGGGATGGCGCTCGCGGGAATGTCCTGATACCGTGGATCGGTCATCTTCAAAGAGGAGGGCAGGTTAGCCCATAGCTGGAAACCGTGCATACGGCCCTGCCCGTCTCCTTTTGGCATCTCCTGATGCAGGATGCCGCTCCCAGCGGTCATCCATTGCACGTCGCCGGCCGTCATTTTGCCCTTGTTGCCTAGGCTATCGCCGTGCTCGACCGAGCCGGCAAGCACATAAGTGATGGTCTCGATCCCACGGTGCGGATGCCATGGAAATCCGGCGAGGTAATCTTCCGGGTTGTTGTTTCGAAAGTCGTCCAGCAGCAGGAAAGGATCGAAATCCTTCGTTTTGCCGAATCCAAAGGCGCGCTGCAACTTCACGCCGGCGCCTTCGATAGTGGGCTTGGTTTGAATGATCTGTTTAATCGGACGTAACGACATAATTCTCCTTTAACGCCGCTTAGGCCGCGGCCGCCGGTTCCTTTTAATGAGCTGTGCCAAAATATATCTTGATATCAAGATAGATGCAACGACAGCCCGAAGGATTCGGACCGGTCAAATGAAATCTGAATCGAAAAACAGCTCGAGCGCCGCGCACGTCTGGCTCATTCTGTGGAAAGCGGCGCACGCTGTCGAGCAGAACGCGCGGGATAGCGTATTCGGGTTAGGCCTAGGCATGTCCGATTTCGCTGTACTAGAGGCACTTCTCCACAAAGGCGCTCAACCGGTTAATGTGATCGGCAGGAGAGTGTTTCTAACCAGCGGTTCCATTACAACCGCAATCGACCGGCTGGAATTACGGAACCTCGTTCAGCGAACGCCCCACCCAGAAGATCAGCGCGCCCGGCTTGTTCAACTCACTGAAAAGGGTAGGCGGCTCATTGAAAACGCATTCCGGCAGCATGCTCTCGATATGGAAGAAACGATGGCCGTGCTGACACCCGATGAGCGTGTGGAACTCACGCGCTTGCTCAAGAAGGTCGGCCTATTTGCCGCCGCAAGGCTGAGCCGCCATAAGTAAAAGACATCGCCGCTCCCGCTGTTCAGCTGTTCTGCGGCGGCGCGGCCGGGCGGTTCAGATCGCCGGCTTCATCAAGACTTTTGAGTAGCAAGTGAAGAAAGACCAGGCCGCCATAATCTCTCCAATCCTTCAGAACGTGCTGCACGTCCTGGTAGTCGAGTTTCTTTCTCAGGCGGAGCCAGCGTTCCAGATTATTTCGGGCCCCGACGTCGTCCCCAGGAAATACATCGATTCTCCCCAGAGCGCGAAGCAGCACGTATTCCGCCGTCCACCGACCTACTCCGCGCAATGCGACCAACCGTTCGACGCATTGCGCATTGTCCATTTGGTTAAGCTTTTCCAGATCGAGTTGCCCGTCAACAATTGACTGTGCCACCTCGATCAGAGCCCTAGCCTTGCTGCCGCTATAGCCCAGGGGCCGAAGATCTGAGGGATCGAGGCATGCCAAATCTTCCGGGCGAGGGAAAGCGTACATTCCCGGGCTGAACTTCAGCCCGTAATGTTCGGCAAGCCGATTGAGAAAAATGATACCAACGGTCAGAGTCAGTTGTTGACAACTGATCCCATTCACCAGACCTTCAAAGACTGTCGCAAAGCGCGGCGGCTTAAATCCGCGAAATCGCATAGCCAGTTCACCCAGACGCCCATGGCGCGCGGAAAATTCGTAGAACTCCGAAAGATCGATCCTGATGCCAAGTAACCGCTCCAATGCTTGCGTGGCGCTCTGCCTTGCCGACGGAGGAAGATCTTGGCCAGTCACGACGACGTTTAGCATTGTTCCTCGCTGGGTCACGGTAACTAGCGCCGGTTTGCCATGAAAAACCAGGACTCGATGGTATGTCTCGCCGTTCCACAGATCCACCGCATTCATTGGGCGGCGGCGTAATGCCCAAACGGTCCAATCCAGTCGGAACGGCGGAATCGGCCGAACTGAGAAGCAAATCACATCACGTCCCATTCACGTGTCTCCCTGAAGTAAACAGTGGCTCTTCCAACGACGTTCTGCTCCGCAGTCGACCACCGAAAGAAATAGCGCAGCATCCTCTAATTCTTAGGTGTGTGCGGAATTTTTTAAGTTCACGTCAAGCACCGCCAAACTTCAAATGCGGCCGCTAGCCAGATGCTGGATGTTCTTCCGCTCTCCACGCGCGCTTTCCGCCAGGTACAGACCGAATAAGATTAAAGCGCCGCCAACCATGACCCCTATAGAAACTCTCTCTCCCAAAAGCCAGATGCCCATTAGGGCGGCCATCACCGGTTGAAGGTAGGCAAAGGCAGCTACATTTGACGCGGATAGCTTCTCCAATGCGAAAGCAAAAATGAGATATGAGACAAAAGAGCCAAAGAGCACCATGTAGAACAGTCCCCACCAGGCGTGTGAGGGAATCTGGGCCCACTGGATCTTGACCACGGATGCTGCACAAAAAGGGGTCAGCAAAATCGCCCCCAGTCCAAAAACAAGAGCATTCAGCGTCAGGGGATCAAAGCGATCTACAATTTTTTTCATCAAAATTGTGTAGTAAGCGAAGAATCCACAAGCTGCAATCAAAATCAAATCGCCAAGCCAATTTGCCCCGCTTCCTTTTGCCGGCCTTTCGATCAGCAGCAGAGCGACTCCCAGAAACGAAATCGTCATGCCAAGAATCTTTCGCGATGTGAGCGCTTCCATCCTCATCGACGCCGAAAGCACCAATACCATTATTGGGCCAATAGCCTGAATAAGGCCCGCGTGCGTCACGGACGTCCGCGCCAGGCCACCAATAAAACAAATCTGATTTAAAGTAATACCGGTGAGAGCCATGATTGTGACGATCACCCACTGATGCTTCGTCAGCCGCAACTTGGGAAAGCCCCGCCAGGCAACATACAGCAATACGTAGAGAATTGCCGCTGCCGCCAGCCGCAGCTGAGCGAGAGACAGCGAGTTGAAGCCTGTCAATGCTTCTTTGCCGGCGACAATATTGCTTGCCCAGAAAAACGTCGTCAACAACATCAGGCCATTAACCATGCCCTTGGAATGCCGGGCTTCCGTCGAGTGTACGGATTCGGTCCCGCCAGCAACCATTCTGTATTTCGCCTGCCCTTCCGGTTCTGAGTCGAATCTTGGAAGAAGAAACTATTGACATTGGGCGTCATGAGGGTCCAGACGTCCAGCACGATCTTTTGCAATTTAGTCGGATCGGTAGGTCCAGAGCTCCGCTACCCGGCTTCAGCGCCCCGTATCAGCCTCGGTCCACTTATATTTTACACCTTTGATATCAGATCAGATCCACGGTAGGACTACGTGGAGATCATGTGTTTGGTGGACTCTAAGCCATTTCAATTCGATAAGCACAAAATGTATTGACGGTTCGAGGTAACTAACTCCAGTGGGAAGATAGACAAATACGATATGACCTACTCATTCTGCCGTAACTTATAAATCGACTTTAACAACAGCACTAAAGATCGATGTCAACATTTTTCAAAGGCCGCGAACAGCAGATCAGGACGTTGCCCTGCGCCGGCATTTCTAGCGGATCAGGCTGATAGGCAACAGCACCTTCGATCAGAACGCTTTCGCACGTGTGACAGACACCGGTTCGGCATGACCATTTGACGGGAACGTCGCAAGCTTCAGCAAACTCCAGCAAGTTCTTGTACTCCGGATTCCACGGGGCCGTAATGCCGCTTCTGATAAATGTGATCAGCGAGCCAGAACCTGCAGGACTCGGCGGGAGGTGCGGAGCGCGTCGTTGACGTGCGGCAATTCCAGGCGTAATCGGCGCCTCCGGACCGAAGATCTCGGTGTGAAGCTGGCTGCCGGCCACGCCCCAAGCCTTCAATCCTGCGGTGAAGCTGCTAAGGAAGGGAGTGGGGCCGCATAGGTAAAAATCGGCATTTCGTGGAACCCCAAGCCGATCAAGCAGCGGAACACTCAGGTGTCCTGGCCCATCGTAGTCTTCACCGAGGCGATCCTCAGGGCTTGGCTTGCTATAAGCAATATAGCTTCGGCTACGTGCTAGCGCCTTGAGAAGCTCGCGCGATTCCTTCGCAAAAGGATGATCGTTGCGGTTATGAGCGCCGTAGAGCCACCAGACTTGCCTCGGCGACCCTGCGGAGACCAAGGCGTGGAGCATCGCGAGCACTGGAGTCGCCCCTATGCCGGCGCTCAACAAAACCACAGGTTCCTCGCCCGGCCGCAGCGTGAAACTTCCTCTCGGCGCGCTTACATCGAAAATGTCGCCAACCGTAACGTGATTGTGCAGGAACGTGCTGGCTACGCCCTGAATCTCGCGCTTGACGCTTACCCTGTAGGTACGCGCGCCGGGTTCACCCGACATCGAATAGTTCCGCAGGATGGTTGGCGCTTCCGGCTTGATCCGCAGTCTCAGAACCAGAAACTGGCCGGGGAGCGAGGCGGGCAGTGACGACATATCTGAAGCTTCCAATGACAACGAAACGACGTTGGCGCTTTCACGATCGACCCGCGCCACACGCAAAGACCGGAAGCCGGACCATGCAGGTGGCGGCCCTGCCGTGGCTGTCAAGCCTGCGTTGCCTTTTCCCGAAGCTCCGCTGGCTTCCTGGTCGATCAACGCTTGCAAGGAACTCTTCCAACCTGGGCTCAAGGCGGGGATGCGTAGCGAACGTTCCAGTTGACCGCGGGTATGTCCCGGCAAATAAAGCAGTGCGTCAATTTCGGTGACGCTCATGTGCTCGGGACCATCGGCAACCTTCCTGATTTCGTCGCCGGCGCCGATCTCCCCTTCCTCGAGCACGCGGAAGTAAAAGCCTGGCCGGTGGTGCGAAACGAGCAGAGCAGCCATTTGCGGCTCATCCGTTCGGATGCCCACCCGGTAGCAGGTTACACGCGGCTGGGTGACTTCGAACAAAGCGCCGCCAATTCGATAGCGGTCGCCGATACACACTTCATCGTCAGGCAAACCTTCGATCGTTAAATTCTCGCCGAACTGTCCGAATGTGAAATCGTTGCGGCTGAGACAACCTTCCCAGTAGTGATAGGAGTCCATCTGGTACACCATCACTGCCCGCTGCTCGCCTCCATGCCCGGCGAGATCGCCTTGCCCGTCCCCATCGATATTCAGCCGGCGGGCCATGCGCCGGCCCCTTACGGGCGCCTTCCAGATGCCGGTGTGCACCGTCTCGCCCCGCCAGGTGATATCGCGAGGAAGACCAACATTCACGGACATCAATCGAGCCACCGTACTATGTTATCGGCTCAAGACGAGCAGCTTCGAACACGCCGAACGAGAGACATTGGATTTGTTCACGATTAAGTAATGGTGGCCCACTTACAATGCAAGATAAAATGAAAGTTTAACGTCTTCACAGTAGCGCTCGATAAACGCACCGATGGAAGCCATACACACGGTATTTGACGGCCAGCAGCCGGGGCATACCCCGGTGCTCCCTAACGATCTCTCTGCACTCTACGGAGGCGATCTTCGCTTCCCGACTATGGAGGGTCGCCCGTATACCATTGCGAACTTTGTCACAACACTCGATGGCGTTGTCAGCTACAACATTCCGGGCAAATCCGGAGGGTCCGAGATCAGCGGGTTCAACGAAGCGGATCACTTTATCATGGGCCTGCTGCGCGCATCCGCAGATGCGATCATTGTCGGCGCCCATACGTTTCACGAAGCGGGTCTCACGCCTAGCTGGACGGGAGAATCGGTTTACCCGAAAGCGAAGGATTTGTACGCCCATTACCGCCGCCAGGTCCTCCGAAAGCTCAAACGCCCGTATCTCGTAATTGTTAGTGGGAGTGGACAGATCGATTTTTCCAGAGCAATTTTTTCAAATACAGATGCTCGAATTGTGATTGTCACAAGCGAGCCTGGCCGCGTTGAGATTCAGCGGAGGCTCAACGGAAACCCCACCTTCGCCGAAATCACGCCCATCGCAGCGCCTGCACCCGTCACTCCGGATCATCTCCTTGCACTCCTGTGGAGCAGATTCGATGTACATTTATTACTTCATGAGGGCGGTCCTACGCTCCTCGGGCAGTTCATAACTGCCGGATGCCTGAATGAACTGTTTCTGACTGTATCTCCACAAATCGCCGGCAGGCGTTTGGACCAGCCCAGGCCTGGCTTAGTCAGTGGCGTGGAGTTTTCTCCAACATCGGCGCCCTGGTTACATCTGCTTAGTACGAAACAGATGGGCGATCATCTTTACCTTCGATATCTGACCAAGAGCGCTTCATAACCACCACAGGTCGCATGCACGATCACTTGTTATTTGGAGAACTTCTGTCGCGTTGTGTTTCATTCGGCGCCCTTCTCCGGATGCGAAACGTTACTCACCATGGATCCTAGTAGCCAGGCAGCACCGGCATCTACAAATACCGAATAATTTAACGGAGCCTTGATTCCTAATGAGAACGTCATCGCCAGTGCAAACAATCCCAGCAACACTGCGCTGCCGTAGGCCGCCTCCCGAAGCCATACGCCTAGAATGAGCGCGAAGCCGAATGAAAGCTCCGCAAGAGTCGCAAGCCATGCGACCGGCGGCTGCATCCATGTCGGCAGAAACCAGTTCAGCGTCTCGGCATAAACGAGGAAATGTGCCCAGTCGCCCCAGCCAGCATATTTCGAGCCGGGCGGCCCCCAAAGCCCGAAGCGGTCGGCGCAGGCAGAGAGAAAGGTCAGGCCCAAGCTCCAACGCAGAAAGAGCTGTGCGAGCCGTAAGTTAGTTATGCGATTCATAAAAGCCGCCTTGTGGAACGTTGAATCCGCTCCACAATGGGTCAGGCGACGGGAAGTCCCCGACACTCCGTTGAATATGGGCGATTCAAGTCATAGGCTACGCGATGGCAGCACTCCTGGCAATCGACTGCTGTGCCACCAGGTTACGGAACACGACAGTAGGTCACACTCCTTTGCCCCATCACCGGGATGAGTCTATGCGCTGCTAAGCAGGCAGATGATTCCGGAATCGGCAGGATCGCTTGAGTATTCGGTTTCCATTCGTGGACAAGGTGGCGAAACTGTTCCAGCACTCGCTGCTTAATTGATCCGACAGCGTCTCTTCATAGCAGTTGTCCCCCGCTTCATGGTGGAACAG
>JAICLJ010000290.1 GCA_025927575.1 Bryobacteraceae bacterium | reverse complement strand
GAGGTTGGCCAATTCGAGTCGGGTATTACCGCGCAATGGCTGGGAACCATACCGGCAGTGGTTTTAGGCGGCATCGGAACAATTGCGATTGTGACGCTCTGGGCATGGCTCTTCCCGTCCTTGCACGAGGTTGACCAGTTGACGGAAATAAAAGCCTTCGCTGCTCCATCAGTAAACGTCACGACAGACGCGGATCTTGCAGTGGAGTGACAGAATGCCAGAGCCGTCCTGGGAACAGGCCAGATCGCGTGCGCCAGTAGCTGGCATCCAGTGGAGAAATCAGCCGTGGCAGGTCCAGTTGCCGGAATCCGAGCAATACGTTTTGCAACGTCGTAATTGCTAAACATCGTATTGATCCGACTCACGATCCCCTGTGGGCTAGTTTCTTTGAATTTTTGCCGCCGTATAGCTGAAGCGGCATTTTGGCACTCTTGTTTGCTTAAATCGAATCGTAGAGCGGGGGTTCCGGCCGGAGAAGCTTTTGCGCTTTTGATCGGACCCAACTAACAGCCGCCCCCAATGCAAAGAAGAGAACGAAATAAATCGCCACTCCGATAAGGTATACGAGTTGATTCGGTTTTTGCTTCGGTAGCGGATACCGATTTAAGGCGTAAACGAGCCAGCAAGCAAAGAGAATGTAAACCACGAAAAGTGACCAGTAGATGAACCTGTATCTGGAGAACCTTTTCGCTGCGTGTTCCGGCTTGTAAAGCAGCAAGCTCACTCGTATCTTGGAGTAGTCTCGGTAAAGTCTCTGCAGCCAAACCAATTCCGTAAGTTCCCGATTTGCATCCTTTTCAATTCGACAAACAGCCGCTTCGACACTCCCATTGAGATCTTTCTCAGCGTAGTAGGTGCGCTGAATGTCTGCTTTAGCTTTCCAGAAAGAAAGCCTCTTCTCAGCGAGGTCCAAGATTCGTTTTCGCTGTTCGTGGCGATCATATGTCACGAAAACCCAGTGGGCCAGGGGTCCCAGGATAGCTGCGACGAGAGGTAATACGTACGGAACGGTTTCTTCAAACCAGCTCTTCGCAGTGATAGATGAATCGATAAACATGCTCGTGAAGGATATCAAGAGCCGATCTCGCAGAAATTCCTGCAATGCCCGCGATATGCCAAAGCCCGACGCGAAGGCGATGATCCCGCGCGTTGAGAGGTTCCATTTCGCCCCGTTCTCTGCCTAGCCTCGAGTCAGAAAGGTCACTGAGCAGTATATTCGATGCAGCATACTTAAACTGCGCGAAGGATCTACAGGTTGAACTTGCTCTGATCCGAGATAAACACCTTGAGGCGCGGGCATCCTGCCGCTGCTATCTGGGTAGCGAACTCCGGGCTTCGCCGAGTACAGTTGTGCATCGGATCGCGAAAAGAGCGATCCACCGTTGCTCTGAGGGAGATGCCGAAATGACGATTAGTGCGCCTTCTTGTAATACCCGTAAGTGGGTGTTTTCCAGAGAAACCAGTCCTCAACACAATTAAGAATCAAGCCAACTGATTTCTCCTTTGGTATGGCGGCCATGACTTCCAAACAGTGCTTTCGCTCGGTGTGGTCCGGCCGAGCAACGACAATGATGCCGTCAGACACAACTTGAACCAGTTCGTAGTCGGCAACTGCCGCGACGGGCGTGGCATCCAAAACCACGTAGCTGAATCGACCCCGCACTTCATCCATGAGCGAGCGCCAGCGCTCAGAATCGAGCAATTCCGCAGGATTTTCGATGCCGTCGCCGGCGGCCAGTATCGATAAGTTCGGAAGTTCCTGTGTGCTTACGAGCGAGTCATCCAATGTCGCGCGTCCTGAAAGAACGTCAGATAATCCGGCCCCGGGAGGGAGTCCCAACATCTCCGCGATCTTCGGCCTCCGGAGATCGGCGTCAATCAACAGAATCGGCCCGTCACGCTTCAGTGCGAGAGCCGCCGCGAGGTTAATCGCCGTTACCGTCTTACCATCACCACTCGATGCGCTGGTGATCGCCAGAATTTTGGGCTGCTTCGGATGATGCAAAATTCTCGTACGAATGATGCGATACTGCTCCGCTGCCGTTGAGTGTTCCTCCTCGAACGGAAAAATCGGGTCGAGCGCCGAGAGCCGCAATGGAACAACGCGCGACGGCGGTTCCGGCAAGCTGAAATCTCGAAGGGGCTCATCGCGGCGATTGCGGCGCGCGCCTGAAGCTTCGTCCAACCGGACACTGCGTGTCGAGATATCCTCAAGATCAATCAGATCTGTCTTTCTAAGCACGTCGAAAATCTTACTCATTTTGTCTCCAGGCTCGGCGTCGAGGTGAACCAATTCGTCCACCGGAAGAATTTGGCGGTCTTTCTCTCAACCGGCATATACCGTTGCAGCGATTTGAAGTCCAGGGGCGCCGGAGCCGGCGCGAGCGGCGCCGCCGGCTGCGCGGGTCGTACCGCCTGAACGGCGGCCGGCTGTCCACTAGCGGGAAGATGCAGATCGGCGATCACCTCTCTAACTTCCTCCGGACCCACTTGTTTGCAGCCCGCGCCGAAAGCGTTCATCAATGCCGCGTCACACATCACGTTGATGACGCGGGGAGTGCCTCTGGACGACGCGGCGATCAGTCCAATCGCGCTTTCGGAAAATGGCGCAGCTTCCTTGCCGCCCGCCCGCTTCCATCGCGATTCGATATAAAGTTTCACGTCCTGCCGTTCAAGCGGATCGAGGCTCAAACGCACAGCAATTCGCTGCTTTAACTGCCGCATTGCGGCAACGTCAAGAAGCGGCTTCAGCTCTTCCTGCCCTGCAAGAATGACTTGTAAGAGCTTTTCTTCCGACGTCTCGAAATTTGAGAGCAGCCGGATTTCCTCGACCAGATCGGGCGTCAGCAGATGGGCTTCATCCACCACCAGGACGGAAGTCTTACCTTCGCGATATGCCTTTAGCAAAAGCTTCTTGAGAAGGAACAGCCGTGCGGCTTTGCTCGACGGAATATCCGTCACGCCGAAATCCATGAGCAGATACTCCAGGAATTCCGCCGCGGTCAGCGCGGGATTCACAATCACACCGAAATGGGCGCACGTCGCTGGAATGGACTGGAGAAGTTTTCTCACCAGGGTTGTCTTGCCGGTCCCGGCTTCGCCAATGAGAACGAGAAAGCCTTTCCTCGCCGTGACGGCAAACAGCAAGCCGGCCAGCGCTTCGCGGTGCTGCGGCGTCAGGAACAGGAAACGTGGGTCCGGCGTCAGAGAAAACGGATTTGTTTCCAGACCAAAATGCTCTAGATACATGCCTAATATCCACTCCCAATTCGAGCCGAGTCAATCATCTGGAACACGGCGCCGGAGAAGATGATCATCCTGGCAATATTAGGAAGCATTTAGCACCTTTTTGTCATGGCTCATTTGAATTACTGGAACGCGGCCCAGAATTATCGTGCCTAAAGGCAACTCCCACTCTCCTAGAAGTTTGTGCTTCCTATACTCAAGACCAAATCCGAGCAGCAGACCGAGCGCCAATCCAGCGACGCTTCCCACGGAAGTCAAAATCCCGCGCTGGGGATTAAACGGCTTTTCGGGTACCTGAGCTGAATCAACGATGTTGAACCGCTCCGACTTCTTTGATCGCTCCATGTCCGTGGCGACCCCAGCCGCCAGTTTCTTATCGAGCAGCGACTTGTAGTTGGCTTGTGAAATTTGATAGTCGCGGGTCAACGCAGCCATTTCCTGTTCCACTATGGGAAGCTGGTTCACGCGCGACTCCGCGCTCGCTATTTGAGTGATCAGATAGCTCCGGGCTTTGCTGGCCGCTTCAAGATTACGCTTCGTGGACGCCAGTTGGGTGCGAAGGCCTGCTATGCGCTCGCGGTCGCGCAACAGTTCGGGCGTGACGATCTGTTCGCCGGAAGTTGTATCTCGATTCGCTTCGGCTGAGCCGGATATCGCCGGAGAATTCGCCGCGCTCGCCATTTCCGCTTGTTCTTCGCGCTTCGCGATCGCAAGCTCTCGCTCCGCGTCCTGCACGTCAGGATAATTCGGCGTGTACCGCATGCGCAGAGCTTGAAGTTTTCCCTCAAGTAACTCAACTTGCGTCTTTGGCTTATTTGAATCGCCAAAGAGAGTGGAACCGTGCGCTTTCGGCTGGAGGCTCCGTACCAGCGCGGCCTCCTCCGATTCCGCGGAAGACAATGTCGTTTCCAACATCATCTTGTCGTTCTGCCCGCGGTTAATCGCATCTTGCGTCCCCTGAAGTTGTACGCGCATATCACCCAGGGAAGTCAGGATCGAGTTTTCCTGCTGCGGCAACTGTCCGTTGTGCTGAAGTTTGAACCGGGAGACCTTCGCCTCCTGCTCGTCGAGGCTTCGCTTCG
>JAICLJ010000213.1 GCA_025927575.1 Bryobacteraceae bacterium | reverse complement strand
GCGAGACTGCCCGGCGTCGCGGTGCATCACCACGTTTTCCACGACAACAATGGCATCGTCGATAACCAAGCCCACGGCCGCCGCTAGGCCGCCGAGCGTCATCAGATTAAAGCTCTGGCCAATGGCCCGCAACGCAATGAAAGTGATTGCCAGCGTCGCGGGAATCACCAAGCCGGCCACTACGGAGGTGCCCCAGTCGCGCAGGAACAGCACCATAATCAGCGACGCCAAAATCAGGCCGATGATGATGGCATCGCGAACGCTCTTGATGGATTCGTTCACAATCTCCGATTGATCGTAGAAAGGTTCGAGTACGACGCCGCGCGGCAGCGTCTTCCGAATGTTCTGGATTTCGTTGTGAAGCTCATCGGCCACCTGGACGGTATTGCTGATCGGCTGTCGATAGAGGTTCAACAAAACGGCTGGTTTGCCGTTGGCTGTCACAACGGTGTAGACGGGCTCCACCGAGTGTGAAACGGAGGCAAGATCGCCGATGCGGAGGGGAGCGCCCGCTGGCGTGGTTTTAACCACGATATTCGAAATATCGTCGATGCTGTGGACTTGCCCGCTGACCAGGCTGAGCACGAGTTGGTGGTTATTCTCAAAAAGGCCCGGTGAATCGATGAGATTGCCTCGGGCAATCGCGTCGAGGATGTTCGGAATACTGACCGATGTTTCGACCAACTTCGACGGATCGGGCTGCACTTCAAATTCGGGCCGCTGGCCGCCCTGTATCACGACATTCGATACGCCAGTCAAGCGATTCAGGCGTGGCTTGATGGTGTAGGTCGCAAGTTGCCACAACGCAGTCTGTGGCGTTGAATCCGAGGTCATGCTGTATCCCATGATGGGGAAAGCGGCGAAGGTCAGCCGGTTCGTCGTGATTCGCGCCGTTGGCGGCAACGTTGGCTGGACGCTTGCGATCGCGGCGTTGACGCGCTGAAGAGACTGGAACATGTCGATGTTCCAGGAGAAAAATAGATCGACCTCGGCCGATCCCCGGCTGGTGATGGATCGCACGCGGTCCAAGCCCTGCACCGTGTTTACAGCCTCTTCAATTGGCCGCGTGACATTCACCAGCATCTGATCGATCGGAGCGACGCCGTTATCCACGGCAACGACGATCCGCGGGAAATCGGTGGTCGGAAAAACGGAGATGGGAATCGACGCTGCCAAATAGATTCCGACCGCCACAAGCGTCAGGACCACGAAGATAATCGGTTTGCCGCGGCGCGTGGTCCAATGTTCAGCGACGGACCCGCCGGCGGGTTGCGCGTTTTGCGGGAGCATGCTCATTTCTCGGCGGCGCTCTCCCCACTGGCGGCTTCCGCTTGTTGCACCTGGACCTTGGCGCCGTCTTCGAGTCCCAATCCGCCGGTTGTCACGACGCGATCGCCGGCCGATAGGCCTCTGAGAATTTGAACCTGGTCCCCCTGGCGAATGCCTGTCTCAACTTTGCGTTCGTGGGCCACGGAATCCGGGCCGACAACGAATACGGATTCGCCGCCTTCATCCGACGATAGAAGCGCGGACGTTGGAATCACCAGCGCGTCGTTCAGCGTTCCCGCCACGATAGACGTACGGACCGACGTTCCAGGCTTCAACTTGCCGTCGGGGTTCGGAACCTCCACCCACACTTGCACGGTCGTGCTGTTCGGGTCTGCCGCCGGACTTACGACGATCACCTTGCCCGTGCCGTCGCCGGTTCCTTTGCGCGAACTGATGGTTGCCGCGTCGCCGTTCTTCAAATTCGATGCCTGCCCCTGCGGCACGTTGGCGCGAGCGACCACCTTGGAGATATCCATAACGGTCAGGAGCGGTGAACCGGCGCTTGCCATTTCTCCCGCGTACAGTGGACGGTCCGCAATGACGCCCGAAATAGGACTGCGGATTTCGGTATAGCTGAGTTGCGCCTCAGCGCCTTGATAGTGAGCGCGCGCCGATTCGACCTGTGCTTGCGCGGCCTTGACCTGCTGCTGCCTTCCGACGTTCTGGAGAGCGTTCAGGTGTTCGAGTGCCGTTTCATACTGGCTGCGCGCCTGGGCTGCCGTTACTTGGGCGTCCTCGACCATTTTTCGCGCGAGAGCCCCCTGCTTGAAAAGAGCCTGGCGGCTCTCCAGTTGGCGCTCGGCCGCATTAACAGCCTGTTTGCTCGCCTGCACGTCCTGTTTGGATTTTGTCAGTTCTTCGGGAAGCGAGGCTTCGGTAGTGGCCTGGTAATTCGCCTTAGCCTGGTCGTATAGGCCCTTACTTTCCAGCGCCGCGGCAGCGAGGTCGCGGTTCTCGAGCGTAGCAAGTAATTGTCCCTCGCGAACATGATCTCCACGATGAACAAAGAATTTCTTGACTGGTGCGCTCACCTTTGGCGTAATCGTCGACTGATTCAACGGATACAGAACGGCGTCGGCCGTAACAATATTCTGAATGGATGCGCGCGTTGCCGATGCAACCTGCACTGGGGCAACGGCTTTCTTCTCACCTTGATCCGCGCTTTTTCCGCATGCGGCGAGAAGGACAAAGCACGCCGCGAGCGACAGTGGGGCGGCCCATCGTGAATGCGTCGCAAGCGCACGCTGCCCTGATATTTTATCCATGCCTAAAAGACTCCTGTTAACGTCTGCAGATTCACAAGCGCCAACTGGTATCGGACCAGTCCGTCATCAAATGCATTGCGCGCCTGAGTCAGCGTGGTCTGAGCGTCGACCACTTCCAGCACCGTTGCCTCGCCGGCTTGGTAGCGCAGCAGAGTTAGTTTGAGGCTCTCCGAAGAGAGATCGAGTGAATGACGCAGCGAACCAACCTCATCACGGGCAACCGAAGCTTCCTGATAGAACGAGTTCAAGTTCGCCAGCAATTGGCGCTGCGTAAACGTAAGATCGAGCTTCGCGAGTTGCAAACGCAGGTTCGCTTGATGGACCCTGCTTCGAGCCGCGCCCCAAGTCCAGATCGGAATGTTCAGTTGTGCCTGAGCGGCCGATCCGAGATTGTTCTGGTGTTCGCGGTTGTAGAGCGCCACTTGATTGGCGTTAATACCAAAGAAATAATCGAAGGATAGCGACGGCAGCAGTGAAGCCCGCGCCGACGAGACGCCGTACTTTTGCTGCCGGACGGTGGCCTGGGCGGCCCGAATGTCGGGATTATTCTTCTCCGCAAGTTGTTCCACATCGTGGAAAGCCGGAAGCGGCCTGTTCTTTTCCAAGCTGTCGACAACCGTGAAGTCCTGGCGAAAGTCGGGGAACAGCAACACGGCGAGTCCGACGCGGCTCTTTTCCAAAGCCAATTGGGCCTCTTGCGAATCTCGGCGGCGTTGCTCCAGTTGAATTTCCGCTTTGATCACGTCCGAATGAGCCACCTCGCCACCCTGTTCCTGCTTCTGCGTGATGCCGACGAAATCCTGGGCTTCGCGTACACCCTGTTCAGCGCTTAACTGCTTTCTCTGTGCGGAAGCAACCGTGTAGTAGAACTGATACACAGTTGCAACCAGACCTCGCGAAGCAATTTCGGCCCTCGCGCGCGCCGCCGCTTCCGCTGCGATTGCAGCGCGATAGTCGGCGATCTTCGCCGGCGCGTATAAGTCGCCGTGTACGGTAGCCCAACTGTTATAAACGTGCGGCCCATCATTCGAAACGAACACACCGGACGGCGTGCCGTTCGGCTGTGTATAGATGAATTGATTGAGATAGTTGACTCCCGGAAGTAGTGCGGCCTTTGCTTGCACGCGGTCCTCATGCGCCAACTGATCTGCAATTTCCGCCGTTAGAAACTGCGGGCTATATTTCCGGGCTCGCTGAATGGCGTCGTCCAAATCGATGACAAGCGTATCGCCGCCAGGCTGCGGCTTCTCTGGCTGCGCGGCGGGTTGCTCCATCTGGCGATTGCTTACCGGGCTTTGTGGAGCTTGCGAACTTGGTTGGGCGGTCCTTACCGATTGATCTCTTTCGGGCGAAGTCGCGGGTGTCACGCCTACCTGTATGTCGGCCGGCAGCGTCTGCGCGCGCCCCGCGAGGCAGGCCGCCAGCAATAAAGCGGGCCAGAACCGCGTGAACGTTCTCTGCCGCTTCAGGCGCGTGACATGAAACATAGATCGGAAATCCTGATTTGAGTTTACGAGCATCGTTAGAGGGACACATTACCGGCATGCACAAATCTCAGGAATTGCATGGAAAATCGGCTAATTGGGGACCAGGGGCCCAGCCGAATTTGGGTTCGTTTATTCGAAGGCGGAAGCCGAATCGCGCGTCAAGCGCAAATGGACCCTCGAACACACCAACAACTCGCATGCCTGGAACTTTGACCGCGAATCCTGCAAACTCGCGCTGGCGTTTGTTTTGGCGTAAGGAAGCTTGAGTCCTTCTCACTGCCCAAATGGAGGCCCCCCTTCGTTGACAATCAAATGGTGGAATCTGTCGTCCTAATGTAGGAGCAACGCATGAGACTAAACGAGATCGTCCTTCTTGGATCGCTACTCCTTGCACAAACCCTGGGCGCCGACACCTTGGGGTTCTTTGAACAAAAGTTTAGCGATCTGCACTTTGAAAAAGGCACGTGGAGCAGAACCGTGGAACTGCCGTGTTATTTGTACGCAGCGCGAGTAGACGGCGCCACGGTTAATGTCCTCAGAATGGGGATGGGCAATCTCGTTCTTTTCAAGGCAAAAAAGGGATTGACGGTGACTGTTTGTGGCTCGATTGCGGCCTTCGACGAAGGTTTCGAAACGGGAGGGCCGCTCCCAAACGGAACACCGAGCAACCGGATTCCATAAGATTCTTACAATGTCCACTCAGAGTCGCATTGCGTCAGCAAGCGGGGCGGGTACAACCCGCCCACGAGCAGCGACTCTAATTTAAGCTTCCCTTCCCTCGGCGCCGCATCGCGTAGCCACGCGGGAGGGGCGGATCGGCGCATAAGCGGGCATGTTATCGTGCAATCACGGAATGTCGTTTACGGTTGAGAGTCAGTGTGTTACGTTTCCATCCCTCGATCTTGATTGCGGTGTCCGGCTATTGAATGTCGACGTCGCCTATGAGACCTACGGAACACTCAATCCGGAGCGCACCAATGCAATTCTAATTCATCATGCTTTTTCCGGCGATGCGCATGCCGCGGGTATGAGCAAGGACGGTCAGCCTGGTTGGTGGTCGAACATGATTGGCCCAGGGCTCGGCTTCGACACGGATCGTTATTTCGTCATTTGCTCGAACGTTTTAGGCGGTTGCCGCGGGACAACCGGACCCGGATCTATCGATCCGTCCACGGGCGCGCCGTTCGGGATGCGATTTCCAGTGATTACCATTGGCGATATGGTCCGGCTGCAGAAGTGCCTGATAGACCATCTGGGCATCCGGAAGCTCCTGGCGGTCTCCGGCGGTTCGATGGGAGGCATGCAGGCGCTCGAGTGGGCGGTGGCCTATCCCCAGAACGTGGCCGCCGCCATACCCATCGCCACCACCGCCCGTCATAGCGCCCAACAGATTGCGTTTAACGAGGTCGGCCGTCAGGCCATTATGGCTGATCCCGATTGGAACGAGGGGAATTACTACGAAGGCAAGCCTCCGGCGCGAGGCTTGGCGGTGGCGCGAATGGTGGGGCACATCACCTACATGAGCGACGCATCCATGCGGCAGAAGTTCGGGCGGCGCCTGCGCGACAAAGACGCGTTCGGCTACGATTTTTCGGTGGATTTCGAAGTGGAGAGTTATCTTCGCTATCGCGGTAATCAGTTCGTCAGCCGGTTCGACGCGAACTCTTATCTGTACATCACGAAAGCCATGGACTACTTCGATCTGTCGGGAGGCAAGCCTTCGCTCGCCGCGGCGTTCGACAGTACGACCGCCCGGTTTCTGGTGCTGAGCTTTACAAGCGACTGGCTCTATCCCACCTATCAATCGCTCGAGACAGTCAGCGCGCTGAGAGGACGCAACGTCGACGTGGCTTTCTGCGAATTGCCGTCCAATTATGGCCACGACGCGTTTCTGGTAGAGGTCAAAGAACAGACTGAGATGGTGCGCGGGTTTTTGGATAGCGTGTACCGGGATGTGCGCCGATGACGGCGAAAGCTGCCGAAGAGCTTTCTAAACATATCTTTGCCCGTCGCGACTACGCGATGATCGCCGGGATGGTTCCATCCGCGTCGCGAGTTCTCGATCTGGGCTGCGGCGAAGGCGAACTGCTGGCATGGCTCAGGGAATACAAGAATGTTGATGCGCGAGGCGTGGAGATCGACGGCGCCAAAGTGCGAAAGGCCATTGGCCGCGGTGTATCTGTCTATCAGGGGGATCTTGAAAGCGGATTGCGCGACTATCCCGATGAGAGTTTCGACATGGTGATCCTGAGCCAGACGCTGCAGGAGATGCGCTACCCCCTAGGCGTGCTGCAGGAGATGCTGCGTGTCGGCAAGCACGCCATTGTATCGTTCCCAAATTTCGGTCATTGGACCGTCCGGCTCGCGCACTTGCTGAGCGGACGCTCACCTAAAACCGAGTTGTTCCCGTATGACTGGTTCGATTCGCCAAACCTGCACTTTCTGACGGTGGATGACTTTGTGAACCTGTGCCATCGGGAAGGCTGGACCATCGAAAATCGGATCGCTTTGCAGGGGAACCGTGAGGTAAAGCTGTTTGCGAACCTGCTTTCGGAGATGGCCGTGTTTTCCTTCCGCCGGTGAATCGCCCTCGCCGCGGCAATTTCGCGCTTCCCACTCAAAAATTGAATTGGTCGATGTTTTGCTTCGTGAATACGAACGGGGAGCCGAGAATGATATCCGTACCCTCAATTTTCACGTTGCCCAGACGGCCTGCGTAAAACGACGTGGCGCCGCGATGTAATTCTCCGCGCGCCAGCGACGCAGCGGCTTTCACGGTCAGATAAGCCAAATCCTGAGTTTTCCAGAGCACTACAGCTTGAATTACTCCCTCGTGTACATAAGGCTTGCACAGGTTGGGTAGCGACAGTCCGATCACTTTCACGTCCTGCCGTCCGGATTGCTTCACTGCTTCGGCGGATCCTGGGACTCCTGGCGCCGAGATGCCGATAATGACTTTGACTTTCGGATACACCTTTAGGATCGTCTGTGTTTCGGAAAACGCCTTATCGCGATCATCGTCGCATGGCCGCAGGATCGCGAGCGTCATCCCAGGATACTTACTCGCCACGCGCTCTTTTATGTACTGGATCCAGAGATTCTGATTAGCCGCGCTGAGCGCTCCCGTAATGATGGCGTACTCGCCTTTACCATGCATGATTTTGGCTGCCTCATCCGCGAGCGTGCTCCCAATTCCCTGCGGTGTGGCCTGGTTGATGAAAAAATCGCGGGCATCGGGTGTGGCGTCGGCATCCCATGTCACCACCTTGATGCCCTGGCTGCGCGCTTTGCGCAGAACCGTAGAGATGCTCGCCGCGTTACCCACGCTGACTGCGATCGCGTCCACGTGCCGCGTTATCCAGCCCTCCACAAATTCGTTCTGTTTCGCGGGGTCCACTTGCGTCGGTCCATCCCAGATCAGGTTCACGTTGAATTCCTTAGCGGCTTCCTCGGCGCCCACGCGGCAGCTAATGAAATAGGGATCGCCTTTTGACTTCGGCATCATCGCCACCGTAAGCCTGCGCTGTCCGCCGTTCGCGG
>JAICLJ010000261.1 GCA_025927575.1 Bryobacteraceae bacterium | reverse complement strand
CCATCGAGAACCAGATCGATCCGGCCGTCCATCACCGCGAAGAGTTCAATCCCGCTTGTACAGGTCGGTTGCCCGGATAGATTCGCACTGGTTGCGATCAGGGGGCGGCCGGTTTTCTCGACAATCGCATTCGCGAGCCTGGATCTCACCTGCCGCAGCGCCAGTCGTCCTGTATTCCCGGTGACTTTCAGAGGCACTTTCGCCGCGGCGGGCACGATGATCGTGAGCGGCCCCGGCCAGAAGTGCCGCGCCAGAATATAAAACCGGGTCGAGAGATCCTTGGCGTGTTCCTCCGCCATCACCATGTCGCTGATCAAAAGCGGAAGGGAGCGCACGGTTTCGCGTCCCTTCGCCTGGAACACCCGCGCGACTGCAAACAGGTTGAGCGGATCGGCCATCAGAACGTAGAGAGCATCCGTGGGGACGCCTACGATTTGTCCTCCCGCAATGGCGCGGGCAGCGCGATCGACGCAGTCGTCGCTCGGATTTTGTGTGTCGATTTCGATAAGGTCTGTTGCCACGAATTGATGAGGTATACCCGGACTATTGGCAGCGGCGGATTGGAAGCATGCGGATCATGCGTACACGGCTAGTCCCGCGCCACCTGACAGTTTAATGGTCTCCGATGGCTTCGGCAACCTGGACGGCCATCTCATAACGGCCAAACGGCGCGCTGAGCTGCACTCCCTTAACCATCCGGCGCACTCGCTGCACCATCTCGCGGGCAATGGCGATTCCTTCAGCGCGAGCGCGGTCCGCCGTGTCCGCCAGGCGCATGCGCTCCATATATTCGTGAGGCACCGGAACGCGAAGCTCATTGACCATAAACTCGGCATTTCGATAGCTGGTCAGAGGCCAGATGCCGGCTATGACCGGCAACTTGTAGCGCTCGGTCGCTTGCAGGAACTGTTCAAGCAGGCCGAGATCGAAAACCGGCTGGGTGACAACGTACTCCGCGCCCGCTTGAACCTTCCAGTCAAAGCGCTTCAGTTCTTCATCCATGCGAAGCGCTCCCGGATTGGCGCCGACGCCGATCAACAGAGTTGTCTGCGACCCAACGGGGTTGCCTCCGATATCGAGCCCTTGATTCAGGCCGTTTACGATATTCGTCAGCCCGATGGCATCGACGTCGAAAACAGCCGTGGCATCGGGATACGCCCCCATACGCGGCGGATCGCCGGTAATGCAAATGAGATTGCGGATGCCGGTTGTGTGCGCGCCCAGCAGTTCCGACTGAATGCTCAAGATGTTTCGGTCGCGGCAGCAGAAGTGAAGTACCGTTTCGATGCCGGCTTGTTGCTGGATCAACTGGCAGGCCACTTGGGCGCTCAAACGCGCGCTGGCGCGCGGCCCGTCGGGCACGTTGATGCAATCGATGCCATTCTCTTTACAGAGCTTCGCGCCGGCGATTTCTCTCGATGCGTCGATCCCGCGGGGAGGGAGAATTTCGACAAACGCGACAAACTTACCCGCCGAGAGCTTGGCGCCGAGTTGGGACTTGGCAGCCACAGGCACTTTGGCGAGGCGCTTTACCTCGGGTTGGTTTTCGTCAACCGTCATCGCCGCGCGATGTTGGGTGACCGGCTGCAGCGAACGCACTTCGCTGCGGATGGTTTTAATGTGTTCGGGCGTTGTGCCACAGCAGCCGCCGACAATGCGCGCTCCAGCCTGGAGGAATCGCCGGGCGTACTGAGCCATGTATTCCGGCGAGCACAAATAAATATTCCGGCCTTCCACCATCGCGGGCTGGCCGGCGTTCGGCATCGCGCTAAGCGGTTTGCCGCTTATCAGGGACATTTTCTCGATGGTCTCCAAAACCACCTTCGGACCGGCGGAGCAATTAACGCCGATCGCGTCGGCAGGCCATTCGGCCAGCTTCCGGGTAAAGTCCTCGGTGGTTGTGCCATCCCGAAGGCGCCCGTCATCCTCGACCGTTACGTGCGCGACAATCACCATCTCGGGACCGGCCGCTTCGCGGGCAGCGAAGATCGCTTCGCGAAGCTCATCAATCTCATAGAACGTCTCGAGTACGAGCGCGTCGACCCCCGCAGCAACCAACGCGTCCGCCTGCTCGCGAAAAATGGCGCGGGTTTCCGCATATGAAACCGGCCCCAGAGGTTCGATGGGAGCCCCGAGAGGCCCGATCGATCCGGCGACAAAGGCTCTTCCACCCGCCGCCTCACGGGCCAGACGAACTCCGGCTTCGTTGATGGCTTTCAGTTTTTCGGCGAATCCGAATGCGGCTAAACGCAGCCGGTTGCCTCCGAACGTGTTGGCTTCGAGGAGTTCGGCGCCGGCTTTCACGTATTCCTGGTGAATTTCTTTGACCAGTTGCGGCGAAGAAAGGTTTAGCTCGTCAAAACAGCGGTTGATGAACACTCCCTTGGCGTAGAGCATGGTGCCCATGGCGCCATCGGCCACAATGACGCTCGAATCGAGCTTGCGGCGAAATTCTGCGGCTCGGGAGATTGTTGTCGGTTCAGCAGTGGTCATTCCGCGTTATCACTATGCGGCCGCGGATTCAACGGCGAGAACCATCGCAGTGCGCGCGACAGCCGCCGGAACCGGTAAGCCGTATAGACGAGTGTACCGCGACTGGCAGCGTCTGGTCCTCCCAAATCAGGCACTTACCGCCAGCAGTACCGGATGGCCTGGGACGACCCCGAGTCTTTCCGCCGCGCTCTGTTGATTGATTCCGATCTCGTAATAGCCTGAGCTGCCGGCGTACACAAAGAGTTCGTCCGGAGCGGCTTCCCCAAAGGTTCGACGGAATTGGCGGATCTCGTGTCCGGCAGCCGTGACCGCGAAACCAGGCGAGAGCCCGATTCGAGAAGGGAGGTTCGTAATCACGTTTCCGAAGCGATCAACGCTTAGTATCGTCCCCGCCCACTGGCCTCCGCGGCCCTGAACAGCTTTGAGATTCGGCAGGCGTACCACGTCGAGAACGGGTGGACCTAGATCGGCCCAGCCGATGAGTTCGGCGGCAAGTTTTGCCGCGGCGGGAGCGAAAAGATCGCGACCGTGAAAAGTGATGGAATGGCCGCTCAACCAAAGGCTCTCGTTTGTAAGTTCGCGCACGTTCAGCCGGTCTTGTTCCGGCCAGAACGGGGTCAGAACTCCGTTATCGGGAGCGATGAATGTGCCTCCCGCCTGATTCCGGAATGCGATGCCGCGTCGGGATGTGCCGACGCCCGGATCGACAACAACTACGTGGACGGCTTCCGCCGGAAAGTAGGGCGCGGCCTGGCTGATCGCGTATGCGCCGGCGTACACATTGAAGAGTGGGATTTCATGCGTTATATCGATGACCTTGGCATTCGGGCAGATACGGCTGATGACACCTTTCATCGCGCCGACATAATGGTCGGCAAGCCCGAAATCGGAGGTAAGGGTAATGATCGGATTCATACAAAGATACCTCACAAGTTGCTAAACTGAAGCTTACAGCTAGCTTTCAGCCCACCTATCAGCGGCGCGAAAACTTTGCGTTGCTGAATCTTCTGGCAGTATTCCGATGAGCCGTTTCTATTTTGACCATAATGCTACGACACCTGTTGCACCGGAGGTGATCGAAGCGGCTTCGGAAGCACTGCGCTCCGGGTTCGGGAACGCGTCCAGTATTCACGCGGAAGGCCAAAACGCGCGGCAGTTGTTGGAGCGCGCGCGTCGGCAGATCGCTTCCTACATTGGAGTGTCCGCGGCGGAAATTGTTTTCACGAGCGGCGGTACGGAATCGAACAATCTGGCGATTCTGGGGCTGATGCGAAACATGCACGGGCCCGGCAAGCACGTGATTACGACGGCGATTGAACATCCGTCGGTTCTCGAATCGTGCCGCCAACTCGAGAGCGAAGGAACTGCCGTAACGTACCTTCCGGTTGGATCGAATGGGGCGGTGGTTCCCGAAGAGGTTGGGCGGCATATCCGCCCCGAGACAGTGCTGGTGAGCGTGATGCATGCGAACAATGAGACCGGCATTGTACAACCTGTCGCCGAGATCGCTGCGTTCGTTCGCCAAGCTCGCGAGAGCGGCCAGGAAATTTACTTCCACTCGGACGGCGTCCAGTCGCTAAGCAAGATTCCGGTGAACGTCATAACGCTTGGTGTGGATCTCTACTCCATGAGCGCGCATAAGATTAACGCTCCGAAAGGTATCGGAGCGCTTTATGTGCGGAAGGAAGTACCCGTACGCGGTATTCGACTCGGGGGACGCCACGAACGCGAACGCCGGGCCGGAACGGAAAACGTGCCGGGCGCGGTTGCGTTCGGCCGCGCCATAGAACTGGCGAGCGCAGAGCCGATCCGGTACAAGGTTGCGCAGTTGTGCGATCGATTCGAACAGCGTGTTCTGGATGGGACGCGTGGAGTTCAAATTAATGGCGCTCCGGCGTTCCGCTTGCCGAATACCAGCAATCTGTATTTTCCCGACATCGATGGCGAGGCCCTGGTCATTGCTCTCGACCTGAAAGGGTTCGCGGTTTCAAGCGGCGCCGCGTGTTCGAGCGGTTCGGTGGAACCATCGCACGTGCTGCTCGCAATGGGCCGCCCGAGGCAGGAGGCGCGGCAATGCGTACGCTTTTCGCTGGGACGGTACAACACCGAAGAACAGGTGGATGCGCTGGCCGATGCCGTGGCGGCGTCCGTCAGGCAGCTTCATACCTCGAATCGGAAAAGGCGTTTCGAGCAACATGCCTGAGAGCACCATGACTGAGATGGACCTTGCTGCCGGAGGCCACCGGCCGATCGCAGTGGCGATGTCGGGCGGAGTAGACAGTTCCGTCGTCGCGGGCATGCTGAAGCGGGAAGGGCGCCCAATCGTCGGCATGACGATGCAGTTGTGGAATCAGCGCCGCCTTCCGGAGATGCAGCCCGAGGGCGGAGCGGTGGGCCGCTGCTGCTCGCTCGACGATGTTTACGATGCGCGATATGTGGCATCGCTGCTCAAAATTCCTTATTACGTCGTGAATTTTGAAGAGCGGTTCGAGGAGCACGTCGTGAAGCCGTTCGTGAACGACTATCTCGAAGGCAGAACGCCGATACCTTGCACGCTGTGCAACAACTTTATAAAGTTCGACCAGTTTATTGAAATGGCCGATGGCGTGGGAGCGGATAAGATCGCAACAGGCCATTACGCGCGAGTTTCCTGGAACACGGAGAGCGGGCGATATGAGATGCGCACCAGCGTCGATTCATCAAAGGACCAGACGTACTTTCTCTGGGGGCTGACGCAACCGCAGCTTGCGCGCACTCTATTTCCTCTGGGCGGAATGGTGAAGACGAACGTCCGCGAACTGGCTCGTGATTTGGGCCTCCCGGTGGCGGATAAAAATGACAGCCAGGAAATTTGCTTCGTTCCGAACGGCGACTATGCGGGTTTCATTGACGCCTACTTTCGCGAACAGGGCATTGAACCGCAGCAGACTCGCGGCCAGATTGTTTCGACCGACGGGCGGGTGCTCGGCGAGCACAGCGGTACGCATCACTTCACCGTGGGCCAGCGGCGCGGCCTGCGGAT
>JAICLJ010000100.1 GCA_025927575.1 Bryobacteraceae bacterium | reverse complement strand
TGAGCTGGTTCCTCGCGGCGCTGTTTCTGCTGATCGCCATCTACTTTGTCTGGCGCTCGTTCTACCGCATGAGAATCGGCACGGACTGAGGCAGCTCGCCGCCGCCGCCGATCGTACTTTCCGCGCTATCCGAATTGCGCCCTAACCCATCCGGCAAGATAGGCCGGTTGACCCTCTGAAAAAACGATCCGTCGGGTCTTCGGAAACGGCGTGCCCTCTTTCAATGCGCGGGAAAATGCGGGGACTGTGCGAAGCAGCTTGCGAAGTGCTTGGCTTTCCGTCTCCAGGAACGCCGATTTAGACACAAATCCGCCGCCCCAGCCCATGCACAGGAGACAGCTATCCGGCGTTTCTTTCGCCTGCCCCAGTTGCTCACGCAGCTTCGACACGGATTGCTGAACCGCTGGAAGGCCCGACGCTTGCGCGAACCGCTCGTGCATCTCCAACTGCGCGGACGCATACTCGTTAGCCGTCCGCAAGAAGAGATCGAGGCCCGGAACCGAGCGCCAGCCCAAAGACTTCAGGAGCTGCGGCTCGTTCAAAAATGTTCTTTCAAACATTTCGCCCCGAAACTCCGTACCGGGAACCGCCATTTCGGCGAAGGCCGGCGTAGCATCCGCAATTCGATTGTTTGAAACGTTGCCGCGGCCAGCCACTTTCCAGTTAAGCTGCGTCGAACTAGACCGCGTGTCGAGGTTCGCCACGCGCGTCACGAATACCTTGAAGACGCTCCGCTCTACGGATTCCGAATCGGAGATACCCAGAATGCGCGACTGTGAGGCGCCCGCCGTCATCTCCGGTCCTTCGGAAAGCCGTCTAGGCGGGCGCTCGCCCTCGACCGCTGCCGCCAGCTTCTCCATCGTCGCGGGAGACCACCGGGTAAAAACGAGACCCGTCCGGAGCGCTCCCTTCAGCGCCGACCCCGGTAAATAGGCGCCCTTATGATTCGCGGCAAAGGTCGGGATAAACAGGTGCTCCGCGTGTGTCTTATCCCAAATAGCCGCTGACGTTGAGTGTTCGAAAGGAATTCGGCGCTCGGAAAAGTTTTGAGCGAAGCCGCCCCAGGAGGCGAAGTCCAGCTTATCCGCTCGACGCAATTGAGCCAGATAGCCGTCAAGCCGCGGCCCCCGGGACAGCAGCTTGAAAATGCGCGGCTGGTCAAGCACGTTCACCTGGTCCTTCCACACCATGTAGTCGATGGGCGCAAGCTCCTGGCCTCCCCCGACCAACAGCGGAGTCAGTGCTGTGATCTTATATTTCATGCTCGTTCTCCGCGTCGTCGGGCTTAGGCTCCGCCGGAGTTTCGGCTTCCGGCTTTAGCGGAGTTTCGGGTTCAGACGCCACCGGGATTTCGGGTTCGGCGGACGATTCCGCAATCGCTCCCTCGCCTACGAATGGAGGAACAGGATCGTGCGCAGCAGCATCTTCTGCCTCGCGGCCGGTTCCTATGCCGGAAGCGAGCGGCCCTTCATGATCATCCACGGGCGTAGTTTCCACCGGGCCGGCGTGCTCTATAAGCTCTTCCTCAAGGGGCTCCACTTTTAAAGCGTGCTCTCCCGCAGCAGATTCTTCCCCACCCTTCTGTTCCGCGGCTTCGTCTTCGGCGATCATCTCCTCCGTCACCACGGCCGGAATGAGCTCGGCCGGTATCTCTTCGGGGATGGGGACCGGCTCCTCGGGAACCGCCGCAAAGTTGATTACGGGCAATTGCAGGCCAACCGCAAATCCCGACCGGTACACCGGGTGAGGGAAATCGTCGGGGGCCACATTGATCGCGGAACCAACCGGACTGGCGGCTGCCGCGATGACCGAGCCTTCCGTCACCATTCGAACCAGCTTTTTCTCTCTACCTGTACCTGCCGTGCTATCGACACGTCCGCCCCGCAACGTCACGGAATAACTTCCAGCCGACCAATCCACCATGTCAGCCGGCCCCGGCGAGAACAACGATAGCATCCAGTGTTGCGGCGGCGCGCCGTTGGCACTAGAGCTACCGTTGGCGTTCGCTGCGGCGCGTGCGAATTTCGGCAGCAAGATGGCCGGCCAGGGCCCTTGCTGAAACTCAGGAGCGCCGGCCTGCCCCCAGCCGCTGCTCCGCCGCCCGCCAAATCCCGTGTCAGACAACAAGGCGAACACGGATCGCAGAGCCGGACTCCACTTCGCGGCAGCGTCCTCGTTCGCAAATTTGGCAATCGCCCATAATCCCGCGGTTGGCTCGAACTCCACGCAAGAGACCGAATGCGGCTCGACGCCCACGCCCAAACGGTCCACCGCGGTTTGCCGGCGGCTCACCGTTCGAAACGGGCTCGATTGGGGCCGATCGCGCCGCAGCAGGCATCCGCTCTTGGGGTCGGGAATCCATTGTTCCGACAGCAGGCGCTGGCTCATCAACAAGGTTTCCACCAGCGTAACCGGTACAAATTGGGCGGCTTTCCACCGCACCTTCGTGCCAAATACGGAACTGGCAATTCGCAACGCCGCTGCCGGTGGGGGCCATAGCGTCGCAGGAGGCGGCACAAACAACGTGTCGCCCTGGAACGGAAACAGAGAACTGCAGGCCACTGCGGGCACGGAGGCCCGAGCCGTTGCGTCCAGCCAGTCGTCGATTAATCCGAGCCGCTTGAACGCGAGCGTAACTGCCGAAAAGAGGCGGTCGCTCCGATACAGCTTGTCAACGCGGTCCAGCCCACCTTCGCCTGGCCCGTAACGCCAGGGACCAACCGGCCGCAGACGAATTAGAAGTGCGGAAGTCATCGTCAGAATTGTGCGCGGCTTACCGGCGACAGCCGGTGGGCCCGCCACGCGAGTGCCTCAGGCTAACTTCTCCGCAAAGTCTTCCGCTGCCGTCAATTGCTGCAGAGCCGCGAGATCGCCGCTCTCGAGAAGCGCTGTCTCGTCCCTGCCCTTCGCGTAATAATCTTTGCCGCGCCACGCCAGTTTCAGCCCGCTAAATCTCACGCGCCCGCTGCCGCGGCTTCCACCGCCGCCGAGCGAATCGTCTTCAAGCAGCCGCAAGCCCTCCGCGACGCGCGCCAACAGTGGCTTGTCCTCATCGCAAAGCACGTCCAGAACCAGCCGGAATGAAAACCGGGCGCCCGAAGGAACGCGCTCGAGCGTGCGGGGATTCGCCTGCGAGGTGATCCGGTCGACGGCGTTCTCGCTCTTCACTTCCGTCAATTCGTCGTCCAGATTTTCGCGCATCTGCGGCGTGATGCTATTCATCAGCAACGGCGCATCGTATACCGTGAGCCTCGCGGGCGTCGCAGTCGCGGCCTCAAGCGATTCGCCGCTCACCTTCTCAACCCGCCCCGGACTCCGGCCGAACAATATGCAGATCTCGTCGTCAGGTCGGTCGCTTTGATGAATCCGGACCTCCTGTCCTTTGCGCTTGGACAGGTACACCAGTTCCGAAGGGACGGCCAATCCCGAGGTCTGCTCCAGCAACGAGCGCAGCCGCCCTCTCAGAGAGCTGCCCGGAATGTACGGCAGTCCGAAGGCATCCTTGACGACCGGATTATCGGCGCCGCCGATTTCGAGGGATCCCTTACCCGCGCCAATGTGCAGACCGGTTTCGCAGGCGATTTCGCCTTCGAGGATCACCTTGCCTAAAAACGTAAGTTCAGTGGCCGCAGTGTGCGAACTCATGGATGAATTGTTCCTGTTTCTTATTATTCGTTGTAAGCGACAATGGCTTCAAACAGATCGCGGAACCGCTCGTACCCGCGAGTATCGTTCTTACGCGTAACCTGCAGAAGTAATCTTTCCAGCGCATCCAGGCTTCGCAGGGAGTGCCGCGCAATCGTATAGGCGAGCCGCGCACGCACCATCACGAACTCGTGCTGCCGTTCGCCTTCGGGGGCGCGGCATGCGCGACGCACCGCGTTATAGAGCCGGCGAAGCTGGCTCTTGGTGCCCGAATCCATGTCGCGCATCCGGCTGACAATAATATGAGCCTGGTTGTCCAGATACAGACTATCGCCGATCAGCTTGTCGATGTCGATTTCCGGCGGCCCTTCCATGCGCTTGTCTCCGCCGCGCCTTGGATCTCCTCCGCGATAGGGTCCTCCGCGTTCGCGGTCAGGGGGACGCCCGCCACCACCTCTTCCTTCCCGAGGGGGACGATTCTCCGTCTTTTGTTCAGTCTCTGCCATCTCTCACCCTTTACTCGTTACCTGCGGCCAGCCGGGCCCACTCCAGGCCGACACGGCCGGAAGGGCGCAGCTTTAAATTTGCTGTTTTCTTACCCACAAGATTCGCAATTAGCGAGTTCCGCAGAGTATTCCACTCTCTCACCCGTGAGGCAGGCCCTCGAGAGGCGGGAATCACTTGCGATAACCGCATGTACGTTCGCCATGGCTTGTCCACACGGATCGCTTTCGCCCGGCGTGTCGCTTGCGCCGAATAGGCTTCGCGGTATACCGACGCCAGATCGTGGATAAAATCCGCCGACTGCCCGAAGTCGTTAATCAAGCGCAGCAGCTCATTCTTTAATTCTTCGGCATCCGCCAGCCGCTTCCATTCGAGGCTTCTTCCGAACAAATGGAACGTTCCCAACTCGGTGGCTTTAGCGCTTTGAAGCTGCTGGCCGGCTTCCTCAAAGAGCGCGATCGGCGATGCATCGAGCGACGGAGCAATCGCTAGCGCCATGCTAATGGTCTTCCCTTCGACACCGGCAAACGACTGCAGGTTTTGCGCCGCGAACTTTTCGAATACGCGCTGCATCTCACGGGCTAACGCCACCAGAGCGTCCCAAGCGCCAATCACGGCAAAATCGTCACCGCCGCGGTAAAGGATGCTGACTCTGCGCCAGAATTCCGGCAACGTACAGAGCAGCGCCAGCTCTCCGGCAAAGAATTCCTTGAACAACACAGAAAGCTGGATGTGTTCTTCGACCGAATTCGCCTGGCGCAGCCGCGCTTCAAAGTGATCTACGTCACCGCGAAGAATCGCCCATCGTGGCACGCCATCGGCCGTACGCGCCACTTCCTGGAGCGACGCGCGCTCCTGCTCGTCATTACCGGCAAACCTTCGCGGATAAACAATGCCGTCTTCATCCGGAGACATCTGGTCACGCAGCGGCCAGGTGAACACTCCGCCATCGCACTCGATGCGCGCCGGATGGTCGGGAGACCATCCAATCTGCCCAGCGGCGACCAGTTTTTCACCGAACTCGGCGAAATAACCGGCGTGTTCCGCGGGCTCGGAGGGTTCAGACGGAACGAAGCAGTCGGTTACGGCATTCGCAGCCGCTAGCGGAGCCGCCGTTCTTTCCCGCATCTCCTCATCGAGACGTTTGCGCACGATCGGCCACGGTCCAAGATTCTCGGTGCTGGCCCATACGAGTTGGAGCTTGCCACCGGAGATCTGCGATAGCGCGCCGGCGGCCCGCGTCAGAAACTCATTTGCCGCCGCGATGGAATTGTCGGTAAGAACAAGCAGAAACTGCTCTCCGCCGCTCGAGCCGAGCAGCATGCGGGAAAGCTTCATCTCCGCCAGGAGAGCGCGGGGCAGAACTTCGCAGAGGAGGCTGAGCCACCCGCAGCGCCCCAGCAACTCCGCAAAAGGATCGGGCCCGTAAAATGAGGAAGAAAGGAAGCTTTCGCTTCCTAGGAGCTGCGCTTGCAGAAAGACTTGCAACGACATGACAGGTCAAAGCGGCCCGCACTAGAGGCGAGCGGAGGCGTTTCCAGCGGAACTTTTACAGGCTAGCATACGATCGTACCGGCGTACGCCCGCCGGCCTGGGTGGCGCCCCCGCCATTCTCTACGGTTTCTTGCGAAGCGCCGGCCCGGGTACCCTGATCTTTCAGCAGTGGGCTGTCGATGCGATATCCATCAATGAGCGGCCGATCATTTCTGAAATTGATTTCGAAAGATTCGGTTGTGCTTCCGTTTGCGTAAACGCAGTGGTAGTCCAGCCGGACCTGCGGACCGTGGAACAGGTACAGGACGTTATAGTTAAAAACCTCCGCAGATTTCAACTCGCCCAGCTTCTGGCGCACGCCTTCCTCATACCGGACAAAATCCTGCTGCGGCGTCGATTTATGCACTGCCGGACCACATTGGTGATACATCGCCACGTACTGTTGCGCATTGTAATGCCGATGGAACTGCTCGACCGTAATCCGCCCGGCCTCGACCCGGCTCCGGGGATCGCACGAACCGCACACAATCGTCAAAAGCAGCATCGCCGCCAAAAAAATCCGAGCAGGTGTCATTCCGCGGAGCGGCGGAAATCAGAACCCACGCTGCGGGCGGTAACCGGGGCGAGCGCGGATTTTGTACTTCTTCGCCTGTTCCGAGGTTAACTCAATCGTGATTTTACGGAAGCCCTCGTTCGGGTTCGGCTGGGGGTAGTAAGTCAATGTGTAACTGTTGCCGAGGTCTTCGCGAATCGATTCGAAGGCTTCCACCTGCTTCTGCCAGGTCTTGGCAAAGTAACTCTTTCCGCCCGTTGAAGAACTGATGCGCTTGAAGATATTCGCGGAGATCGCGTCCTTTGTGACTTCGTTTGTCGAGATCACATAAATCGGGATGCCTTCGTCTTCAGCGACAGCGCGGACGTCGTCCGGAGCGACCATGCTCGCGTTGTCAGGCCCGTTCGAAAAGACGATGACGACCTTGCGACCGGGCACTTTCGACGCATCGCGAAGAGTAAGCAGCAAACAGTTGTAGAGAGCGGAATCGTCGCCGGCAACCGCTTTTCGCAAGCCGGCAATTGCTTCGCCGCGGTCGCGCTTCAGCGACACAGCGCGGCTCAGGTTCCGGCTATACGTGTAAACAGCCACTGAGTCGGCGCGATCCAGACCGCGGATAAAGTCGGCAATCGCGTCCGATGCGTAAACAAATCCGCGATACATGTAGTTGCTCGTGTCGAACAGAACGAACACGTTCGTCCCGGTGAAAGCGTCGGAGCGCAACGCAATCGCGGACGACGGCGTATTAGCCACCGGCACGCCGGCGCGCGGAATGGGCTGCGTGGTCCCATCGTCGAGAACTTGCACCGGCGGACGGTTGCCTTCCGTGAAAGTAGAAATCTTTTCCGGAATGTCATCTTCACGGACGCTAAAATCGCTTGGCTTCAGACCGTTTACGTACCGGCCCTTCCTATCGGTGACGGTCAAGCTCATCACGACCATATCGACCTTCACTCGAAAGGTGGGCCGCTCTTGATCCTGATCGTGATCTTGCGCCTGAGCCCAAAAAGCGCCGCCAGTGGCAAGTAAGAGGGCGCTGGTTATTGTAATTAAAAATCTCACGGCTGCATCCCTAGTTGACGGGTTGATTTACTTCGCGCAGTTGCGCCTGCTCGGCTCCGCTGTGCTGCCGAATGTTCTCTCCGACGGTCCTGAGCGAACGCAGCAAGGCGGGCCAATCCTCAAGATGCGTAGCGAAGATGTTTTCGATCGTTGCCTCGGTCCACTTCGGCACGTAGACGTCAAGCTGGTTTGCTGGAATGCCCAGTTCGTCGGCCAAACTCGCGTAATAGAAACCGTTCGATTCCCATGTTTCGGCAAGCAGCCGGCTCGAATAGCCCATCAGTGTAGGGAACGTCCGCAAATACAGCAGGCAAGGGCGATATGAATGAGTCAGCGTCGGCTTTGGCGTGCCAAAGGTTGCCCCGATCGCGGCGCGATCAAGCGCGGGATCGCCGGAAGCGCGCAGTGTCTGAATCTCCAGTGAAGCGATGCCGGCGGGCGCATCGGCCAAAGCGCTGTCGGTCGAAAGCGCGTACAATTCGGATGGCAGGACTTGCGTACGTGCCGCGGCATAGTCGCCCGCGCCCAAATGCTCTTTGATCTGCTCGATGCGCGCCGGGCTTGCAAATCGCGATAGCGAATGCATCACTTTGGGTTCAAGGTTGGCATTCAGCGCCGATTCGGCTAGCAGGTCTTCGCCGCGCCGCATGTGCAAAGCGACCCACCGGATCTGGTCGGGCTTCACATGTTGCCAGCGGGAAACCGTTACGTCGACCATCATCTGTGGAACCAGATCGCCCCATATCAGCGCTTGCTCGCGGGTCGGCGTCAGGAAGTTCTGCTCGGCTTCCGCCATTGCGTAGGGCAAGGAGATCAGCGATCCCATCAACCGTCCCCCGGCGCTCGCGGGCCAGCCATTGCCGACGATTTCGGTTTGTCGCCATGCCACTGGCAAACCCTGCGCGCCAATGAAGTCGTGATTGCGGACAAACAGCGGATTCGTGAAAATCAACTGCGCTCCAGGCGGCGAATAGTAGGCATAGAGCATCCCGACCAGCGTGTCTCTTACCAGCGGAGTCAGCTTGCCGCGAACGTCCTTTTTCTCCGGTGCTGTCTTGGCCAGTTCATCAAGGTCGAGTTTCCGCTCCTCGTTGATGTGTCGCTCGCTCCAATATCCGAGTGACAACAGATTACGTTCCGCGCTGCTCAACGAGTTACGCAGCGACAGCGACTCTTCAAAGCGCAGCCGTTCATTCTCAACGGGCGCTAGCGCCTTCTTAACGCCGGTCCCGGAGCTGAGCGCGTCCGCAACGGCGTAAAGCTGATCGAGCGGAATTAACCGTTGGGCATCAAGCACATGCAGGAAGTTTTTCGCCGGCCCGGGCTGGTCGCTGTTCATCCGCGGCCGCCCGACCAGCAGATCAATCATGCGGTCCTGAGCAAGACCGCTGTCGGGAGCATGCGCAGCCCGCAGCAGAACCTGCACGCCCGAACGGTCGGCGTCGAACACCTCCGCTGAGTCCCGCGCCTTCAGAAAAGGAGAGACCAGAGACGAGAAGCTCTGGTCCTGTTCGGTCGGCCGAATGGAGCCCTGGCGGCAGAGAATCTGCCACAGTCCAATCAAAGCCTGTTCGGAACCAATGGAATCGGCGCGGACAAGGGTATCGTGAATCTCTTTCGAACCGGCCACCGAATCCAGAAACATGTTGATCGACGGCTCAGTCAGAGCCGGCGAATCGGCCAATAAGGAATATTGCGTCCCCGCGGATCGCCACAGAGTCGCAAGCCTCTGTGCCAACTCCGTCGAAATGGGATGCGTCCGGTTCCGGTCGATGTCACTTAGGGCCCGGAAGATCTGCAAGGGCTCGTTTTCGACCGATTTCCGGCAGAGTCCGAACAGCGCTTCCAGCACATCGTCGGGGACCTTCCACGAGGGCGCGGATTTCGAAAGCTTGCTATCGTATTTCCCCCGAGGGTGTTTGATGAATAAGTTCTTCCAGACCACGATGCCGCCCGGAATGTGGGGCTCTCCGTCGGCATCCAGGCGCAGCGAGGTGGTCAGCAGCAGCAGGTCCGTGCTGGAGCGAAAAACGGGGCGCGCCGGTCCAGGCGTCGTCACCTTGCCGCGAATTGCCTCATAGAACCGCCGCATTCGCGCGGGCTGCAGCAGATATTCCGTCGCCGGTGTGTCGATCCGGGACAGCGCATCGAAATAGCTGGCCAGCCAACCGTCGTCGGTCTCTAGCAGCTTTTGATAAAACTCCACCCCCTTCGAAGGAGAAGCGCCGACGAGCTGCGCCCACGCTTTCGGCGACCCCGGAACAAAAGCTACCCCGTTCTTCACTTCGAACATGCTGCCAAAGAAATCGAGGACGGGGGCGTACAGTTTCAGCCGTGCGACCGGAATCGTTTTTCGCATCGCCTCGGCCGTTTGGCTGTCAAGTTTGGAAAGCCCGAGATACAAACGGCAGAGCGAAGGATCGTTCAGAAACGAATCGATCAGGTCCGGCCGGCTCTCCTTTGATCCCATCGCGCTTAGCCAGTAGCTTGGTCCGTATAACACAGGGATCGGCGTGGGAGCATAATCGAGTTCGAACTTCCGGTTTGCCCGCAAATCCTGCTCAAGTTGCGACAAGGGGAATGCGGAGTCGACAGTGAGGAACGCTTTAGTCGGATTGACCGTTTCGAGCACAACGTCGCCGCCGCACGAGCCCCGCATCCGATAGCCAAGTACCCGCAGCAACTCCCCGGTCTGCTCGCTGTCGCAGGTGGGAATGACGATCTTATGGGCGGTGCCCGCCATCGTGCTCAGCTCCCGCGCTTGCGCGAGATAGCGGATGACAAGCCGCAGGTATTCAGTCTGGTCCAGCGACTCGTTCGAGGCAATCGCCTGATAACCGTTTGTGACCACATTGCGGGCGAGCGCCGGCAGCAGATCTTGAGGGGCAAGGTCCGGCGACAGCGCCGCCATGCGAGCGAATGAGTGAAGCGGTCCCGGAATGCTGGTGAGGCCGTACACTCTATTACTTGCCTTTCGAGCGGCGGGCGCCGCCAAATCGGTCCCGCCAGCGGCCCGGTATTGCTGCAGATCGGCAGCGAGCGCATTCGTGTTGCCTTGCTGGAAATCGAGCAGCGTAATCTGGCGCAAAGCCAGTTGCCGTTTCTGAGGGTCCTGCTCGTTCGAAGCCCATTCCGATAACGCTCGCCTCCGGTCGGGCGAGTTGTGCCGGTTAAGGAATTCCGCGAGCGCCGCTCGGGCCTCCGAGCTTCCCGATTTCGCCTGCTCTTCGAGAATCACCCTGGCGCCGGCGAGATCTCCCGCCGATTCATCGGTTTGGGCAGATGCACCCGGCGATGCCGCCTGAAGTTGTCCCGTTTCCGTGACGAGAATGCCTGTGGTTGCTCCTAGCGCGATGAGGAACGCTGCCACTCGGGTTGACGCCGCTACCTGCTTTACAAGGCGCACAATCCAATTCCCCCCTCAATGTTTGCCACTCTATCACTTCATCGGCGAGGGCGGCGCGGTTTTTTGCGCGGCTCCCGCTCCTCCAGGTACCAGGCAATACGAGACCGTCATGTATTCTGTCTCAGAACGCTATGAAACGTCTACTGTTGTTCTTATCGATATGGGCCCTGCCGCTAAGCGCCCAGCAGTACAAAATCGCCGTCATCGGTTTAGTCCACGCCCACGCCTGGGGCCACCTGCACGCCATGGTGGAGGGCCGGGCGGCCAAACTGGTCGGCATCTCCGAGCCCAATGCGGAATTGGTGGCGGAGGCGAAGAAGGCCGGCGTACCCGACAACTTGTTCTATTCCGACTACAACAAGATGCTCGATGAAACCAAGCCCGAGATCGTCTGGGCATTCGTTGAGAATAATCGCCACATCGAGATTGCCAAGGCCTGCGCGCCGCGCCATATAAACCTGATCTTTGAGAAGCCACTCGCCGCCAATTACGAACAAGCCAAGCAAATTAAGGCCTTGGCCCAGAAGTATGGAATACGAGTGATGACCAACTATCAGATGGCCTGGTGGCCGTCGAATTATGTGGAAAAAGCGGCCGTCGATCGCGGCGACATTGGCAAGCCATGGCGTCTGCACGGAATCGTGGGTCACAGCGGCCCCAGTTCCGAAGGCCTGCGGAACAAGTACTTTTTTGAGTGGTTGACGGACCCTCAGAAGAACGGCGCCGGCGCCCTAATGGACTTTGGCTGCTATAACGCACTCTGGAGCTTGTGGTACCTCGGAAAGCCGACCTCGGTCTACGCGAGGGCGGACCATCTTCGCCCCGACCGCTTCCCGAAGGTGGAGGATAACGCGGACATTATTTTGAATTATCCGCATGGCGTCGGTATCTTCGAAGGCAGTTGGGATCTGCCGCGCAGCTATCAGGACCTGGAGATCTTCGGCTGGGGCAAGGATGGCAAGCACGCCAGCATTTATATGACTCACAAGGGCGTGGAAGTGCGCCAAGGGCGCGACGTCAAGGAACTTCCGCTGACGCCGCTTCCGCCGGACGCGAGCGAGCCGATCGTCTACATGGTTTCCCGGATTAAAGCTAAAGGCCCTATCGAGGGCTTGACCGCCATCGATATCAATGTCGACGTGATCCACATTATCGATCTGGCGAAGGAATCAATCCGGACCGGCAAGGCGGTGAAGTTTCAGTAATTAAGCCGCTATAGCGAACCAAACTTCCCGCCCCTTGAATTAACAGCCGAAGGCATCGCCACTCTGGCGCGGATCACAAAAGCGGCGCGGAAATGGCATATTGCGCTCGCCGGTGAAGTGAATTCGGAAGAGCTGGCTATAGCTTTGAGCGTTGTACGCCAGTTGTGCAAGGCCACGGAAAACGCTGCCAACAGAGGCTGATAAAAGTGGGAGCTGCGGAATTTCAACCTTCGGCGGACTTAGTGCTGGGGTGCGAGTTCCACTTGCCGTATGCGAACAAGGATCGCGGCGCCCAATGCCAGCAGTCCCAGAGCAATCCACTGGGTCAACGATAGCCCGGCAACCAGGCTCTGCTCATGATTCCGGAAGAACTCGATGATGAACCGCGCGATCGAGTACAGGACCAGATACCAGCCGATGATCTCACCTGCTCTGTGAGAGCGATTGAACATCCGGTACAGAACCGTGAAGATGATGAGGTTTACGCCGGTTTCGTAGAGTTGTGCCGGGTGCAGCGGCACATTGAGCGGCACCGGAGCGGCCGCATCCGAGTGAAAGGTCACGGCCCAGGGCAGGTTGCAGGCTTTACCCCAGCAGCAGCCGGCGGCAAAACATCCCACACGCCCGATGGCTTGCCCGAGCACGAGACCGGGCGCAAAGCAATCCATCGTGAACAGCGCAGGCAAGTGCTGCCGGCGCATGTAGACTATCGCCAGGATCAGAGCCGCGATCAGGCCGCCGTGAAACACACCGGCTGCCTGTAGAGTTGAAAGCGTAAAAATTTCACCGGGATTTTGCCAATAGTATTGCCAGTCGAACAAGAACATAAACAGCTTCGCTCCGACAATACCGGCGAGCGCGCAGTAGATTGCGAGATTCGTCAGCAGTTCCGTGGACAGGCCGGCTCGCTTAGCCAGGCGCAGCGTAACTCCTAAACCGGCCAGGAACCCCAGCGCCACCAGCACGCCGTAGGTGGGCACAGAAAACGAACCAATTGAGAAAAGCTTCGGATACATTTAAACACTCACTTCGATTCGACCGGCGAAGGGACGGACTTTCGATGGGGCCTCAGCAAATCGAATATCAGGATCGCGGCGCCTACCGTGATTGCGCTATCGGCCATATTGAACGCCGGGAATGACCAGGTGCCGTTATAAACCTCGATAAAATCGGTGACCGTTCCGAGCAGAACACGGTCATACAGATTCCCGATCGCCCCGCCCAAAATAAAGCCCAGGCCAATTCGCATCGCCACTCCTGAATAGGAGCCATTCCGGTTGAGAAGGGCCGAGATCACAAAACATAGCACAACAATTGAGATACCGATCAGGACGATTCCCCTGACCAGCGGCGCGCCATCGGCAAGCATCCCAAACGCGGCGCCCGAATTTTCGGTGTGCACGATCCGAAACCACCCAGGAATCACCGAAATGGAGTCGAATTCGTACAGGTTCGCTCGAATGTAGATCTTGGTGACGCGATCAAGGATGAAAATTGCCGCGGCGATCACGAACGGCATCCAACGCATCCAGGCTGCCGGCGCCGATTTGCCGGTCAATCGATCTAGCGCCGCGTCTTTCACGGTTCGAGAGATTCCTTCACGGCTGCCGCGCAAGCCTCGCAGATTGTCGGAAAATCCGGGTCGCTGCCGACATCGAGCGTGTATTTCCAGCAACGCTCGCATTTGTCGCCCACAGCTCGAGTTACGGCGATCGACAGTTCTTCCGTATCCGCTTTCCGGACCTCTACTTGAGAGACGATGAAAAGCGCTGGAAGTTGCGACTGATATTCCGCCAGCAACGAATGCAGCTCACCGCCGGCGGTAAGCAGCACGGCCGCTTCGAGCGACCCGCCGATCACTTTCTCTTCTCGTGTCTGATCCAACGATTTCATCACCTGGTCGCGAATACCCATCAATTTATCCCAGTTAGCCAAGCGGCCTCGGCGGGTTTCCGGAAGGCCACTCGTCAAATCGTCGGTGACGGGCAAGTACGCGAGATGCACGCTGGCCGGACTCCCAGGCCTAAGCCTGGTGTGTCCCCAAACCTCTTCGCAGGTATAGCTCAGAATCGGCGCCATCAAGCGCGCCAGCGCAAGGTGTAGCCGGTAAATCGCCGTTTGCGCGCTGCGCCGGGCGTGGGAGCGGGGGGCCGTCGTATAGAGGCGGTCCTTCAAAATGTCGAAATAGACCGCGCTTAAATCCATAACCGCAAAGTCGTAGACAGCGCGATACACCGAATGGAACGACAATTCGTCATAAGCAGAGCGACATCTGCGCACGAGTTCCTCGGCCTTGACCAACATCCATTGATCGATTTCTTCCAACTCATCCGCCCGGACAGGATCGATCTCCGGATCGAAATCGTACAGATTGCCCAGCGTGTATCGAAACGTGTTCCGCAGTTTGCGATAGGCTTCCGAAAGGCGTGCCAGGATGGTATCCGAGAGCCTCACGTCTTCCGTGAAGTCGACCGACGCCACCCATAGCCGCAAGAGATCGGCTCCGTACTGTTTGACGATCTTCTCGGGCTCGATGATATTGCCGAGGGATTTCGACATGGCGCGGCCCTCGGCGTCTAACGTCCAGCCGTGAGTCGCACATCCCGTGTAGGGCGATCTGCCCTTCAGTCCGACGCTGATCAGCAGCGAACTCTGGAACCAACCGCGATACTGATCGCCGCCTTCCAGATAGAGGTCCGCCGGCCAGGGAAGCTCGTTGTCCGGCGTCAATACGGCCAAATGGCTGGACCCCGAGTCGAACCAGACGTCGAGAATATCGCTCTCTTTGCGAAACGAAGTGCCTCCGCAATTCGAGCAGTGGCAGCCCGGGCCCATCAATTCCACTGCCGATTTTGAATACCAAATGTCGGAGGTGTGCTGGCGGAACTGCTCGACAACTCCTTCCAATACCGTTCTGTCGGTGAAAGGGGCGCCACAGCTAACGCAGTAGAAAACAATGATCGGCACGCCCCAGACACGCTGGCGCGAGATGCACCAATCGGGCCGCATCGCAATCATGTTCGACATGCGCTCTTCACCCCATGACGGGCGCCATTTCACCTGCTTGATGGCGTCAAGCGTCCTGGTGCGAAGCTGCTCGCGCTCCATGCCGATGAACCACTGGTCGGTCGCGCGGAAGATCGTCGGCTGGTGGCAACGCCAACAATGCGGGTAACTATGCTCGATCTTCTGGTGCTTGAGAAGAGCCCCTTCTCTTTCAAGAATCTCGACAACCAGGGGATTGGCCTGCCAGACCGTTTTCCCGACAATTTCTTCCGGCAGCACTCCGGGCGCCGTTTCAGCTCGGAAGAATCGGCCCGCATGGTCGACCGGACAATAAACCGGCAGGCCGTAGCGCTGGCCGACGACGAAATCTTCCTGGCCGTGTCCCGGAGCAGTGTGTACCGCGCCGGTGCCTTGTTCAAGCGTGACGTGATCGCCGAGGATGCCGAGAGACTCCCGCTCCATAAACGGATGCTGAAACACGGCGCGTTCAAGCTGTGAGCCGGGGAAGCGCGCCAGCACGGCTTTCTCCCAACCCAACTCTTCGCTCAGCTTGTTGAGCAGGCCTTCAGCGACAATCATTACACCCTGTGGCGTATCGACCGCGACGTATTCGAATTTGGGATGAAAGCAGATCGCCAGGTTAGCCGGCATGGTCCAGGGCGTCGTCGTCCAGATAACCGTGTATACGTCTTTGCCTGCCAGTGCCGGATCGATGAAAGCCGGATCGGACTTCAGCTTGAACCTCACATAGATCGAGGGGCTTGAGTGGTTTTCGTATTCCACTTCAGCCTCGGCAAGCGCCGTCTGATCCCTAATGCACCAGTGGACCGGCTTCAGTCCCTTGTATATGTACCCGCTGTGCAAAAAATCTACAAACGTCTGAGCGATGACAGCCTCATAGTCGGCGGTCATCGTCAGGTAAGGATCGCCCCAACGGCCCAAAATTCCTAATCGCTTGAACTCGCGGCGGTGGATTTCGACGAATTCCGCGGCGTAGGCGCGGCACTCGGCGCGGATTTCGGCGGCGGTCATGGCCGCCTTCCGCTTGCCCAGCTCGTTGTCTACTTTGATCTCGATCGGCAGGCCATGACAGTCCCAGCCCGGAACGTAGGGGGCGTCGAACCCGGCCATGCTCTTTGACTTCACGATGAAGTCTTTCAGAATTTTATTGAATGCCGTACCCAGGTGGATGTTGCCGTTTGCATACGGGGGGCCATCGTGCAAAACGAACAGGGGCTTGCCCTTACGCGCCTGTCGAATCAGACCATACAGGTCTTCGGATTCCCACCGTTCGAGCATTTTGGGTTCGGCGGCCGGCAGATTCGCCTTCATGGGCAATCCGGTTTTGGGCAGGTTGACAGTATTCTTCAGGTCAACGGAGGAGGCATTCATGGGGCTAACCTTTCATCGTAGCGGATGCCAGGGATCGGGGAACTCAGCGTCTGCCCGCAGAGAACCTGTCCTTGGCCGATATTCCTCAGTCAAATCGGGTGCAAAAGGAGCGTCACCACACGGCGCAAGCGGGGTCCGTCCCCACTCAGAAGCTGAAGCCAAACTCGAACGAGATATTAACCCAGTGATCTCTTGTGTCGATTGCCGGCGTCGCGCCGACGGCATCACCGTGCAGAGATGCGGAGATGAACTGGCCCGTTGTTCCGACGTGAAAATTGTGGTCGCTATCCAGAAAATAGCTCACGTTCGCCAGGCCGTACGCGCCCCAACCACCCCGCGATGTGCAGCTATAACAATAGTTCGTATAGTAATAGCTCGACGGCACGGTTTCGGAATAGTGAAGATAAGCGGCGCCGCCTCCAGCCGATAGCTCAATGCGAGACAACGGCGTTGGAACGATTAAGCGCCCGCCAAGCGGAACCATATATTCGCGGTCGCCACCCCGCACATAGCCTAAATTCGTCGCCTCAATGTTCTGGTTGCTCGCGGCGCCAAAGGCGGTCTGGAACCCGACATCCGCCTGCAGGAATCGATAAAACCGGTAGCCATAGCCGATCGAAATCAGAGGCGCTGCATCCAGATAAGCGGTATCGCTTCCCACAGGTATGCCCGGCCCGATTCCCGCCGTGAAGTTGTTTCGATAGAAATCTCCACTCTGGCCAAAAGTGAGGCCCGACAGCAGGAGGGCGGAAATCATGCATTCCAAGCTGCGAATTACAATCCCCGTGTTCCTCACTATCATTAGTTATTGATCATACATAACAGGCGCCCGCCTGGGGACAGTCCCTCGATATTGCGCCGACAGACGAGTTTCCGATGGGGTCCGTCCCCAACATAGCGTAATGAGTCACGTATATGTCGATAATTTCTCTCACAAAACGGAGCGGTATTTCTCCAGACGGCGAGCGATCCACCGGCTGAAGTTGCTCACTCAGTTCCGTTGCCGTGGGTGCGAACGCATATGAATTCCTGTGAGTAAACTCGAATTGCTGATCGAATTCACATCATTCCTGCTCGTAACGGTTCTGGCGCAGCCGGAGTCCCTATACGTTACGCGATAAAACGCACCGACCGCATAGGACAACACATGACTTCCGCAGCCAGTTTTTTCAAACAATCGGACTCGGCCTTCGGAGTTTTCTATCCGACGAATTATCTGATCGCGATCTTTCCGTCTTATCCGGCAGCCGAGCGGGCGCGACAGACTCTTCTGGAATCCGGCTACGAGGAAAAGGAGACGTTGACGATTCGCGGCGATGAGCTGATCGAGATTTCGGAAGATGCGCACGAGGACGCGGGATTTTGGTCTCGCCTGACCGCACATATTTCGCGCATCCTCGGCACGGAAGAGTTGTACCTCGACGACGATCTGAAGCATGCCCATGCCGGGGCTGGTTTCCTTGCAGTCTATTGCCCCGGCGAGGAGGAAGGGCGCCGCGTGCAAAAACTGCTCGAACCGTTTGGTCCGGTTTCAATGCGCCGCTATTCGTCGTTCGCGATCGAGCGCATGATCTAATGCTGGCCGGCCCAAAATTCAGCGGCTACTTCAATCGAATCCGGTAGGGCATGATCTCGAGCATGCCGCCCCGCATCACTGCCGGGCTGGGCAATTCTTCTGTAATCGAGCGCAGCGCCTGACCGGCCTGCGCTTCGGCAAGCGACTCGGGATTCGAGCTGAAGAGCATGTCCAGCAAACTGCGTTTCGGTGGAAACGAAACAAGATCCACCCCTGCTTTCGGCGGAAGTTTGGCACTCTGCCGAATCAGTTCGACGGCTTTATCCAGACCGCCCAAATCGTCGACCAGACCGTTGTGCGCCGCTGCCTCGCCCATCCAGACGCGGCCCTGCGCAATCTGATCGATGTCGTTATAGCTCTTCTTGCGAGCCGTCGCGACCTTTGAGACAAAGCTCGTGTAAGTCGAAATCAACCCATCATGCAGCTTCTGCTTCTCGGGATCGGAGAGAGGCGTGTAATCGGAATCGATATTGGCGAATTTGCCGCGAGTCAGCAGATCCTTCGTAATCCCGACCTTATCGTACAGGCCCTTCAGTACGGGCTTTCCATAAAGAACACCGATCGATCCCGTGATCGTGTCAGGATAGGCAACGATCGGGTTTCCGGTCATCGAGATGAAATAGCCGCCCGAAGCCGCCAAATCCGACATTGAAATGACCAGGGGTTTCTCTTTTGCCAGCCGCTTCAGTTCGTGCAGAATCTCGTCCGAAGCGACGGCATCGCCGCCCGGCGAATCGATGCGAACAATGACGCCCTTCACGCTCTTGTCCTGCCGCACCTGCTCGATTGTCCTCGAGAATGTCTCCGAAGCAATCACCGACGCCTGCCCGAACGGCCGGTCCGCACTTCCTCGGATGATGTCGCCTTCGCCCGCTAAAAGGGCGATGCGCGTGCCGCTCCCGGGAGTAGCGCGCGTATAGCTCTTGTAATAGGTCTTCGCGAGATCGCCCGACTTCAGCTTGTCTTTCAATGCGCTGAAGACCTGATCCTCGTAACCCAGTTCGTCCACCAGTCCGTCGCTCTTCGCCGTCTTCGCGAGGAACGGCCCCTGATCAATCAACGCCTTCATATCCGCCGCCGACTTATGGCGCCCCTGGCCGACGACGGTGCAGAAATTGTTGTAGACCTGATCCAGAACACCATTCAAGACTTCCTGCGTTTCGGGCGACATGTTGTTGCGCGTGAATATGTCGCCAGCGTCTTTATATTTCCCGATGTGGTCGACATCTACGGAGACTCCGACCTTATTGAGGAGATTCTTCAGATAGACCGCTTCAAGGCGAAAGCCCTTCAGCTCCAGGTAATCGTCCGGATCCACATAAATCTTGTCGGCGACGGACGCGATGAAATACTCGTGCATCCCGGGCGTTCGCAGGTAGGCGTAGACCGGTTTTCCAGAC
>JAICLJ010000268.1 GCA_025927575.1 Bryobacteraceae bacterium | reverse complement strand
TACTGCTTTCCGGGCTGCCACCCGCGCGCGGGAGCACTGACTCTACCTGCCACTGCCCTCTAGTCGCTCCCATAGAAAACGCGCTCCGTAGAAGAGCAAGGGCGCGAAGGCGCAAACAAACACGATTACCAGGGGCACCCCGATCCAACGCCATAGGAAATGACCAGGCATGCCCGCAGCTACAGGCACAACCCCCAGCGCGCTTGCTGCATTGAGCAATCGGTATCGCTTGACGTCTCTACGTGTAGCCAAATTCTCGAAATTCGGGAACGGATCCCCCGTTCCCATTCCATTTATGAACAGCGCTTGATGCGCCATTACGAAAAGGTGCTCAAGATTTGCGCGAGGTCCAGGCCGAGCGCAAAGTGCAGGAAGCGCGCGAGCAAGAAGCAATTTACGAAGTCGGGATGTGCCATCTGGTCGCCGGCAAGAAATTCTCGCCGGCAGAGTTTGACTTCGTTTGTTCGAAAGCGGAAGCCGAGTCGCTCGTCAAGCGCAAATGAACGCTCGAACACGCAAGCAACGCCCACACCTGGAACTTCGATCGTGAATCCTGCGTGCCTGCCCTCGCCTTTGCTGCGTAACTCTCAATCTGGAGCCAAGAAGCATCATTCAAGTTCAGCGAGCCTGGGACGTAGAATCGCCTCGAAACTAACGGCTATGCCACGCATTTCCGGGAACAGAAAGCCGCCCGGTCGCGCAATCAGCCCTATTTTCAGCCTAGCCTTCTTTTCTATCGTCTTGCGATGTTCTTCGAAAATTTACGTTCTCTTGCTTTCTTGCCGGGTTTCGTGCTACACCAGAAACAATCAGTCTCGTAAAGGATAAGTTTCATGGCAATTAGGATTGCTTTCAGGCGGTTACTTTGGTGCGCCTTGTCTCTCGCCATAGCGGCAGGCTGCATTTGGGGCCAAGGAACGGATTTGGGCACGATCCGCGGAACCATTACGGATTCGAGCGGCGCCGTCGTTCCAAACGCAACCGTTCAGATTCTCGACCTCGGCACAAACCGGACGCGCGAGGTGACGACCAACACTCAAGGCGATTATACGGCTTCCGGCGTGAACTCCGGAAACTATAAAGTTTCGGTGAGCGCTCCGGGGTTCGGGACATCGGAGGTTACCGGTGTCGTCGTGAGCGGCAGCGACGTAGTCAGCGCAAACGCGGTGCTGCATGTTTCGAATACGCAGTCCTCCGTCATGATCACCGGGGAAGCGCCGGTCATTCACACCGAGGACCAGACGATCAGCCAAACGCTGAACAACAGAGCGGTGACGGAACTGTCGCGTGACAGCCGCGATGTCTATTCGTTCCTCTATCTGAACCCGAATATCACCCAGGGCGCGGCGGATGGCGAGTTCAAATTTCTCGGCGCCCAAAGTTATGGCGCGAGCTATTCTCTCGACGGCCAGCGCTCGAATGGCGGCATTTTCGGCGATCACACGGCAAGCGCGCCCTCGCTCGAGGCGGTTGCGGAAGTGAACGTCATGTCCAGCGATTTCAGCGCCGAGTACGCCGGCATCGCGAACATCCGCATCACAACCAAGCGCGGAGGGGCACAGTATCACGGCTCGCTGATTTACGACAACAAGAACTCAGCTCTCGCTGCGTGGACCCTGCAGGATAAGGACGCTGCGGCGAACTTCGCGCCGACTTCATTTCAGAATAAATACCCGACGCCTTTCTTCAACATCAACGACCTGGGCGGATCGTTCGGCGGCCCCATTCCGAAACTGAAGAATACGTGGTTCTTCAGTTCCTACGAGCGCAACTGGTCGGTGACGCCGACCACCATCTACTCGAATACGCTGCCGCATCCTTCGCTGCTTGCGGGCGACTTCTCGTTATTGAACGACTCGGCAAAGCCGCTGGTTCCGGATGGTGTCGCGCTCACCGCGGCCGAGATTCAGAACGATACGGTTGGCGGCCTCGGACAGCAGTTTGTCCGTATCCCACAGCGGCTGCTCAATCCAACCGTGCAGAACATGATCGGCAAATACTTTCCGAAGATTGGCATGTCGGCCCCCATCAACCCGAACACGGGCCGCATTTCGGGTTATGCAACCCTTCTACCCGGCGCATCGAACCAGGACCTTGGCACGCTGCGCGTCGATCACGATTTCAGCGATAAAGATCGCGTCTATGTCGTGTATAACGCGTCCGACCAGACCAGCGCCACCAATCCAGTGGTCTCGCCGTATACAGGGCTTGGATTGACGCAGGTGGACCGCTTGAACAACACCGTGTCGGCATCGTATACGCGCATTGTCAAGGCAAACATGGTCAACGAGCTACGAGGCGGGTTTAACCGGCAGAACCTGTTCCAGCACAGCAACACAACGCTGAACGGGTTTTTATCGAGCATCGGTTTCAGCGGCGATGACATCAATGCCTATCAGTCCGTGGTGGGTCCGTTTGCGATGTCGACCTACGGGCACCCGGCGGTCAGCTTCAACAACACCTTCGCGACATTTACGAATGGCGGCCGCAACACGGACCGGCCGATGGACCAAAATTTATCCACGTTCGGCGACACGCTGACCTGGATCGTCGGCAAACACAATATGAAGATGGGCGCCGATGGAGTTTATAACCAGGCTGTCGACGGGTTCGCTTTGAACCGCGGCAATCCGCGCGGCTCCATGACGTATAGCGGGACCGGGGCGAATCCGCTCACCGATTTCCTGCTGGGACTTCCGCCTACCACCGTCAGCTATGTGCTGCAGCCCCGGCCGGCGATGAACGTACACAACTGGGAGCAGGGCTATTTCTTCCAGGACGATTGGAAAATTAGTTCGCGCCTCACGCTGAATCTGGGACTACGCTACGAGCTGATCACGCCGTTTATCGACAAGAACGATTTGATCGCGAACTTCGATCCGAATTACGTGAATTCCACCACCGGGCAGAAGGGAATTTTCGTCCTTCCGTCGAAAAAGACACTGCAATATCTCGACACCCGTATTCTCAATTACGGATATGAATTTGCGGATCAGTCGGGACTTGGCGTTGGACGCGGTGTAGTCCGGATGGATAAGAACAACTTTGCGCCTCGCCTCGGATTTGCCTGGCGCGTCACTGACAAAAGCGTGCTCCGTGGCGGGTGGGGCATCTACTATCCGACCTCGGCCGCGCAGGGCATCCGCGATCCGATCGCGACCAATCCATTCAATCAAGGTCTGACGAAGCGGGCGAGCGATGGGAATCCGATCGAGGGCTGGCCCGGCACCGGCCAGACCGGCGTCAGCCCGGTGACTGGCGGGGCCGTTCAGGGATTTGGGAACGTTCCAGCGGTGAATATCGTACCGTTTGGCCTTCAGCAGCCTCGAATCCAGCAATACAACGTTACGTTCGAGCAGGAACTCGGTTGGCAGACGTCCGTGCGGCTTTCTTACATGGGCAGTTACATGAGCGGCTTGATCGCCGGGAGAGACCTGAATGAGATTAAACCAAGCGATACGCCCTTTGGCACAACCATCGGGGATGGTGTAACGGCCTGCGACCCGACTGAGGGGAACTGCGACTACTCCGCCGCGGATCTGTCGCGATTTCGATTTCCGGGACTCGGCGACTACGTGCTCAGCTACGGAAACTACGGACATGGCAAGTCCAACGCCTTCCAGACGCAGGTTGACCACCGGTTTTCAAAAGGCTTGATGTTCAGCGCGGCTTACACGTACCTGGATCAGGCCAGCACCGCCCTGGATACGGGCAACTCCAGCTTGGGTGGCGTCGCTTACGATCCGTTCAATCCGAATAGCGATTACGGAACGGATGGCTATGTGTCGCGCCATCGCTTCGTTGCATACGGCATTTACGATCTGCCGGTTGGCCGCAATCGTAAATTCGGCTCTTCCATGTCGAAGTGGACGGATGCGTTTCTTGGCGGCTGGCAAACCACGTTCAACATGTTCGCGAAATCGGGCACGGGCTTTACGCCATTCTGGATTTGCGACAATTGCGACCCGGCTGTGCCGGGCAACATTGGTGTAGGCTCTATCGACGCTGTCGGCGATTTCGGAGCCGAGCCTTCGTTCCGGCCCATTCTCCTCAGCAACAACTATAACCAGAAGAACGGCGATGCAATCTGGAATGCTGCTGCCTTCGGGCTTCCGTCGGTTGGAGCAGACATGCTCAGCACTGGCGTCAAGCGCAACATGCTTTGGGGACCCGGCACGTGGGGCTTGAACCTCGGAGTCCACAAAGAATTTCGTTTCGGCGAGCGCGTTGCGGCGACTATTGGCGCGGACGTTGACAATCTGTTCAATCATCCGTTGTTCTCGCCCGATTCCGATTACGGCGGGGGCGGCGGCGCGTTCGCGTTGCTCGGCGATTTCAATATTAACGTCGATCCGAACACGGCCAGAATATTGCCGATTACGGATGTCACGCCGAATCCGGATTTCGGGCGGTTGATCAACAGCTTTTCACAGGAAGGCATCGACAGCCGCAGGTCCATTCGATTACGGCTGCGGGTTACGTTCTAGTCAATGAGCTAGCGCTCGATGCCGGTATTCCGTGGCGCACGCCTTCAGCGTGCCGCGGCGAACTTCAGTTCGCCGGCGGGCGGACAGTGAACCGCCGGCACGATGAACACAGTGCTGAAAAAGTAAATAAGCATCGACTCTGTATTGTGGGAAGATCCGGGACGGAAGATCCGGGAAGATCCGGAACACCGTAACTCCCCAATCCATCTCATTGCACGGCATACTCAAACCGCTGATGGACCCACACATGACACGAGCAGTTTTGGCTTCGGTCCTGGCTTCTGTTTTCGCAAACTCGATCCCGCTTGCTGCTCGCACTGCTCTATGAATTGATCTCCTCCTAAGGGTCTTCCCGTTCGGGTTGCCTCGTGCAATCGGGCTCGGAAGTCCGCCTCGATGAGAGCTTCCTGGAGCGCAACCCGCCAAAGCCCCGGCGTCCAGTTTTGCGACCACTCCCGTAACGCCAGCCAATCGCACCAATCCGTCCTGCCGAGCACTGCTCCAAGCCCATTCTTCGCGGTGCGCAACCATTCCAGCACGCACTGGGTTTCGCTCCACATAGGCAAGCGCCGCCCAGGTATAGGCATCCTCCAGGGGACAGGAGAAGAAACGATTCTGCCACAAATGGCCGGATTCGCGTCTTCGAATAGGAAGCCAGCGTGCGTAGTCGTTATGCACGCGCCCGATCGCCTTGGCCAGTCCGGTTGCGTCAGCCGGAACCGCGATCAGGTGAACGTGATTGGTCATCAAGCAGTACCCCAGAATCT
>JAICLJ010000055.1 GCA_025927575.1 Bryobacteraceae bacterium | reverse complement strand
CTCAACACGCCTCAAAACCGGCTGCGTTTCCGGGTTCTGAATGCGTCGATAGGCGACGTCCTGACATTGTCGTTCACCGATGGCCGGCCGTTTAGCGAAGTCGCTACCGACGGCGGCTTCCTTCCGCATCCGCTCACTGTCACGAGTGTTCGTCTCACCCCGGCCGAGCGTGCCGAGATTGTTGTCGATGTGACCGGCGGCATGGCTCTTCAGGCCACGCAGGAAGCCACGTTGATCGCCGGCGGCAGTGGAACACACCCTATTCTGCAGATCAATCCTACGGGTTCGATTTCGACGCTGCCGCCGATTCCCGACGTTCTGAATACCCCGCCTAATCTCGATATCGCGGGAGCCACCCGGCGCACCATCGAATTTACGGGCGACGCCGCCGGTTTCGGGATCAACGGAGTCGAGGCCCATACGATGGCAGATCTCATGAGATCCGAAATTCGAGTGAAAGTCGGCACTACGGAAGTTTGGGATGTCGTCAATACCACCGCGCAGGACCACGATTTTCACATGCACGACGGGTCCTTCCAGATTGTTTCCATCAATGGCGCCGCGCCCGTCGGCGACAAGGTCGGCTGGAAAGATACAGTCGAGGTGCCGCCGGGGCAAAGCGTCAGTGTTGCGATGCACTTCACAGACTACAGCGATGCCAACCACGCCTACATGCTGCATTGCCACCTGGCGCCTCACGAGGACCAGGGCATGATGGCGCTCTTCTTTGTCGATCCGGTCATCAAGGGTAACGCCGGTAGAGTCACTGCCGACTTCGATGGGGACGGCGCGAGCGATTACGCCGTCCACCGTCCCTCGGATGGCGGGTGGTACGTCACGCCGAGTAGAGACCCTTCCGCTCGTTACGTTCAGCAATGGGGCCTGCCCGGCGATATTCCCATAACAGCCGATTTCGACGGCGATGGTAAGAACGATTATGTGGTGTGGCGCCCTTCTGAGGGCATGTGGTATGTCAAGCCGAGCAGTAATCCGAATGCCCCTTATATGCAGCAGTGGGGGGCGCCCGGCGACATCCCGCTCGGCGGCGATTTTGACGGCGACGGCAAAAGCGACTTTGTCATATGGCGCCCCTCCGAAGGCATGTGGTACATCAAGCCCAGCAGCAACCCGGGCGCTCCCTATGCACAACAATGGGGCTTGCCCGGGGACGTGCCGCTTGTGGGCGACTTCGACAGTGACGGCAAACTGGATTTCGCAGTATGGCGGCCATCGAACGGGACTTGGTATATCATCCCCAGCAGCAATCCGTCGCTCCCATATTCCCAGCAGTGGGGTTCGACCGGCGACGTTCCACTGGTTGGCGATTTTGACGGCGACGGCAAGAACGATTTAGCTGTGTGGCGGCCGTCAAACGGGAGCTGGTATGTCATCCCGAGCAGCAGTTCTGACACTCCCTATTTGGTGGAATGGGGCGCCCAGGGCGATATCCCGATAGCTCGCGATTTTGATCACGACGGAAAGACCGACTACGCGATATGGCGGCCGTCCACCGGTTACTGGTTTGTCACCCTGAGCAGCCGTCCTTACAACCCGGTTGCCGTTCAATGGGGGCTGCCTGGCGATGTGCCGCTGTAAAGCTTCGACTACTGCGGTTTCTTAGGCTGCTCGGGAATTACGAAGGACGTATCGCCGGGCCGGGTCTTACCCGTGCGTTGCCGCACAACGGTTTCCTGCGCATCGGGGTCGTGCTTAAGCCGGTTGATCCGTTGCTGTAGCTCGCTGTTCTGCTTCCGCATATTGGCGTTTTCAACCTCGAGGCGGTGCGCCGCGTTTTGCTTCTCTTGAAGCGCGGCAAGGCCTTGCGGCCCCCGAAACATGATGGTCGCGTAGGCGGCGAGCGCTATGAGTCCGAAGATAATGAAGACGGGACGTAGGAACGAACGGTACACGGTACGGAAAATTCCTTACATCTCTTTATAAACGTCTTTTCGCCAAAGGTCCAGATGGATAGCAAGTTATGTCCGAAATTTTTATAGTTTTTTGCACCTGCAGTGACAACGCTGAAGCCAACAGGGTCGCGCAGTCACTGGTTGAGGAGCGCCTGGCAGCCTGCGTCAGCGTACTTCCGGGCCTGACCAGCATCTATCGATGGCAGGACAAGGTGGAAAGGGCTTCGGAACATCTCCTCCTCGTGAAGACCACGCGAGAACGCCTCTCGTCCATCGAGAGCCGGATTCGCGAACTGCACTCATACGAACTCCCGGAGGTGATTGCCGTGCCCGTAGCGGCGGGATCAGAAAAATATCTGACGTGGCTTCGGGAGCAGGTTGCCGTCGATAACTGAAGAACCGGCGAGCACTCGGAGGAAGGCTCGTTTGCCGCCTGATCCCTCGTGGCGTGGGTCTACTCAAACGAAGAGCCGATGAGCACTCGGAGGAAATGCTCATCGGCCGCGCCCAGGTGTGTGTAACACACGAGAACGCTTATCATGAGCGGCTGCGAACGCCGCAAACTCACAAACAAATGCTTCAGGCGGACGCCGTTTCGGAAGCCAATTCGGTGGACCAGCGCACTCGCCTGGTTGTCCCCACGACGAACCAGTACCCGGCTACTCCCACGAGTAGCATCAGGCACGAAACCGCGAAGGCGAGCAGGAAGGAGTGCGTGGTTTGAAGTATTGCTCCCGTCAACCAAGGCGCCGTGATCCCTGCAAAATTTCCTAAGCAGTTTTCGATCCCGGTCCATTTTCCGGCTGCCTCCGGTCCAGCCAGCGTTTGCGTGAGCGCCCAGTGATTAGACGAAAAAAGTCCCAAACAGATGCACGCGACAATTAACAGAGTGATCGAGATGGTTTCATTTCGGATGATGACGGCGGGCAGCATAAACAGGCAGCACCCCAGAAGGCCGAGGGAGACCGTCGCTTGGCGGACACGGGAAGCGATTCTTCCCCGCCGGATAATGGCGTCCGCCGCCAACCCGGCGAGCATCGAAGAGACAGCCACGCCCCAAAACGGGAGCGAGCTCAAAATAGCCAGGCTGTCGTGCGGGTAATGACGGTCGGTTTCGAAATAGTAGGGTAGCCAGGTGAGCAGCAGGTACCAGGTGTAATTCCCGCCGAAAAGGCCCATTACCGTGCCCCAGAAAGCCCGGTGGCGGAGCATCTCGCGATAAGGCGGCGCTTTGATTGTTGAGCACTCTTGCCGCAGCGTGAGTTTCGGCGCCACCACGCACCAGGGGATCAGCCACAGCAGACTGGCCGCGCCAATGGCGATGAACATCCCTCTCCAGGTCAGGCGGTTCATCAGAAAAAAACCGAGCATGACGCCGAGCGCGGGTCCCACTTTCGAGCCGGCGTCAATTGCGGCATTAGCGGCGCCGCGCAACGTTTCGGGAAAGCCGGCGCAAATGATTTTCGAGTACGCCGGGTAAGCGACCGATTCCCCGCACCCCAGCGCCAGCCGCAGAGTGAAAAGAACGGCGAAGCTGCTGACCGTGAATCCCAGGAAATGGATGTCGCGGGCAAAGCCCGTCAAGAGTGTGGCGGCGGACCAAATCAGATATCCGCCGGCGTAAACCCAGTACACGTTGAATCGGTCGATGAGCGGCCCTGCCCCGATCTGCAGCAGGGCGTAGCTGACAAAAAATGCCGTCCCGAGCAGGCCGAGCTGATCTTTGTTCAGATGGAACTCGCCCTCAATGTTGTGGAGCGCTACCGAGAGGTTGCCCCGGTCAAGGTAGTTAATGCCGATTGAGACGACCAGCAGGACAAGTGCGAACCAGGTCAGACGCGAGGGCTTGGGCGGCGTGGTGGCCATCGTGAGTTTCGCCTAGCGTATCAGACTGTTCGGAATCCCTGACGTCCTGCAGTTCGCGAGCCCACCGTGCCGCCTCACACGACTGAAGTTGTCCGAGCGCGGCATGCCGCGCCCGGTTACTCTGGAGAACTGCTAGAACGAGAGGCCGACTAGAAATTCCACTTGATTCTGATTTGACGGCGCATGAATGACGCCGGGATTGGGCGTTGAATCTGAGCCCCAATGCGTGTAGCGAAATTCCGGAGCCACCCGTAGGAGCAACGCATTCAATTCAACACCCACTCCAGCCGTGATGCCCACTTTGGACATATAGGAATCCAGATCGCCGCCTAGGCTGCGGAAGCTGGGTCCCGCCTCGATATACGGATGTAAGATGGGAAAACCTACGCGGTATTTCGCAAGAATTGGAAATTCCCAGCTTGATGTGGTGCTGGAAGTTGAAAATTTCCCGGTCAGCGAATTATTAATCTGCGTTGTCAAATGGAGTGGGCGATAGAGCGCATCCACTTCCGCGCCAATCCCGAACGGAAGCCGCAATTCCACCATCGGGCCGACGATATAGTCTTTGGAATCCGAAAACGTACGTTGGGTAATACCGGGGCCGCTTTGCGTGGTGTCCGAAAAAGCGCTGGTTGTCGCGACACCGCCCTTCACCCCGAGCGAGAGCGGACCCAAGGCGAACACTGAGGATGCAAAGAATAATGGAAGACCCAGAAGTGTAAGAAAATATTTCATTCTCTCGATCAGACGATGCCTGGCAGCGTTCGGTTTCGGAAGCCGCCTATCATCAGTGGCACGCCGCTATTGCTTCGCCCGTATTCACAACGAGCAACAACCCTCCACGTGGCAGCGGATTACATCGATGCCGCAAGCGCTTCGAGCAGCGCATCCACGCGCTCATCGGTCGCGAGCGGACCCATGATGCCGATGCGTAAAATTTTGCCTGCAAGAGCGCCGATGCCGCCGGATACGTCCATGCCGTAATTCTCGAGTAGCTTCTGACGCAAGGCGGCTTCGTCGACTCCGGCGGGAGGTTTCACCGTCACCAAATGCCAGATGCGGTTCTCCGGCTCTTGGACAAACGGCTCGAATCCGAGCTTCGTGATACCCGCGAGGAGGCGCTGATGGGCGCGATGGTGCCGATCAAACCGGTTTTTCAATCCCTCGTCTTCAATCACCGCTAAACCTTCGCGAATGCCGTAAAAAAGGGTGGCGGATGGCGTGTGGTGGTAGACGTGCGGCGGGTCGTACCACTTTGCGAGCATTCGCAAATCGAGATACCAGTTGTCGAGCGTCGGGCGATTCTCCAGCCATTTCCACGCTCTTGGCGAAATGGTGATCGGCGCTAGACCCGAAGGGCAGCTCAGCCCCTTTTGCGTGCAACTGTAGGCGACGTCCACTTCATTCGCGTCGATCTCGACCGGCATTGCGCCGAGCGTCGTCACGCAATCGGCAATCGTGATGGCGCCACTGCGCTTGGCCGCCGTCGTAATCGGCCGCATTGCCTGGTAAGCTCCGGTTGACGTTTCGCCGTGGACGAACGCGACGGTCTGAGGCTTTTCACGTTCAATGAACACCTCCGCTTCTTCCTGTGCGAAGACCTTGCCCCATTCCTTTTCCAGCCGCACCACTTGCGCGCCATGGCGGCGCGCCATTTCCGTCTGGCGGTCGGCGAACACGCCGTTCGCGAAGATCGCGACCTTCGCGCCGGGCGTGACAAAATTCGAAATCGCCGCCTCCATGCCCGAGCTGCCGGTTCCCGGCACGGGGAATGTCTTCTGGTTGTCTGTTCCGAAGACATCGCGCAGTTTTACCTGAACGTCGGCCATGCACTCGAAGAAAAACGGATCGCGCATCCCAACCACCGGCTGACTCATCGCCTCATACACCCGCGGATCGACATTGGTGGGACCGGGACCGTATAGGTATCTCTGCGGAGCGGTAACTCGTTTCGTGGCAACTTCCGGCATGCTTTCTACGTTACCAAGGCTCTCGCGGCGGTAGTGCCGCAATCCTGGCCTGAACGCTATACTTCAGATATGGCCTCTCTTGTCACGTTTCAGGCCTCTTCTCCGAATTTTGAATCCGCGGATCTCGAGGCAAAGCAGAATGCGCTATTTGAGTGCATTCGCGAGTTGGATCGCGTCATCGTCGCGTATTCGGGCGGAACGGATTCGGCCTATCTGGCATGGGCGGCAAATCGCGCCTTGGGAAATAACGCTATTGCCGTTACCGCGGATTCGGCTTCGATGCCTGAGTCGCACAAGCGCGATGCCGAGGCATTCGCGCGCGAAGCCGGTTTTCATCACGAATACATCAAGACCAACGAGTTCGAGAATCCCGATTACGTGAAGAACGATAAAGATCGGTGCTTCCACTGTAAGGACGAGCTGTTTACGCAGCTTGAGAGCTACGCCGAAAAGTACGGCTACCGGCACATCATCTACGGCGTGAATCAGGACGACCTGGGCGATTACCGGCCCGGCCAGCGTGCCGCTAAGATGCACGACGTGAAAGCGCCCCTGGCCGAAGTCGCATTGACTAAAGCCGAAATCCGCGAATTGGCTCACCGTGCCGGACTCTCCGTGTGGGATCGTCCCGCTGCGGCGTGTCTGAGTTCCCGGGTTCCATATGGAACGCCCGTGAACGTGAAAACGATCAAGACTATTGAAGAGGGCGAAGAAGCCATCAAAGCTCTCGGGTTCCGGCAGTTCCGCGTCCGCTTCCACGGCGATCTCGTGCGGATTGAAATTGCCCGCGACGAGTTGCCGTCGGCCATGAATCCCGAGATGTTCGCTCGCTTTGCCGAGATTTTCAAATCCCTCGGGTTCCACTTCATAACCTTGGATGTGGAAGGCTACCGGCAAGGCGCGTTGAACGTAGCGCTTGCGGACTGAAAGTTCGGTATAGAGTTTGCCGCCCGGCTCGACAGGAGACAGGAGGAAAACACGAAGCTCTCCTGGATTCCACCTTCTGTCTTCTGTCTCCTGGATTCGTCCGGCGGCTTAGGCCGCCGGACTCGCTCCCTGTTTAAGATGGTGACGTGACTCCGAAGAAGATCACGGTCGTTGGTGGGGGTATCGTCGGACTGGCAACGGCATTCCGGCTGGGCCAAACATTCCCGGACTCCGATGTCACGGTGCTCGAGAAAGAGAAGTCGGTCGGCCAGCATCAGTCAGGGAACAACAGCGGCGTTCTGCACGCGGGCATCTATTACAAGCCCGGCTCGACGAAAGCGCGTCTCGCCGTACGCGGCATCCGGCAGATGATTGAGTTCTGCCGCGAAAACTCCATTGACCACGAAATATGCGGAAAGCTGGTTGTAGCTACCGAAGAGGAGGAACTTCCTCGGCTTAACGATCTTTTCGATCGCGGCCAGAAGAATGGATTGATGGGCCTCGAGATGCTGCGGATCGAGCAGATGAGAGAGATCGAGCCGCACGTCGCGGGCATCGCGGCCATCCGGGTGCCGGAAGAAGGCATCGTCGACTATAAGGGAGTCTGTGCGGCACTGGCGAGACAGATTCATGGACGAGTGCTCACGAATGCGAAGGTCACACATTTACGGAAAACGGCGGACGGCTGGCTGGCCACAACGACCGCGGGGGATTTCGAATCCGATATCTTGATCAATTGTGCCGGCTTGCAATGCGATCGCGTGAGCAGGCTCGCGGGGCTCAAACCGGAGTTGCGCATTGTGCCGTTCCGCGGCGAATACTACAAGATCAAGGCGGAGCGGCAGCAGCTTGTCCGCAATTTGATTTACCCCGTTCCCGACCCAAAATTTCCATTCCTGGGGGTTCATTTCACGCGCCTGATCCACGGCGGCATCGAGGCCGGTCCGAATGCCGTGCTGGCGTTTGCGCGCGAAGGATATCGCAAGCGCGATATCAGCGTGCGCGATCTGTTCGATGCCCTTACCTATCCCGGGCTTTGGGCGTTTCTGAAGAAATACCCAAAACTATGTTTCAACGAGATGCGCCGATCATTCAGTAAAGATCTATTTTGCGCTTCTCTTCAGCGGCTCGTTCCGGAAATACGAACGACGGATCTGGAACCGGGCGGCGCGGGCGTGCGCGCTCAGGCTCTCTACCCGACAGGCGAAATGGTCCAGGATTTCCACATTCAGCGGTTAGGCAATTCCATTCACGTGTTGAATGCGCCGAGTCCTGGCGCCACGGCCTCGCTGGCGATCGGCGAAGAGATCGTCAGGCAGTTGAACATGAATTGATCCAGGCAAGTTGGCTCACACTGCTCGTGCGCACGGCTCAGAACCAGCGCTTCGTATTCGTAATTACTTATGGAGCCGCGACTGCGAGGGAGCGGTTGTTCCCCATATTTTTTACAACCTTTTAGAATTTCACCTTCAGCCCGATTTGGATATCTCTCGGGTTGTTGGCCTGCGACGTGATCTGCCCGAAGCTTTGCGACGAAACTGAAGTATTCGGCGAGGAAAACTGGGGGTGATTGAACAAATTGTAGAACTCGCCGCGAAGTTGAGCCGTAATCTGTTTGTCCTTGATGCTGAACGAGAAGTTCTTCACCAGAACGGTATCCACGTTGCGCATCGCGTCGGTACGGACGTCCGGCAGTACGGGCCCGACGTTTCCGAAGGCAAATGGAGGCGCAACCGTAAAGACACTTGTATCGAACCACTCGTCAATTCCGGGGTGAACGAGCTTGGCGCTTTGGCCATTGTTGACCGAGGGCCTGCTGATACCGATCGGCTGACCGCTTTGGACCCGTAGAATTCCGTTCACGTCCCAGTTTCCGACAATCGCATTCAGAACCGGGTTCAGTTGCTGCCCAAATTGCCTTCCGTGTCCGAATGGAAGCTGATAGACGCCGCTCAGCACAAACTGGTTGGGAGCATCGAATGACGACAAGCCTTTCTCGATCGTGCGGTTGTAGTAGTCCTGCGGGGTGCGAACATCGTCAATTGCTTTAGAACGCGTATACGCAGCCAGAAAAGTGAGATTGGTCGCAAGCCGCCGCTCCACCTGAATCGTGCCTGCGTGATACGTCGAATTTCCGTTCGACACGAAAACCTGCTGGACTCCGGAATCGCCCGAATATTGCGGATAGGGTCGGAGCAACTGCTGCCGCGAAGTGGTGGGCCCCGAAAGGGCGCCTGTCGCAATCAGGTCGTAAAACGGATTCGTAACTTTGTCATTCAACTTCGACCCGAGCGCCAGGTACTGATTGGGAATTTGATTGATATTCCAGGTGGTCAGCAGTCCCGTTCCCTTGTTGCCCCAATAGTGGACGTCGAGAAGAAGTTTGAAGGGCAGTTCGCGCTGAATGCCAAAGCTCCAGGTCTGGGCATAGCCGTTTCTGTAATCGCGCGTCGGCGCTCCGACGCTGGCGCCCACATTGGCGAGCGGATCGCGATCGTTGAGCGGCGGCAAAATTCCTTGCGGGAACGGGTTGCTCAGACGATTGGCTGGCGTAACGCCATCGATGGTGGCGACCATCGGCGTATCCCGAAAGGCTTCAACCGCGCCATCTCCATTTCCCTGCACCGTTTTGGGCAGAAAGAAGATGGCATACCCGCCGCGCAGCACTGTTTTGGAGTCGATGCTATAGGCGAGACCGAAGCGCGGGCCCAAATTGATCCAGTCCGTATTCTGCTGGTCGAGGCTGTTTCGTTCGCCAATCCAGCCGAGAATACCCCGTAGGTCCGGCAGTCCAGCGGGTGGTCCAAGCGGATTGGGAGCCCCCAAATCCAGGTATGCCAGACGATCGTACTTCTCGCGATTACCGATGCTCACATCCCAGCGAAGCCCGATATTCAACGTCAGCTTGTCGGTTACGTGCCAGTCGTCCTGCGCAAACGCCGCATAGTAGAACCCTTGCGTGGAAATGGGATTGATCTGCCGTATGGTACCGCTTGCCGCGTCGCCCAACAAGAACGAGGCGAAGCCATAACCCGCCGCTGCGCTCGATTGGACGGGATTCGGTCCCTGCGTAAACGTGCGGCCAAAGGAGTATGTGCCGGACGCGGATGTGTTTTGTGCTTCGTTGAAATCGAGGATGCGCCAGTCGCCGCCGAATTTGAAACTGTGCTTGCCGCGAAGATAACTGACGCTCCCTAGTGTGGAAAACATATTTCGAGGCTGGAACTGAGTGAAGGAATCGCTTCCGTTGGATGTGCCTACCGTGTCGCCGATATTGAAAACGGGAAATTGCGATTCCACCTGGCTCAAATAGGCGGCGGGGAAACCGAGCGAGGACAGATTGAATCCTTGCGATGCGCCGACTTGCGATGCAAGCGCCCTGGTGAAAGAGAACTGCATGTCCGCCACGGTGGAGGGCGAAATGACGTGTGTCAGATCCGCGACCGCTTGCGTGTAGTGATCCGAAGTGTTCCGGCCGCCACCGATCGGGAGCGGCAGATTGCCGGGCACCGACCGCAAATCCTGCTGGCGCGAGAAGCGGAAGAACATTCGAGTGCTTTCGGTGAAATTGGCATCAGTCCGCAAATCGTATTTGTCGCTGTTCGTTACGGATTTGGCAGAGTATATGTAATTGTTCTGGCCGGTAATGGGATTTCCAGCGATATTCGGGGCCGGGAAATACTGGAGAGTGTTGGCGGACACCGGGTCGAAGCGGTCCGGTCGAATCATATTGCCGTCGAACGGGCTTCGCTGCCGGGAACCACCAGGCAGAGTTACGAGGCTATTCGGATCGTATATCTTAATCTGACTGCCGTTGCTGGTATAGGTTTGGGAGAAGTCGCCCTGGCGTTGCAGGGCCGTGGGAACAGTCGTGATGGAGGTCGTCGGGTAACCCTGGCGCAATCCTTCGTAATCACCGAAAAAGAACCATTTGTTCTTTAGCACAGCGGCCCCAAGATTGCCGCCGAATTGATGACGCTGGAAAGAAGAAAGATCTCGCCCGCTGCGATTATTGAAGAAGTTGTTGGCATCCATCACGCTATGACGCTCGAAGTCATACGCAACGCCGTGGAGAGCGTTCGTGCCGGACTTCGTGATGACGTTCACGACGCCACCGGAGGTGCGCCCAAACTGCGCGTCATAGCTGTTCGCCTGCACCTTGAACTCCTGCACGGAATCCACCGGCGGATCGATCACGCCGCGATTGATATCCGATGTCGTATCGGGAGCGCCGTCGAGCAGGATCTCCTGCGAGCCCGAGCGGCCGCCGCCCACATTGAAATCCGATTTAAAGAAGTTCCGCCCGACATCCTGACCGCCGCCGTTGCCGAAATTGGGACCGAACGTCACACCTGGCGTAAGTCCGACTAGCGCCAGCGGGTCTCGTACGTTCAGCGGGAGATTCTCGATGCTGCGGGTGGTGACTACCTGTCCCAGGGTGGCGCTCGCCGTTTCGAGCGGCGGCGGAGCGCCGGTGACAGTGACTTGCTCACTCGTCTGCCCGGGCTGCAGCGTGATATCAAGCGCAAACACTTGATTGACCTGGAGCGCGATCGGACCTTGTTTGAAGCGTTTAAAGCCGCTTAACTCGCAAGTGACCCGGTATTCCGCGGGCGGCAACGCCTGAAAGCGGTAGACCCCTTCCGAATTGCTCAAATTTGAGGACTTCACGCCGGTAGCGATATTCGTAGCCGTTAGCGTGGCGCCGGGGACGACCCCTCCGCTTGAATCTTTGACAACACCTGTGATTTGAGCCTGAAAACTCTGTGCCGGCGAGCACGGTGCCAGCAGCAGCCCGATGAGCCCTCCAACAACTATGGGAAGGATGCGGCGAACGTTCTTGAGAGCGATGGAATGCATGCAAATACCCCTGAGTTTGTGAAAGTGGTCTATATTCGGTCTACACGGTCGATGATCGTCTTGGTAGTTTCCAGGGGTATTGTTACCCTGTGTTACGCGGCTATTTCAATGGCTTATCGAGCATAGAGGTGCTGGCCGCTTCGTCACGCCCACGATTCCGTGAATGTTCTTCAGGCTGACTACACCCCTTTGGTTTGGCAATGTGGGAGTGTTACGTTCGAGAGAACGACGCTGCGAAACGATAGAATAGGAGCCAATTCGCTCAGGGAAACTCGCATTGCAACCGAACTCCGCCTTGTCGCCGAAACCCATCGATGGAGAGCCGTCCGTTCCCGCAAGCGTTGCAGCGGTTCTCGATAGCCGGTGTTTCGAGAAGGCGCAGACGCTCCGGAATCTTCTGCTTTATTTGTGGACGCATCGTGATCGGGCATTGAACGAGTATGCGATTGCGACCGAAGCTCTCGGCCGGGCCGCGGTCTTCGATCCGAAGGTTGATGCAACGGTGAGGGTACAGATCTCGCGGCTGCGGCAGCGGCTCGACAAATTTTACGAAGAGGGCGGCAAGCATTTGATCGAGAGGCTGGTGATTCCGCTTGGGGCGCACCAGTTGCAGATTGAGACAGTTACTCCGCCGGAACCGGATACGGTCGAAGTTTCCGCGCCGGCGAAACGTTCCCGGTGCACGGCGATTCTCGCGGCCAGCACCTGCGTGCTGTTTGTAATCTGTTGCGTGTTGGGCGTTTTGCTCGATCGAGCGCGGGCAGATCGAGGAATGCCGCCGCCGCCACCGGCGTTCTGGAAGATGTTTTTCGCCAACGGAAGGCAGACGCGGGTCTTGTTGCCGACGCCTGTCTTCTTTGCCTGGAGCCACAGAACCAACGAAGAGAACAGAGTTTTGATGTTCCGGGATACGGATATCAACGACTTTGAGGACGCGGCTCATTCACCTACTCTGCAAGTCCTTCAGCAGCGGTTTGGCGTTCCTTCACTGGGACAGAGCTACACGGTCACATCCGATACATTCGCCGCGGTACGGCTTGCGCGATATCTCGACGCCGCCGGCATGCCTCCGAGCGTGATGAGTAGCGCGAGCGCTCCGCTCGAAGCCTTGGACAAGGAGAATGTGATTGCGCTGGGCACCTGGGGCACGCTCAGCCCGCTGAAAGCGTACCTCGACCAGATGAATTTCACGCTTGGCCCGCACGAGGTGTTCGTGCTGAATCACCATCCGGCCCGCGGCGAAGCGAAGCGCTTTGAGGTGACGAACGAATCCGAGCAGCGCTCCGTGTGGCCTGGAGTGATTGCGTTGCTGCCGGGCAATCGCAATGCGCCGAAGACTCATCTGCTGATTCTGGCCTCGCGCCACACCGCGGCGCTGGTTTCGTTTCTGACATCGACGAACGGCCTGAGCCAGTTTGACCAAATCTGGCGAGACAAAGGCTCACCGCCTTATTTTGAAATCGTAGTTGCGGCGGAGATGAATGCCGACGAACTCGTTCGCGTTTGGCCTCTCTCCCTGCATGCGTTTCCGCTCCAAGACCCTGACAATCGACCGTAACAGAGCGTAACAATACTGGTGGAAACTTCATTTCCGCCCGCTCTGTGGCTGAAAATGACCGTAATCGAATGCTACTTCGTTTTCTTACTTCCTTCCTGTTGCTGCTGCCCGTCGCCGCGCTTGCCGCTGAGCCGCCGCATGATGTCATTGTCTATGGCGGAACGGCAAGCGGCGTAATCGCATCCGTAGCGGCTGCCCGGGCGGGTGCCAGCGTGCTACTTCTCGAACCCCGTCATCATCTGGGTGGCATGGCGACCGGCGGACTGTCGCGCACCGATTTCGGCAAAAAGCAAGTGATTGGCGGCGACGCCCTGGAGTTCTACTGGCGTGTCGGCCTCAAGTACGGCATGAACCGCTATGCGCAGGATGTTGCCTGGTATTACGAGCCCCACGTGGGCGAGCAGGTCTTTCGCGAGATGCTCCAAGAGGCGCGCGTGGAGGTGCAATTTGGGCACCGCCTGCGCGAACATAATAGCGTCCGTAAGGAAGGCGCGCGCGTCGTTTCCATCACGACGGACGACGGCAAAACGTACTCAGCCCGGATTTTCATCGATTGCTCTTATGAAGGGGATTTGATGGCTCAGTCCGGCGTGAAATACACATGGGGCCGCGAATCCACAGAACAATACGGCGAATCCTTGGCAGGCGTGCGCGAATACACTCCGAAACACCAGTTTGTAGATAAGATCTCAGCCTATGATTCGCAGCATCATCTGTTGCCCGAGATTGGCGCCGGCCCAAAGGGGACGCCGGGCTCCGCGGACAAGAAAGTGCAGTCGTACAACTTCCGGCTGATTCTCTCCGACGATCCGGGCAACCAGGTGGAATTTCCGAAGCCTCCGGGCTACAGTCCGCAACGTTATGAGTTGTTAGCCCGGTTGCTCAAAGCGGAGACCATCCGGCTCGGGCGATCTCCCTATCTGCACGAAGTGACATTGATTGCGCCAATTCCAAACCATAAAGCGGACTTCAACAATAATGGGCCGTTCTCGACCGACTACATTGGCGCAAGTTGGGACTACCCGACCGGCTCCTATGCACGTCAGGCGGAGATCTGGCAAGACCACGTGAACTACACGAAAGGCTTCTTCTACTTTCTGGCGCACGACCCGCGCGTTCCCAAGGGCCTTCATGACGAGGTGAACCGCTGGGGTTTGGCCAAAGACGAATTTCGCGATACGGGGAACTGGCCGAATCAGCTCTACATCCGCGAAGCGCGCAGGATGATCGGCGAATATGTCATGACGCAGAAGGATCTGCAGACGGATCGTACGAAGCCCGATCCGATCGGCATGGGTTCCTATAACAGCGACTCGCATAACCTGCAGCGGGTCGTGACACCCGACGGCTACGTTGAAAACGAAGGCGATGTGCAGGTGCCGGTGCAGCCTTACCAGATCCCCTATCGGGTGATGCTGCCTAAACTAGATCAGGTGACAAATCTGCTGGTGCCGGTATGCCTTTCAGCGAGCCATGTAGCCTATTCATCGCTGCGCATGGAGCCGCAGTACATGATCATTGGCCAGGCGGCAGGCGTCGCCGCGGCGATGGCATCGAAGAACGATAAAGCTGTGCAGCAAATCGATGTCGAGGCGCTCGTTTCAAAACTGAAAAGCGAGGGCGCGATCATGGAATACCAGCCGCCTGTGCTGCCGTCGTCTTTCTTCCAAAACCTGTGGCGCGAATATCAGGCCGGAACAGCGAAGCGAATTCAGATCCCGTAAGGGCCGATCCGTGAGGCGCAATATCCGGCCGCCGGGTCTCAATCAATTGAGAGGTCCGCCACCACGCATCAGGATTCGGCGGCTGCTGCCGGCTGATACTTTTCCAGATAAGCGTTCCTGAAATCGACAATTAACTTCCGCGCTTCTTTGGGGCCGCCCCAGCCTTCCATTCTGGTCTTTGTGCCTTGCAACTCTTTGTAGATTGAGAAAAAGTGTTCAATCTCCCGGCGCACGTGTGGAAAGACCTGATCGATGGTGTGAATGGAATCGAACCGCGGGTTATTGTTCGGCACGGCCATAATCTTTTGGTCGTGCTCTTCCTTATCCACCATGTACAGGACGCCCACCGGACGAACTTCAATCAGACAGCCGGTAAAGCTCGGCTCGTTTACCAGCGTGAGCACATCGAGAGGATCGTGATCTTCCGCCAGCGTTCCCGGAATGAAGCCATAATCGCCTGGGTAGTGCATGGGCGAATATAACGCGCGATCGAGGCGAAAAACGCCGAGGTTACCGTCATATTCGAACTTGTTCCCCGATCCTTTCGGGATCTCGACGATCATTCGCACGACTTCGGGAGTTTCGGGCCCCGGGTCGATGTCGTATAGTCTCACGCGAACAGAGTAGCAAACCCGGATATGGGCGCCGCAGCCGCATTGCCGGCCCGGCAATCGTTTAGCTTGGTGTGAGGGCGGGGCATGCCTTCGCCCGCTGCCGACGGATGAGAATTCTCTGGGCAAAGACCGATTTCCTGCATCCCACAACACGTGGAGGCCAGATCCGTACGCTCGAAATGCTGCGGTGCCTGCACCGGCGCCACGAGGTGCACTACGTGTGCTTCGACGATGGAGCCAGTGGCGAAGGAAGAGCGCGGTCCTGTGAATATTGCGCCGAAGCGTATGGCGTGCATCATGTTGCGCCGCCGAGAGGTTCGCTGCGTTTCGGAGCGCAGGCAGCTTTGGGGCTGGCCTCGCGGCTTCCGCTCGCCGTCACGCGTTATCGATCGAGCGCGATGAAGCGGAGTATTCGAGAGTTATTGGCAGCACGATCGTTCGATGCTCTGGTTTGTGATTTTTTGTTTCCCGCGGAGAACATACCCGATATCTCGCGGGCCGTTTTATTCCAACACAACGTGGAAGCAGTCATCTGGGAGCGCAACGCGGCGTTGGCGAACGGGTTCTCGACCCGGTGGTATCTGTCTTCGCAAGCCCGGCGGATGGAAGCATACGAACGCGAAGTATGTCGGGCTGCCGGCTACGTGATCGCGGTTTCCGAAACGGACAAAAAGCAAATGTGTGAACGGTACGGCGTCACGCGGATTGGTCACGTGTCTACGGGAGTCAACGTGGATTATTTCGAGCCTCCCGCTGAGACAGAGCGCAAAGCCGATCTGGTGTTTGTCGGTTCGATGGACTGGCTGCCCAATGTCGATGCGGCTTTGTTTTTTGTAAAAGGAATTCTGCCGCGAATTCGAGAGCGCCTGCCGCAGTGCAAGGTAGCGATTGTGGGCCGCAAGCCCGATCGCTCGGTTGCGCAACTGGCAAAGCACGATTCGAGCTTGATCGTCACGGGTACGGTGCCCGATGTGCGGCCGTGGCTTTGGGGATCGCTGGTATCCGTTGTTCCACTGCGGATCGGAGGCGGCACGCGGCTGAAGATCTTTGAAGCGATGGCCGCGCGCGTGCCGGTTGTCTCGACGACCATCGGAGCGGAGGGTTTGCCGGTCATATCCGGCACGCACTTAACGATCGAAGACGACCCGGTGCGATTCGCGGCAGCGTGCGTTGAACTGATCGAGCAGGAAGAGCGCCGCCGCCGTTTGGCCGACGAGGCCAGGCAGCTTGTCGCCACGCGATTCTCATGGGACGCGGTGACGCGGGAATTCGAAGAGATACTGAGGATCGCGCCGCGGCCCGGCATCGACTAGACTGTAGAAAGCATCCGCATGACTGCAGTTGCCGTTCCGCCGCCGGCAATCCCGGATGAGGGTCGCAGTACTCTCTCCACCAAAATCGTTGGGCTGTACGTTTTCCTGTTGTTCTGCCGCATCCTCGAAATGCTCGGGATGTTCGGGCTGGGCAGACTGCGTCTGATGATGCTCGTCACACTGGTTGGGCTTGCGGCGGTTATCCTCACCGGCAACCTGGTTCGCGCGTTGAAGACGGAGATCGGCGTGCTGCTGGTCCTCTGGACGTCGTGGATGCTCATCAGCATACCCTTCGGCACGTGGCGTTCGGAAAGCTTGAACCAGTTCGCGAATCTCTGGCTGAAATCGCTGATGGTGTTCTTCATCTTGGTGGGCCTCGCGTGCACGCGTCCGGCCTTCCAGCGCGCCATGTCGGCGATGGGTTGGGCCGCGGTCATGGCGGCGGTGCTGGTGTTGCCTGGTCTTGCAGATGCGGGCGGCGGGAATGGCGTCGACGACCGGTTGATTGGCTTCGGCACCTTGAGCAATCCTAATGAAATTGCCTTTCACCTCTGGTTGGGCATGTCGTTCCTTTTACTACTCGCAGTTCGCGGCAACGGGCTCAAGAAGTTGCTGCTCGGCGGAGTGTGCCTCCTCGAAGTATTTCTGATTGTGAAGACGGTTTCGCGCGAAGGGCTTCTAATTGGAGTGGTCGTGATTCTCATCGCGCTGCTGCGCGCGCCCGCGATGGATAAAGCAAAGATTGTTGTTGCGGCTTCGGTTCTGACTGTTGTCGGAGTTCTGAGTTTGTCTCCGCAATCGTTAGATCGTTATCTGACTCTATTCACGTCTCACGTGAACGGAGAGGCGGCATCTTCGGCACGCGAATCATCCCGTTCCCGGGAGCAGAAGTTGCGCGAAAGTGTAGAGCTGACGCTGCGGCATCCGTTGTTTGGAGTGGGCATGGGCGTGTTTATGCCGGCGTCGGTCGGCTTGGCCAAGGAGAAGGGAGGCCCGGTCGACTGGCAGGCGAGCCACAACAGCTACACGCAAGTTTCGAGCGAGCTGGGGATACCCGGCATTCTGATTTTGCTTGCGATCTATGCGAGCGCGGTGCGGCAAGTGTGGCGCGTCGATCGCGAGGCGAAGCGCACCGGGCGTAACGAAGTCCGGCAAGATGCATTCGCGATTCTGATTGCAATTGTGGTCCTGTCGATGCATTTCTGCTTCGACAGCATGGCCTATCTTTTTTACATGCCGTTGATTGCGGGCTTGGCGACGGCCCTCGCCGTGACGTATGGGCCGGAGTTGGCGACGATCCGTGAGCCCGTCATTGAGGCGGCTGAAAAGGCGAGCGGAATGGTCACTACCTTGCGTCCTTCCACCTCGCCTGCCATTGCGGGCGGTGGGCGGGAACGCAACCCTTATCGCTTGGGACGGCGGCGAAGCAGTGTAGTGCGGTAGCGCGATTCAGGTGATACAGCCCTCAGATAATCTTGCCGTCTGGCAAAGTATGAAGGTTGAGAAGGAAACATCGTTGGCGTCCCATATCGATCACAGCTGGAACCAGATTATCGTCGCTCTAAAGTCGATCTATTCCTTCAAAGAAAGACTTGCAAAGCCTGGATTGCCAAGTGTGAAGACAGCCGGAAGTGGCGCGTGTTCCATACGCCCCGGCCTATAGAGGCTTCCGCAAACATAACCCGCGCAGATGGCCGCAATTCGCTCTGACTCTTGGTGCTCATTTGGTTACGGCCATACTCCAGAAAACAATTCGTGCTTCGATATAAACTGCCTCGCCAGACCACTGAAAGTCGCTCGCAGCAGTGAGTACACTCCCTGTAGCAGCATATGCGCTGCCGTCTGACCCTCGGTTTTCGGTGCACAATTGGAAGATCGATACACAACGGCTGATCCGGAAAGATAATCTCCTCGCAAGCTTTGGAAGGGCCAATCTCAACATAGGCGACTACACTGCCAGATCCGTAGCGACCAGCGCCCGCCATGCGGCTGCCTCAGTTGCGGTTACGCCCGCAGCTTGTTGTCGTGCATCCATGAAGCGCTGACGCGCATCTTCGTCATGCTCCAATCGGCCCTCGAATTCGGTAATCTTTGCGCACAAGCCCTCTGCGAGCACGCCAATACCGATTCGCAGCCCGATGCCGCGCTTATTCTTTATGATGGTGATTTGTTGCGCCCCGAGCGACGAAAGATAGATCTGGTGCTCCGTGCCGTCTACCCGAAGATGCTTCGTGTCGAATCCGTGCGCTAAACCGTTTCGGAGCGCCTTGTAAAGCAGTTTCGCTAACGCTTGTAACTCCTTCGTAGGGGGCAACAGTTCCGCGAACACCTGCTCTGCACGCCGCGACCTATCGCTACGGCATGCAGCCAGCATCTCGCAGCCACACCCAATCAATAGTGCGATTGTGTAATTGAGGCTGGACCGTTTCTCAAGTAGCCATCTGAGGTCCTGTCTAATATACCCAAGGGTCTCGTCGAATTGCAGCTTAGCGACTGCAAAATCTGTCATGCGCCCTCCGCGTGAAGAGTTTAGCGCACCGGTACCGGCCATCAAAATCGAATCGTCCACCGGTCTTCCTGATATCTCGATTGCAAGTCACTCGCGGTGAAGTACTCTATCTCCACGCCTGCTTTGATCGCTTCAGCGGGCTGTAATGCGCAGCAGTGGCCATTCCGCCGCGTAGTATCTGACGGCGCATTGTGGCCCCTGGACCCATTCCTCACTGACGCGCTTGCAGCAAAATTATTGGCGGTCAACGCTGTAATTTCACAGGAACGTGATCGGCGTTCAGTTCCGGTTGCCGGCCACGCAGCTAGAGCGAATGTGATCTTACGTCAGTGTTCTTCGAAATTTTATTACTTAGGGTTTGGCGCGGCGTCACTCGCGGTTCTGGCCGACGTTTCGAAAGCGGTTAAAACAGCAAATTAGCCGCTCTGAGAGTGCCGAATCGGCGCTTACTTTTTCTCAGGCTTTTTGTCTTCGTTCCATTCTCGTGTGCGTTGCGGATCTTCGGGTTCCTGTCCAATCGGATTTACGCGATCCCGTTCCCATTGACGCGTGGTCTCCCGGTCTTCGTGAGACTGCTTGTCGAGCTTGTCATTGTAGCCGGTCATTTGCCCTCCTTTGGCAAGGCGACCGGTCCGACAATCGCGGAGTAGTTCCACTCGGAGTTCCTTTTATAAGCCCATCCGAGCGGTACGACGAGTCGCGATTGGATCTTGGCCGCAACACAATCATACGGCAACTCAAAGAGGTTGAGTTCGTCGAAGATGGTTTCACCAGGCTCTATCCATTTATGATGAATGAACAAGTCGTAAACGGGCTTTCCGCCCAACCAGACAAGTGCACCGGTATCATCAGTGGCGCCCCGAGCTATCCAAACGCGGTACCCCGAACCACTCTCGATGAGTCTTACTTTGGACTTACCGATATTGCTGAGCGTGATTCGTGGGACTAGGTACTGGCGGCCATTCCTTTGCCGGATATCACCAGAAGCCGTCATCTCAAGTCGAGGAAAATAAGTTCGACTTTTGATGAAATTGAAGTAGCCCCACACACCGGCGGCTGCTAGGCCGATCAACGTTCCGACATGGGACGCCATGTCCCAAAAACCTTTCCAATCAAATGGCCCAGGAGTTTGCACCGGCATGGCTCAAGAACCCATCTTACCGGTACATACAATTAGGCTCTCGCCAGATCCGCCGAAACTTGACCCGTTTTTTTAGAGCCCAGAGCCCGATATTGGCGTCCCCAAGGGGATTCGAACCCCTGTTATCGCCGTGAAAGGGCGGTGTCCTAGGCCGGGCTAGACGATGGGGACGCAGCAGGATGGAACGGTAAACGTTCCAAATCACACTGTACCGTGAGAAGCGATCCGTCCGCAACCCTCCGATCGTGATGACGCGGGTTAGACGGCCAGCGAAGTGCCCGCCCAGCTGATGTTGGCCTCTACGGTCTGGACTCGGAGTCGGGGGAAGCGCTCATGCTTGCCGAAGGGGCCCGCTGCCTTATGAGAGACAAGTGAGTTGACACGCGCGTCTTTGTTCGAAACTGCGTTCGTAGCTCGCGAAGAGGACACTCCGGGGAATGGTCGGGCCGCGTAGGCGCAAACGCGTACCGGCATGTACACATGGAAACTGGCATATATTCAGAACGCGATGCCCGCGCGAGAGCGGTCGATCCTCATCGGAACCTTTTCGCTGAATGGTCTATTATGTCTCCAATGCAGACGAGCACGGCAGCGTATTCGTCCGATATGAGTAAGGCAGGTACGGTAAAGTACTTGTGCGCTTTTCCGAGCGGCGCCGATCCGGTTTCGCTCCACTTGATGAAAATTGAAGTGACATCTGTCTCGCGCGCGCGGCCGCATGTTGCGGATTGATATCCCGGTGCCCTCGGTTGTCGTTTTGATGGGCGCTTCCGGAGCCGGAAAATCATCGTTCGCGCGATCGTTTTTCGGCCCGACGGAAATACTCTCGTCAGATCGATTTCGGGCGCTTGTTGCAGACGACGAAAACAACCAGGCGGCGACATCGGACGCGTTCGAACTGCTTTATTTGGTAGCTCGAAAGCGACTCCGGCGGAAGCGATTGTGCGTTATCGACGCGACGAACATTCGCGAGCGGGATCGCGCCGGCTACGTGGCGCTAGCGCGGGAGTTCGGTTGTCCGGCGGTGGCGATCATTTTAGATCCGGGGATCGATGTATGTATCGAGAGGACAAAAGCACGATCGGATCGGGACATCTCGCGGGAGATCGTACGGCAGCAGTACTCCGAACTGCAAGAGTCGCTGCATTCGCTGAATCACGAAGGGTATTCCCAGTTATGGTACTTGCGGGAGGCTTCGATAGCCGCCATTACCGTGGCTCTGCAGGCCGGCTCCCCTCAACGCCCCATATCGCCAGCCGGAGAAACGGATTGAGATGGTGAATACGCGGAGATCACCGCGGCTCTTGCTTGGCAATCGTTCAGAAGTTGCTGCAGACGTGCGCGTTCGGAAGTTGCAACGAGGAGCGCCTGCCGGATACTTGCGCGGACTTCGGCTCTAGCGAACGCGGTCATCGCCGGAGCCAGCAGAGTTACAAGCGCGCCGTGTTCCGCCAGAAGGTCCGGCAGTCGCCGATGATCGCTCTGTGCGGCAACGGCTACGATTTCGGCGTTTAGCTTACGCAAACGCTCTTCGGAAGAGGAGCCGGCGCTGGTCTCAGTTGCCATTCGAATTGTTGTTGGTATTGAACAGACCTGTGTAGAAGGTGTTTTGCTGTTCGAGTTGATAGATCGCGGCATCGGATTGCGAAAGTTGTGTCAGAAGGGTCTGTTGAAAATTGTTGATGTAATCGACCTGGTCGCCGATCTTGGTGTTCAGGCTGCTCAACGTTATCGTGAGCTGCTCTTCTTCGTTTTTGACCGCGCCAGTTATTGGATCTTCAAGATTCTGAATGGCCGAATTGGCGGCTTGAATGAAACCCGATGCGGAACTCCCTAAATAGGCTGCAAGCGCACTGAAACCCTGCGAGGCGGAAGCTTGAAATTCCGTTGCGTTGAATGTCAGGTGTCCGCTATTATCCAGATCGAGGCCGAGGGACGAGAGCGGAGAGCTTCCCCCTGTGTAGCCATTGATGGCCTGCAGCGCCGATTGGGCGCTGAACAAGATACTGTCTCCCTGCAGAGCGTTCCCACTCTGGCCGTGAGACTTGCTGAGTTGATCGGCCGTGGCATTGTAGGCGGTGACAAACGATTGCAAGGCATTCTGGATGGCTGTTGTGTCCTGGTTAATGGAAATCGTGGTGGGTGAACCCGCATTGGTTCCGAGCAGGTTGACGGTTACGCCGGGTGAAAGCGTGATGGTATCGGAGCTACTGGTGATCGGTGTCGGGAGCCCATCGAGTTTATAACTAGCTAGCGTGCCTGTTGTCACGGTGTTGAGCAGGTTGTTCGTGCCGTCGTTCAGTTGGACCGACACGGGGCCCAGGTCTTTCGATTGAAGGGCCAGACGATAATCGGGTGTTCCGCTGCCGCCGACATTGACGATGGAAGCGGTGACGCCGAGCGAAGAATTCGCATTGACCGCATCGACGAGCCCCTGAAGAGTATTTTGAGCCGGGGTGATGGTTGTGTTCACTCCATCTACCGTCAGAGTGAATGAAGACGCCGAGCTGATATTCTGCGATGCCGGGTCGCTCACGGTCGGAAGACCAGTCGCGCTTACGGTCTGCGTGCGAGAGCCGAGATCGGTTACTTCGAGCGTGTAAACGCCCGTCGACGCCCCGGCCGATAGCGAGACGGCGGCCACGGAAGAGTTCCCGACGGAAGTGGAGAGCGAGGCCACCCCGGTGGCGTTCGACAGGCCGGCAACGGCGGTCTGTAGTCCCGTGAAACTTGTGTCGAGAGATTGCAGCGCGTTCTGCTGGGCCTGCGTGTTCTGCTGCTGAATCTGCATATTCTGCAGATTGAGTGATTGCAACTGCACGGCACGGGTAAGGACTTGCTGGAAATCTTGAGCATATTTGCTCTGGCCGCTGAACGTGGCCACGTTGATCAGGGGATTGATTGAGCTTGACATCTGGTTCTCGCAATCGGGGTCGGAGTCATTTAGAGCTATTCAGAGCAGGAGCTAGGCCGAAGTTAGAGGCCTGCCAGGTTTCGGAGTCGTCGAGATGAGTCTCGACGCTGCAGGCTGAGAGCCTGCGCCACGTTAGGGTTCGAAAAGTCGCTGGTACGGCCTGCATGGTCACAATCGGCTGAATATCGGAATATCGTTAGAAAAAGATCGGGGGGCGCCGCGTTTCCCACGGCGCCCTTTTAAAGAGCTCACTCAGATTATTGGAGGAGCTTCAGGACAGACTGCGGGATCTGGTTCGCTTGCGACAACGCCGCCATCGTTGACTGCATCAGAGTCTGAGACTTGGCCAGGTTTGCCGCCTCAGAAGCGATGTCTGCGTCGCGAATCCGGGATTCATCAGCCGCATAGTTGGTTACCTGCGACTGCGCGAGGCCGATGGCGAAGTTGAGCTGGTTAATGCCGGCGCCGACTGCTCCCTGCGTCTTGCCAAGGCTGACGACGGCCGAAGCGATGTCCGCAATGACAGCTTGGAAATCGGCAGCGGTGCTCGCGCTGTCCAGAGCGCCCAGGTTGGCGTCCAATCCAAGGCTGGTTGTGCCGACTGTTGAAGCCGAAAGGTCAATCGTCTCTTTGGCGGAGCCGATCTGCGCGCCGTTGCTGGTTCCCAAACCGCCGCCGATATAAACCGATAGCGTTTGTGCGAAGGATGTGGAATTCGCGCCCAACCCAATGTTGTCGGCCTGGCGGTCGATTTCTGCCAAATCGTTTTTAATTTCAGCCGTCAGAGTGCCGTAATCGCCGGTAAACGTTCCGGAGGCGCCCTGCACAGCCAGGGTCTTCAAACGGTCCAGAATTTGCGAGATATTCTGGAGGCCGCCGTCGATGATCTGCAACTGGCTGACGCCATCGTTGCCGTTCCGTATGCCCTGTGACAGCTCTGTGCGTTCGTTGCGAAGCGCATTGGCGACCGCCATGCCGGCGGGATCGTCGGCCGCGCTGTTAATCCGGTACCCGGAGGTCAACCGGTTGATCGTGGTCTGCTGGAAGTTGCTGTTGACGGACAGATTCTGCTGGCCATACAAGGAAGCAATATTGGTTTGAATAGAAAGCATTTTCGTTTTTCTCCTTTGACTCTCAGCAGATTCTGCTGCCGGCTTCTTAGCTCTTGCTATCGCCGGTTGTTTCTGCTGTCACTAGCCTTATCGACCTTTTGGCAAGGGCTTTAGAAAAAATTGTCAGTGACAATTCTTTGTCACGGTGCGGTAGGGGTGATCGGCTGTGTGATAGTTCACGAGTTGCCCTTCGTGCTCGATCAGTACCTCGCAATCGATCCCGGCCTTCTCCATTTCGCCAACGATATCTTTTGCTCTCCACTGAGCCGCAATGATCACGACGTCTACGGGTTCTTGCTCCAGCACGCGAGCGGAGCGAATCATTTGCCCGCTGCCGGGCACGAACGTTCCGGTTTTGCCCTCGTCGGAATCCACAACCAGCGGGAATCTAAGCGCATCAACGCCATAGGCGTTCAGAAACGCGGCACATTTGCCGACGCCTCCCCAGATCGCTGTGCGTTTGCCGCTACGGTAGATGTCGTCGAGCTGCCCGGAAATTTGTTCGGGAGAGCTGCGGGCGGAACGAAAAAAATTCGTCGCGGCCTTTAGACGCAAAAGCTGATCGGCGAAATATTCGGTGCTGAGGAACGCATAAACGACCTCGCCATTGTAGCCGTGGCCCAGTTCCTCCAGCCGGAATTGCGAGCGCGCGAGCATCCTTTGAAACGATTGAGTAGAGAAGTGAGAATAGTGTTCATAGTAGAAGTCGCCGAGCCGCCCGGCTTCGACGGCGCGGTCAATGCAGGGGACTTCGAAATACAACTGAATCTCGCGGCGCAGCAGCGCTGCGGCAAAGTTGATTCCCTGCAACAGACTAAGCGGGCTGGTGAGGTGCTCCAGAACGTGGCGGCTCACGATCATGTCCGGTTTGAGTTCGGCAATGTGCCGAAACGGGTCGAATAGGGCGGCGCGCAATTCGACGTTCGACGCGCCGGTGTGCTGGGCGCCATGTGGATCAAATCCGATATAGCGGCCGGCCGGGCGCGCTTCCGCGAGCGCCGCCAGAAAATGACCGTCGCCGTGCCCGATCTCGACGATAGTAGGCGCGGCCGGAACACGGGCCAGCGTTTCTTCACGGAGCTGGCGAATAAATCCGCTCCAGGAGACTCCGCGATTGAACATCAGGTTTGGCTTCGCGGAGTAGGGGACATTCGAATAGTCGAACGCAGCGTTGAACACATGTCCGCAGTCCACGCAGCGAACGAAATCGAGCGGCAGCCGCGGCATGGTTTGGGCCTCCACCTGGCTCGCCGGCCAGGCGATCATCGCCAAAGGTTGTTTCCCGCCGTCGTAAAAGGGAGCGCCGACGTGGAAGCCGCAGGCCGGGCATTCCGCGCTGCGCATTTCCCTCACTTGCGCGAAAATTTCACGCTCGGAGAGCGGCGCCTCCGCGCTACTGTTGCTGACACCAGCGGCTAAAGATTCTAAAGTAAGCATTCTCTAATCCCTCGACAAATAGTTGTGAATTGAATACCGGGGTGTTGGCCAGGTGCGGCCGAAGCTCCCGCCGCAGACGTGTCAATGTTGGCGTGTCGTTCGCGACATGGTTGGCTCTCTCGGCGTATTCTTGCGGCGACTCCGCAATCAGGCCCGTCAGTCCGCTGTAAGCAAGCAGTGAGCATCCAAATCTGCTCATCGGGTGGCCGCCCAATAGCCCGATTACCGGAACGCCCATCCAGAGGGCTTCGCAAGTCGTCGTCCCACCGTTATAGGGCGATGTGTCCAGGGCGATATCGACTTCTTCCGAATAGGCGGTGAGCACTTGACTTCGCGTGCCCGCTCGCATTTCGATCCGCTTCAGGTCGATGCCCCGCTCACGGAAGAGCCGGAGCAGCCGCTCCCTTGTAAATGGGTCTTTGTAGTTCCCGTACATCAAAAGAAGCTTGGAATCTGGATTCATTTTCAAGATGGTGGTCCAGCTATCGGCGATTGCGGGCCCGATTTTTGCAGGATTATTGAAGCAGCCGAACGTTATGAATCCGTTCTTCTCAAATGGCGGAGCGCTAATTTCGGGCGCATCCGGGATCTGTTCAAAACAGACGCTGCTCGAAGGTAAGCGCAGCGGTTCCTCGACAAAGGGCGAGGGCTCGTCTAGCGGAGCGATCACTTCGTCTGCGATGACGTAGTCGACGGCTTCGAGCCCCGTTGAATCCAGATAGCCGCACCAGGTCGCCTGCACAGGCGCCGGCTTACGCGCCATCAGGCATAAGCGGTGGCCCCCGGTGTGGCCCGACAAGTCCACCAGAATGTCGATCTTGGCTTCCTGAATGACGCGGGCGGCCTCGGCGTCGCCTCTGTCTAAAATTGAGATCCAGTGGTCGGAGCTCTCTTTAACCTCTCGGCTGTAATCGTCTTCTTTGTTGTTCGCAAAGCAGAAGACTTCGATGTTTTTTCGATTGTGCCCGGCCAGGACGTGCTTCGTCCAGTAGGAGACTACGTGGTGACGAAAGTCTCCCGATACATAGCCGACCCGCAAACGACGGTCCGCCGTCCGCTCATTTTTGTGATCGGGCCACTCGCTCTTGAAGCGTGCGCCGAACCGGTCTCCCCATTCTTTGTGCATTACGCGGAGGCGGTCGCCGGTGATGTTGGGTTCGTAATGCATCGTGAACAGCATTCCGCTGTGAAGAGCGGCATCGTAGGGGCGAGCTGCCAGGTATTGCTCGAAGTAGGGCATGGCTGTCTCCATGTCCCCAATGCGGGAATATCCCGAAGCCAGCCCCCCGATGGCATCACTGCATTTCGGATTGAGGACGAAGGCCTGTGTCGCACGTATAAGACCTGCGCTCACCCTTCCCTTATTGATTAGAATTGTGCCCAAGGCCCCCAACGGCCGTGCGTCCTGAGGCCTCAACTCATGCGCTTTCAATGCGTATTGTTCGGCCTTGTCGAGCTTGTTCGAAACCCGGCACGCGGCAGACGCGTTGACCAGCGCCTCGAACTGATTGGGGTCAATGGCGAGCGCTCTTTCGGAAAAGGCGATCGATTCGTCCGGATTGGCCAGCAACAGATGGCAGTGGCCGATTGCAGCATAGATATTCGCGTCGCATACGTGGACACTTTCGAGCCTGCCCGCAACCTCCTCAAAAATCGCGAGCGCTTCGGAGTGCTGCCCCGCTGCCTGGAGAGCCACGCCCTCCTGAAAGCGGGAATTGACGCGTCGAAGAAGCGCGTGATCGACGCCGCGAATAACCGGCTGTGCGCGAAAGGGCGG
>JAICLJ010000010.1 GCA_025927575.1 Bryobacteraceae bacterium | reverse complement strand
CTCCAATGTTTTTGATTTCGCAAAACAATTTGCGCCTTGGCTGACGCTGGCGCTCGGTATCGTCATGGGTGGGCTCCGAACGGCTTGGTCGTTTGTTTATGAGCACACGATCGGGTACGCGATTACAAAAATCAGTCTCTCACTGACGGTAGAAGATATGGAGCACCGGGACGCTTACGTATGGCTGAGCTACTGGGTAGAGAAAAACTTGCGCGGGCGAAGCGTCAATTCCTTACTTTTGCGAACGTGCAAAAACGAAGGTTCGGGGGCTCCGGCTAGCGCTGCGGGCTTTGAAGTGATTCCGGAGTACGGCACGTATTACTTGACGCATGCGGGACGCTTGATGACTGTGGAGCACCACAAGGAGCAACAGAGTCAAGGACATCACTGGTGGTCGAGCCATTCAATCCGGCTGCGCGTTTGGCTTTCGCGGGACCGTAAGTTGATTTTGGACATTCTGGACGAAGCCCGCGCGAGCTATGAGAACAGCAGGTCGAAGTGCGTAGACTACTATCACTGGGATACGTACATAGACTGGATCGGCAATACGATTCGAGGACGCGCCATTGCATCGCTGTTTCACCGGCCGGACATCATCGACGACTTGTTCGGCGATGTGAGGACGTTTCTTAGCGCAAAGCAGATGTATGAAGACCTGGGCATCCCGTACCGGCGTGGGTATTTACTTGCCGGGCCGCCGGGAACGGGAAAGTCGAGCTTGGTTCTGGCGGTGGCGTCTTATTTCGGACTGCCCGTTTATTCTGTTCCGCTACGCGGAGCGGAGATCAACGGAGAGCGACTGGCGGCGCTGCTGGCGAGTTGCCGGAGACCATCACTGATTGCACTTGAAGACATCGACTGCCTGAACGTGGCGACTTCACGCGAATCTAAAACGGAGGACGGGCTGACGATTGCCGATCTGTTGAATGCAATTGATGGCATTGGAGCGACTGAGGATCGCGTGCTGTTCATGACGGCGAACCGTCCGGAGACGCTGGACTTCGCGTTAACTCGCGCCGGACGTGTGGACCGCAAGTTCTTTGTCGATTATGCGAGGGACGAAGAACTGAAGTGCTTCTACGAGCGAATGAAGCAGTATTATCCGGTTCAACCGTGGCCGGAGTTTCGCGCGACTCTCCCGTTACAAGCTACGATTGCGGACGCGCAGGCGCTGGCGTTGCGGGGCGAGAGCATGATCGAGTCGCTGGTGTGAGAGCGGCGATGATTGATTAGGCTCGAAAAAGTGAATCGAATGTTCCACTCTAGGGACGTGAATGTATCCTTGATCGGGTTCACCGCTAGCTTTAGCAACGCATCTGTGACCTCATGAACCCGGTCACTTCGACCGCATCACCGCTGCCTTGGTAGCGGACACCGGCGCCATAATGTGCGCGTAGGGTGTGCCCTTCCACATGACCCACGGGCTGCCATTCTTCGGATCGGTGGGATACGCGTCGAGCATCTTCGGGTCCGGTAAGAGCAACATCAGGTGAGCCGGCGAGACGACCCACTGATTATCCGCGGTAGCGGCCGTGGCAAAGGGATCCGTGTTGCTCGCGCCCGTATCGCCCCGCAGCATGTAGGCAATGCCCGTCCCTTCGAGTTTCGGGTCGCTTTTGCTCTCCGTCCCCGAGTTTCGAGTTCATAGGCTCACCAGTTTGGCTCCAGTGTGTAACAATCCGTTCGCGAGACGTGATGCGAATGCTGCGCCCCCGAGACCAGGGGCGGATAGGAATCGGCCAATTACCGGATGGCCGACGGTACGGAAGTTTGCGCCCCTCGGTTAATTGAACGGCCGTTTACATCGACTGAGGATTCGTCTCAACCTTTGTTTATGAATTGTTTATGAATCCAAAAGTCTAACGGAATTGTTCCTTCTGAGCAAGATCACCCCTCTATTCTTCGCGCAGTGTCTTGGCTGCGTCGATCCTCGCAACTCTCAGAGCAGGTATTGTTGTTGCGAGAAGCGTTACAGCAGAGAGGGTCAGCACGACAACCAGGATGGTCGGTACATCATACACCTGTACGCCATAGAGAATGCTACGCATGGCACGAAGCGCGCCTGCGCAGAGTATCAGTCCCAGCACCAATCCCAGAGCCGAAGCGCCCACTCCCGACCCCCCGATATGCAGCATCGTTCTTTGAATCGTGGAACCCAGGGCAATGCGGATGCCAATCTCCCGCGTCCTCTGCGCGACGATGTTCGCCACCAGTGCGAAGATACCAACTGCACTCAGCAACAGCGCAAGCGACGCCATCGCAGCCAATAGCGCTACCTCGATCCTTTGCATCGCGAGTGTCCCGGCCATCAGGTCCTTCATTGAGTAAAAACCAGAGAAAGGCAGGCTCGGGTCGGCGGTCGCCAGGGCGCGCTGCATCTGGACAATCAAATCTTTGACCGGGCCGGCAGTTCGGACAACCCAGCTTGGCTGAAACCAGGTATTCAGTAAGGAGAGAGATTTGCCATCGACGAATTGTGCAGCAGGAATATAGACGGCCTCCTGCTTGGTTAGCGGCGCCGTGCCCTCGTTCAGCCGGGCGGCAGAGGACAGCAAAGTATCCGATACAACCCCTACGATCAACAGATTCTTGTTGTCCCTGTTGAGAAATCGTCCCACAGGATTTCCCTCGTGGAAGAACTTACGTGCAAACGTCTGATTGACGATCACAACCGGCTGCGTATTCGGGTTGTCTCCATCCGTGAATGCTCGGCCTGCAAGCACCGGGATCTGCAAGGTCTCGAAATAGCTAGCCGTGACATACACCTCGTTTGTTGTAATTTCTCGTCCCGACTCCTTGCCGCCGGTGAGTTTCACTGAATTCAGCGGGGCACGCTCATACGGCAGGGCCAATCCGACAGCGGCATTCTTTACTCCAGGAATTTCCCGCATAGCGTCGAGGCTCTTGTTGAGCAGTTTTCGGAACGTTGCAGGGTCCTGGTATCGGACGTCGTCCAGAGATGCTTTAGCCGTGATCACTCCAGTTGGATTGAAACCCGGAGGCAGGGTCTCCAGGTGGATGAGCGTGCGGATCAGCAGCCCAGCAGCGGCCAGCAGGACGACGGTTAGCGCAACTTCTCCGGCAATCAACCCTTGCCGGAGGTGAATGCTGCCCGCGCCAATTACGCCGCGGCTCGCCATGGAGGGCCTCAAATCGACTTTCCCAGTCATAAGGGCAGGCAACATGCCGAACAAGATACTCGTGAGCAGAGACACAGAAAGCGTAAAGCCCAAGACTCGGCTATCAAGAGGGACGTTCGCAACCGGTAGAAAATGTTCTGGCAGGAGTAGCAACAGCCCGCGCAGTGCGACGAAGCCCACGCCTATGGCCGCGGTTCCTCCCAGCAGAGCGAGCAGCAGGTTTTCGATCCAAAGCTGCCTCTGAATTTGCCAGCGCGAGGCGCCCAGCGCCAGTCGTGTGGCGATCTCACCCGTGCGGCGCAACATGCGTACCAGCGTCAGCCCGGCAAGGTTTGCGCAAGCAATGAGCAGAATGAATCCGGCTGCCAGCATCAGCGCCAGCACCTCAGGTCGAAGCGTATTAGTCTCGCCTTTTTGTAGGGGTATAGAGTAATACGTTATTCGCGCGCCAGTCTTCATAAGATGTTGCGCACGGAGGCTCTGAGCCAATGCACGATTGATCTCGCCATTTGCCTCTTGCCAGGTCGCGCCATTGCGCAGCCGCATGATCGCTTGAAAGTTAGCTGCCTGGCCCTCGCCCTTGCGGCTCGGTTGGAGCGCCGTATATAAATCGGCATTCAAGGGAGGGCTGGCGTCCTCCGGCAGCACGCCGATGATCGTATACGGCTCTCCTTTCAGCAGAACGGTTTCACCTATCACATCGCGCTTTCCGTCAAAAACCGTACGCCATAAAGCGTTGCTCAGGATGGCTGCTCTGGGGCCATGTGGACGATCCTCGCTCTCCGAGAAATTGCGTCCGGCAAAAGGATGGAGAGCCAGCACGTCGAAGTAGCGTGCCGAGACCCGTCCTTCATGAACATATCGCGCATGGGAGCCGTCTTCGAGGTTCACTCCCGAAGTGGGTAGAGCGGAAACAGCGGGGATCAGTGAGGGCACGTCGTCACGCAGCAGCTCCCATTGCTCGCCGTCGATGCTTCTTCGTACATCGGAGGCTTCAGAGCCCGTAGTCCGCGCAAAAAGTGTGCCCAAACGTTCCGGCTGAGGATACGGAAGGCTTTTCAGCAGGAGCGCGTTCACAATCGAAAAGATCGCTGTGTTGGCGCCAATCGAAAGCGCAAGCGTGAGGACTACCGTAACGGTGAAGCCAGGGTTATGCCGTAATTGCCGGACCGGGTGCTTTCCATTCCGCCAAACCGATTCCAGTCTGGGCCACTGCCATACCTCGCGGCTGCGTTCTTCAATGAGAGTGGCGTTACCAAATTCGCGGCGGGCTCTGTGCATGGCCTCCTCCCGCGACAGCCCCTCCTCCATCAGGTCCTCGGCCTTTTCTTCGAGGTGTTCCCGGATCGACTCCGCAAGCTCGTTATAGCGGCGCCGTGGAGAGAGGATTTCTTTAAGCCACCCCATAGAGAGCTCCTAAGATTCAACAGCCGCGAGCACCCGCGTGATGCCAGCGAACATTTTTTCGAAGCTGGATACTTCCTGCTCCAGGTGCTTGAGCCCCGCATTTGTGAGGCTATAAATTCGAATTGGACGGTTCTTCGCGGAGACTCCGAATTTCGATTTAAGCCACCCTTGCTTCAGCATCCGCTGCAGCGCTGGATAGAGTGAGCCCTCCTCGATTTGCAGCAGGTCGTCCGAAACGTGTTTGATGTGTTTCGCTAAAGCATAGCCATGCATGGGCTTCATCCGAAGCGATTGCAGAATCATCATCTCGAGTGCTCCCGGAAACAGGTCGCGATATTCAGGAGTTTTTGTCACAGACTATTTTACAATATACTATTCTGAAGCAGGTATGGCGACGGCTATCTTCTGTGGACGGGAGACACTCAGCTAGTAGAAATGGTCAAATCCTGAACCGAACCATGTGCAAGGTAACGACAGCGCAGAACTGGCCAAATACGGGCTCGCCGGGCGATTCCTTCCGAACAGCGGGCAATCCGGAAACAATCCGGCGAATTAGTGCCGGGAAACACCGCTAGCTCCGCAACTGCATCTGTAGCTTTACGAGCGTTGCCGCTCCGACGCCTTCGTCATGAACCGGGTCACTTCGATCGCATGACCGCCGCCTTGGTAGCGGACACCGGCGCCATAATGTGCGCGTAGGGTGTGCCCTTCCACATGACCCACGGGCCGCCATTCTTCGGATCGGTGGGATACGCGTCGAGCATCTTCGGGTCCGGTAAGAGCAACATCAGGTGAGCCGGCGAGACGACCCACTGATTATCCGCGGTAGCGGACGTGGCAAAGGGATCCGTATTACTCGCGCCCGTATCGCCCCGCAGCATGTAGGCAATGCCCGTCCCTTCGAGTTTCGGGTCGCTTCTGCTCATCCAAGCGGCAGCCCACTTTTGCCATTCTTTGTCCAGGCACATCGGCTGGCGGAGCGCGGCGTAGCACACCCATCCGTTCGTGCCCGCACGCAGTTCTTTCGGCGCCTCGCCGTTCATTTCGGTCATATCGGCAATCGTCGCGTTCCTGGCGATCTCCGCGGGTCCGGCGCTCATTGCCAGAGCGATCTTCTGCGCCTTGCTGAGCTTAGGCCCAGAACTTGTGTGCTTTTCGGCTGCGCTCGCGGTAGGCCCGGCGCCGAGCGTTTGAGCAAAAACAGTTTCTTGAGTGGATGGGACCAACACGATCCCGAAGGTAAGCAAAACAACGTTCGCGAAAACTTGTGCCGTCTCCTTCATGGGAACCTCCTGGATGAACGACAGTCAAACGTGAACCAGATAGTAGCACCGATCGGCGATTTCCGTTACCACTTTCGCGAGGCAGCACCAAGGCGGACGAGCCAGGGACGAGCGTTGCCGCGCGAACTGTCGCGCGTTGAACGCAGATTCGTTTACTGTTAAAGATTGCTCAATTGAGTTCGCTACTCCCAAGTTTGTAACGGTGGCCGCGCTCTGTGCGCGCCGGAAAGGCATCCATGACTCGTCGGACTCTGGTTGCGCTCGCGGGCGCGGCGCCCCTTAGCCGCGGACTGGTAAAAGCGGCCGAAGCCAAAAAACAGATCAAGATCACTGGCATTGAAACGGATCTGCTGCGCTTACCGCCGGTCGAATTTACCGGAGACGCCATTCACGACTTCGGTTCCGCGTCCGGTGGCGTTGTCCTTCGTGTGCTCACCGATGCCGGCATCACCGGTTGGGGCTACAGCAACTTCGGAATGATTGAAGGCGGCCCGCGCGTTGTGCAAACCATCCTGGAGCACGAAATTAAGCCGGTGCTGATCGGCCAGGACCCGGCGTTCCCGAAAAAGATTCGCGACGATCTGTGGAGGGCGCTCGAATATCAGGGGGTGCAAGGCGTCACGCAATTCGCCATGTCGGTAGTGGATATCGCCGTCTGGGACATTCTGGGCAAAGCGGCGGGCCTGCCTGTCTATAAGATGCTCGGTGCCGTGCGCGACCGGATGCCCGTGTATGCGATGTGCGGATGGTATCGCGAAAACGATCGGGATCATTCAAAATACAAACGCACCATTGAAGAAACTCTCGAGATCGGATACCGAGCCTTTAAGGTGAAGGTGGGCCGTTACTCGCTCGATGACGACGCGGAGCGGATTGAATTCGGCCGGAAAACGGCCGGGAAAGATATTCGGATTCTGGTCGATGCGAATCAGGCGTTCAACCGGGTGGAAGCGCTGCGCCGTGGCCGCGTTTATCAAGAGCTAGGCTGCTTCTGGTACGAAGAGCCGATGCCACCGTGGGATCACGAAGGCTACGCGGAATTGGCAGGATCGCTCGACATGCGCATCGCTACCGGCGAAAACGAATACGACAAGCACGCGTTCATGGACCTTTTACTCAAGAAAGGCGCCGACGTGGTTCAGCCCGATAATCGCCGCGCCGGCGGGCCGACCGAGTGGATGGAGATTGGGGCCATTGCCGGTGGCTTTGGCGTTGAGTTGGCAAGCCACGGCGGAGGGCCGGTCGACATGAACATCTTGTGCGCCATTCCGAACGCAATCTACATGGAATCGGGCGGCAAGCAGAAACTCATCAACGGCGAAGTGCTCGCGCCTGAAGCGCCGGGCATGAGCAGTGAACCGAAACCCGATTTCATTGCTAAGCACAAGATTGGCTAGCCTTCTGCGCTGAGTCGTCTCAGTTTCTGGCTGGAAACTTTGCCAAGCTCGTCCTTAATCAGTCGCCTCGTAGCAGGATGCCGCAGCGAGGGAGCAATCTCGACGAGCGGCTCCAGAACGAAGCGCCGTTCGAGCATGCGTGGATGCGGAATCGCCAGCTTCGGCGTATCAATCACCGCCTTGCCGAATAGGAGAATATCGATATCGATGGGCCTTGGCCCTTTCGGAATCGAACGCGGGCCGCGATCGCGCCCCAGCCCGCGTTCGATCCGCTGTGTCGTCGCGACAAGTTGAATGGGGAACAGCTTGGTTTCGCACTCGATTACCATGTTCAGAAACCACGGCTGCTCCCGCAGTTCCTGGGGTTCAGTTTCGTAAACGGAGGACCGCCGCACGATATGCACCCCTTCAGCTTCGAGGGCGGCGATGGCCCGATCGAGATTGCCCTGGCGGTCTCCCATGTTCGACCCGAGAGCCAGAAAGGCGCGCTTCAGCGGCATCGCTTTGAATACATCGCTTAAAACAAAGGATTCTGCCCACCGCCGAAACGCGGCCGGAACGGCAGGTTGAAGTATTCGAAGGCGCGCTGTGTGGCGACGCGGCCGCGCGGAGTGCGATCCAGAAAACCGAGCTGCATCAGGTAAGGCTCGTACACCTCTTCAATCGTGTCCGGCTGTTCGTCTATGGATGCAGCGATCGTGCTCAAGCCTACCGGTCCACCGGCATATTTCACGAGGACGGTTGTCATGATTTTCTGGTCCACTTCATCCAAGCCGTAGCAGTCGACTTTCAATAAATTGAGAGCGGCCTGAGCCACGTCGAGATCGACCGTTCCGTTTGCGCGAACTTGCGCGAAGTCGCGCACACGCCGTAGTAATCTGTTCGCAATGCGCGGCGTTCCCCTGCTCCTGCGAGCGATTTCTTGCGCGCCTTCGGGCGTAATGGAAACCTCGAGCAAACGTCCGGAACGTTCCACGATACGGGTAAGCGTCGCTTCATCGTAGGGATCGAGCCTCAACACGAGACCGAAGCGGCTGCGGAGAGGGGCGCTGAGCAGGCCTTGGCGCGTGGTCGCGCCCACAGCCGTGAATCTTGGCAGCTTCATACTGTGCGTCCGGGCGCCCGGGCCGGTACCGATCAGAATATCGAGCCGGAAGTCTTCGAGCGCGCCGTAGAGAATTTCCTCGACGTCGGACATCAGCCGGTGTATTTCGTCAACAAAAAACACCTGGCGCGGACGCACATTTGTCAGCACTCCGGTCAGGTCGAGCTTCTTCTGGAGCACGGGGCCGGACGTCTGATCCATCGTAACGCCGAGTTCCTGCGCGATGATGCCGGCCAGCGTGGTCTTGCCTAATCCCGGAGGTCCGCAAAGCAGAACGTGATCCATCGCGTCGCCGCGTTGATTTGCGGCTTCGATAGCGATTTTGAGATTTTCCTTGACGTGCGGCTGTCCGGAGAAGTCGTCCAGGTGCGTGGGCCGCAGTGCGGCTTCAAACTGCCGGTCATCGTCCTGTTGCGCGGGCGAAATCATTCCTGTTCGTTCTGTCGACGGTCCGTCTGGGCGCATTTCGATCCCACGTTAGCGCACAAGGCTGAGCGAGGTGCGGAAGAACGGCTCAAACTCCTCCGCGACACCCTGCCTTTTCGCCTTGCTAATGGCTTCTTCCGCTGCCGGACGCGAGCAGCCCAAGTTCAGGAGGGCCGAGAGCACGTCCCGTTCGAGCGGGCTCAGGAGCGAGGCCGCGTCCGTCGGCTGCCCTCCCTTCGAGGATGCCTCAACCGCAATGAGCTTATCTTTCAGTTCGAGAACCATTCGCTCGGCGGTTTTCTTGCCCACACCAGGAATGCGTACCAGGCGCTGCACGTCGCCCGTGCGAATCGCCGCAATCAGTTCGGAAGTCGCGAGCCCCGATAGCACTGTGACGGCGAGCTTCGGCCCGATGCCGCTGACACTGATGAGCCGCTCGAAAACGATCTTTTCTTCCGGCGTGGCGAAGCCGAATAACTGGATTGCGTCTTCGCGCACATGAGTATGAATGCGCAGCGCAAAGGCCGCTCCGGCATCGGGAAGCGCCGTGTAGGTGGACACCGGGATTTGAACGTCGTACCCAACGCCGCCGGCATCCAGCACGACTTGATTCGGGTGTTTTTCGAGAATAGTGCCTTTCAGGTGCGCAATCATAGAAAGTTAATGTTCAGCGGCGGGAACTAACACGATTCTAGCGACATGGCGCGTAGACGATTTTTCGTTCAGGAAGTGCGGCGCGGCACCGCCGATCTGACGGGCTCCGACGCCGAACACCTGGTTCGCGTACTGCGGGCCGAAGTGGGGCAGATCTACGAGCTTTCAGATAACAGGAATCTTTATCTGGCGGAGATCGAGATAGCGCGTAAGTCTCTTGTCACCTTCCGGGTGCTCGAACAACTGGCGCCGCAAGCCCTGACTGCCGCGGTTCACCTCTACCCGGCGCTGTTCAAGTTCGATCGTTTCGAATGGATGATCGAGAAGGCGACGGAGTTGGGGGTGACCGGCATCCATCCGTTCCAAGCGGCGCGCTCGGAGAGAGGGTTAGGCGAAGCGGGCCGCAAGCGCATCGTGCGATGGGAACGGATCGCCCTCGAAGCAAGCCAGCAATCCAGGCGAATGCATTTACCGGAGATCCATTCGCCGGCACCGTTCAAGACTGTCCTGAGTGCGGACGCAACGGTTCGCCTCCTCTTAGACGAAGAGAGTTCAGCTCAGCCGGTCCTTACGGTTGTTGAAAGTCTGTCCTGCGGCCGCAACACAGACGATTCGATTGCCCTGGTTACCGGTCCCGAAGGTGGCTGGACGGAAGAGGAAAAGACTTGCCTGACGACAGCAGGTTGGCGTGCGTGCTCGTTGGGACCAACGGTTTTACGGGCGGAAACCGCCGTGATTGCAGTGATCAGCGTTGTAAATGCCGCGTGGCGCCGGTGAATCAACGGCGGAATAGCCTGCCTACCTGGATCTCCTGACCCAAACTGGTGAATGATTCGCCTCCGTAATAGATGCTGGCAGACGAGCGGCTTCCCTTGTATACATGGACGGTCTGCGTCTTCGGATAGACAAGCCAAAGCTCTCGAATACCGTTCTCCAGATACTCGTCTCGTTTCTGCTCCACGTACTCAGGATCGTTCGATTTCGAAATCACCTCGACGGCCAGCAAGAAAGGGATGCGCTGCATGCCTTCCGGATACTTTTCGTCTTCGTTCGCGCGAATGACAGCCACGTCGGTGCCTCGAACACTGATAGTGTCCGGATACTCGAAGACGATTCCCGCCTCGCCGCTCAGGACCGCATATTCCGCCGGATCCAAGATACTGTCCAGATAAGCAGCAATTCGCGTGACGACGATTGAATGAATTGTTCCGCCTGGAGACAATTGGATTAGTTCCCCTTTGTGGAGTTCATGATGCGTGCCGTTTGGCCCTCTCGGCGGCAAGTTCAGGAACTCTTCGAGACTGAGGATCGTCTGCGCGGCCATGATCTAAACTCTTATTTTATCCGTAAACAGCGAAGCGGCATTCATTGACTGCTGCAGGTGGACCAAGCCCTTCCGCGTATCGCGTTTACCGTAACACACCCTCACGCATACCGCGTGAAAATCGCCGTGTCTACCGGCGTGTCGCCGATCGGCACCATGGCGAACAACGAAGCGCCTGTCTTCAGACGCGTGCCTTTGATGTTCGGAATCCGGATCACGGCCATGTCGCCGCTCGCTTCATTGAGAATCAGTGCGTATTGCTGATCGGGAGTAATGGTGATCTGCTTCGGCTCTTGCCCTGCCTGTGTCAGCGCGATCATTTTCCGGCTGTCCACACTTAAAATGCTGATTTCCGAGCCCGTGCGGCTGGCGACAAAGAGGTAAGACGGATCGGGGCCACAACACGCCATCGCCCCGGGAGTACGGCCTGCCAGCACAGTTTGCTCCACCTCCAGTGTGTGGAACGGGAAAACGATGGCAATACCATCCATGCCGCTGCCGGAGATAAAAAGCTGCCCCTGGTCGGCGCTGAAGCAGAGGTTCTCCGGACGCATCGCAAGGGGCAACTCGCAGATAGTCTGAAGAGTCTGAGTATCAAGCGCCACGAGTGTGCGATCGCCGTAATTCGCAACCAGCAGAATCTGACCGTCCGAGCGATACCGCAGGTTGCCAAGCTCCCCGGAGAGTTGCGTACGGGCGCGCCTACCGCTCGCGAGATCAATGGATTCCACTATGCCGCTGGGGCCTTCTGAAATCGCCACATAGATGGGGTTTGTCCCGGAATCGAACGACAGATCCAAATCGAGGGGTTCGTTCTCCAACCGGACGCGCCGGACAATGCGATGGCTTTCTACGTCGGCGAGAATCAGTTCGCGACTCTTGGTGGAGATGGCGGTCAGCATCTTGCCATCGGGCGTGAGGCGAATGGAATCGACGCGGTCGGCAAGGCGGATCGATGCTTTCTTCGCCAGGCGCTCGATGTCCAGCAGATGAACGGTTCCGGTTGCAGGGGTCAGCGCGTAACCCTGCCTGGAATCCGCAATGATCACCGATGGCGCAGCGGTCAATCCGATCTTCTTTGTCACGTGGAATGTATTGAGGTCGACGGCCGCCACCGAGTTCTCGCCCGCCGTGCTCACCAGCGCATATCCTGGATAACCTGTCGCCCTGCTCCGGCCGCAGGCGGATGCGACCGCAAAGCCGGCGCCACCAAGCAAGCTGCGGCGGGTCAATACGGTTTCCAGTTTACGTTCCATAGGGTTGCCGCTCGCCTGGAGCCCAAAGGGGCGGTCTTGTAACAGATTTCGATGCTTCCTAATCGCCAAGCATACTCTGCCTGCGCAGTTGGTAGAAGCTGCGATTCTATTGGCTAGTACTCTTGGTATTCCTATGTTACTCTCGTGAGTGATCGCGGGGAGCCTCGCCCTCCGTGTGCTTCTTGCCCATTGTCTAAGCTCGGTTGCGAGCCGTTGTGCGAGCTGCCATCCACGGATCGCGATCAGTAAGGGACCAAAGCTCTTTTTTCATGAATTTCAGGTCTGTTTTCAGCCTTATTTCGTCTGATTTGGCTATCGATCTTGGTACGGCGAATACGCTGGTTTTCGCCAAAGGCAAGGGCGTCGTCGTGAACGAACCGTCCATCGTCGCCATCAACAAGAACAACGGCGAGGTCGAAGCGGTCGGCAAAGAGGCCAAGGAAATGGTGGGACGCACGCCGGGGAATATCGTGGCCATCCGGCCTATGAAGGATGGCGTCATTGCCGACTTCAAAGTCACCGAGCGCATGTTGAACTACTTCATCCAGAAGGCGCACGGACGCAAAATGCTAGTGCATCCGCGTATCGTTATCGGTGTTCCGAGCGAAATCACCCAAGTCGAAAAACGGGCGGTTATCGACTCCGCTTACCGCGCCAAGGCGAGCGAAGTGCATCTTGTGGAGCAGGCGATGGTAGCGGCGATTGGCGCCGGGCTGCCCATCACGGAACCATCCGGCAATATGGTCGTGGATATCGGCGGCGGAACCACCGATGTCGCCGTGATTTCGCTCTCCGGTATCGTTTACTCTCGTTCCGTCCGCGTCGCCGGCAATGAAATGGACGACGCCATCATGCAGTACCTGAAGCGGAAATACAATCTCCTGATCGGCGAGCGGACCGCTGAACAGATTAAGATTCAACTCGGCTCAGGGTATCCGCTGGACCGCCCCATCACTATGGAGATCAAGGGGCGTAATTTGATCGAAGGCGTCCCGAAGACCATTACTATCGGGGACAGCGAGATCCGTGAGGCGCTCTCGGAATGTGTCGCGACAATCGTGAACGCCATCCGCGTCGCGCTGGAAAGAACTCCCCCTGAACTGAGCGCCGATATCAGCGACCGCGGCATTGTGCTGACCGGCGGAGGGGCGATGCTGAAGAACCTCGACCGGCGCATCCGGGAAGAAACCGGGCTGCCGGTGTCGATTGCCGACGATCCGCTGGCTTCGGTTGCCCTGGGAACAGGCAAAATGCTCACCGATTTTAAGCTGCTGCGGCGAATTGTGATCGAGTAGTATCTATTTTCATGGCGCGGGATGGCTTTTCGCCGCTACAGTAGAGTTTAGGGATCTACAAGTTTGCAGGAACCGCGAGTCGTTGAGGCGATTCTTAGCCGCTATCGAAACCTCATTATTCTGGCGATTGTCATCGTCGCCCAACTGTTGTTGGTAGCGTGGCAGGTTCGAACCAGTCACGACGTCCGGCTGATCCGGATCTGGGCTGTGACTACCGTGACGCCGCTCGCCGGCGTGACTGAAGCTGTGCGCCGCAACACCATTGGCTTTCTGGAAGATTATTTCATCCTGCTCGACGTTCGCGAACAGAACCGGAAATTGCGCCAGGACAACGACCGGTTGAAGATGGAGAACATCTACTATCGGAACCAGTTGACCACGGCCGAGAACTCCCGCGCATTGAGCGCCTTCCAATTGCAGAGCGCTTCAAAAACGGTGGCGGCAAGAATCATCGGCAATGGAACGGCGTCCTCGGCACAGGTCGTGTTCATCGATCGCGGCTCGACGAGCGGCGTCGCGAAGGGCATGGCGGTGGTTACACCCGACGGCATCGTTGGCAAGGTGATCGCCGCGTATCCGCTTGCGTCCCAGGTGCTCCTCGTGACCGATCCAACGTTCTCGGTAGGCGTGGAGTCGCAGAAAGCGCATATCCACGGCACATTGACCTGCAACGGCTCCAACTGCGTGGTGGACTATATCCAGAATGAGGAGAAGGTCGATCCCGGCGAATGGTTTTACACCTCGGGGGAAGACCGCATTTTTCCGCGCGGGTTCCCGGTCGGCACAGCGGCTTCGGTGAAATCCGGCGAGTTCATGAAGGACATCCATTTGAACCTAAGCGGCGCTCCCGGAGCCGCCGACGAGGTCCTGGTCGTCCTCCATGGCGTACATCAACTGATCCCCGATAGGCCTCCGGAGCAGCGCATGACCCAATCGCTGCCGGCTCCGCCGCCGGATGCCACCCCGGGCCCACAGACTCCGAAACTAGCCACGCAGGCGGACAAAATCAAGCAGCAATACGTTGATATTGGTCAGGAACAGAACCATGCATACGGCGCGATAGGCAGCAACATGCCTAATTACAACAAGCCTCCCGCAGCGCCAGCGCAATCTCCCGCACAGCCCGAAACGATGTCCAAACCAGCGGCTAAGCCGGCCGCCCTGCCCGCCGTGAGGGCTGTGCCTCCGCCGTCCGGGATTCTGGGCGCACGTAAGCCGGCTCCCGCGAAACAGCCCGCCACCGAGAAACCCAGCCAGGTCGATAATGGACCCGTCTTGCCACTGGGGGCGCCCAGGAAGAAGGCGCCTGCGCCGCCGCAACCATGACGGAATACAGCGAACAGCTTCTAAAGAAGCCGCTCCGGGAAGGCTGGTTGAACCGGTTTCAGGTTCTGGCCCTTTTGGCCATCACGCTGGTGGCGATCATCTGCCAGTTTTATCTGCCGAGGCTGATTCCGAACATCGAATTCCTTGAAGTCCCTCTGCTGCTGACCATTTATTTCGGCCTGATGCGTCAGAATCAGCTCTCAGCTTTGTTTTTTGGCGCATTCGTTGGGTTGGCGCAGGATTCGCTGTCGCACCTGCCGCTCGGAATGTATGGCATTGCCAAGACCCTAGTCGGCTATTTCGCCGCTTCGGTCGGCGTACGGTTCGATGTCGACAACGGTTTTGTCCGCTTCACGCTGACGTTCTTCTTTTTTTTCTTTCACCAGTTTTTTTATTGGATAATGCGGCGCGCGCTGCTCGGTCAGATCGTGCCGCTCGATCCCCAGAGAATCCTGCTACAAGCGCTGTTGAACGCCATTGTGGCTGTTCCTTTGTTCATGATCCTCGATAGAATGAATTTGTCGGGATCGTAAAGCGGAGCCTGAACCCGAGTTCTATTTGTGGCCTTAGTCGAAAGCCAGCGCGAACGCGAAGAAGTCTCGTCGGAGCAACTGCTTCAGGACAGCACGAAGTCGGCAACCGCTAAAATTGCCGCCTTTCAGTATGTGGTCGTCGCGGTTTTTATTTTTTTGCTTTCCGGATTCTGGACGCTGCAGGTGCAGAATCCCGACTATTATTCCGAAGCGGCCGAACGAAACCGTGTTAAGTCCACGCCTATTCTCGCGCCGCGAGGCAAAATCCTCGATCGCGACGGGCGCGTGATTGTCGATAATAAAGCCTCTTACTCGCTGCTGCTGAACCGGGATCAGCTCAAATGGGAACATTTGCCCGCTATTGCGGATGCCCTGCATCTCGACTACAACGAGCTCGCCGATAAGATCCGGCGCTCGGGAAACCGGCCTCAGATTGTCGTCAAAGACGAACTGACGCCGGATGACATGAGCTGGGTCCAATCTCATCGCGACAGCTCTACCTACCCGGAGATGGACATCATCAACTCATGGCGCCGTCTTTACCCGCAAGATGGGTACGCTGCACATGTAATCGGTTATGTGGGTGAGATCAGCGACGCGGAACTCGATCTGCCGCAGTTCATCGAATACCATCCCGGCGACGTAATCGGGAAGGATGGCATCGAGCGCGAATACGATTCAACACTGCGCGGCGTCGACGGCGAGCGCCGGGTGCTGGTGGATAGCATGGGCCGCGAGCGGCAGGTGGATAAGCCGAAAGATGCAGTCGCGGGAAAGGATATTCAACTTACCCTCGACCTCGATTTGCAATCCGTCGCTGAACTGGCGATGGACGGAAAGCGCGGCGCGGTCGTGGCTCTGGATCCTCGCAACGGTCAAGTTCTGGCAATGGTGAGCCGTCCTACCTTCGATCCCAACAAATTCACGGGACGGATCAGCACGAAAGACTGGAAAGAAATCGTGGACGACCCTTACAAGCCCCTGATGAACCGCGCGACCCAGGCGGAATTCGCTCCCGGCTCCACGTTCAAGCCTTTTGTCGCTCTTGCCGGCTTGGAATCCGGCGTAATTGACGACGAGACGGAATTCCATTGCCCCGGCGGCGCTTCGTTCTATGGTCACTATTTCGCCTGTTGGCGAAAAGGCGGTCACGGAAACATTTCGCTCCACAGAGCCATTGCACAATCGTGCGATGTCTATTTTTATAACGTCGGCAACCGGCTTGGAATCGATCGGCTCGCTCACTATACCCAACTCGCCGGCTTCGGCTCGAAGACCGGGATCGACCTCCCGAACGAACGCGAAAGCACCATGCCTTCCACTCGCTGGAAACTGCGGACCTTCCGGCAGAAGTGGTATGCCGGCGAAACCATCTCAGTAGCCATCGGCCAGGGCGCCGTGACCATATCGCCGCTTGAGCTGGCGGCGGCGCTTGGCGGCGTTTCGATCGGAGGCCGCTGGTACCGCCCTCATCTACTGCGGGATGCAAAACCAGTCTTGACCCGCGACGGCCATCTAAATCCGCGAAACGTAACCGAAGTGATCGATGGGTTGTATGGAGTGGTGAACGAGGGCGGAACCGGCCATGCGGCCGCTCTCCCGAATATCGCGGTATGCGGCAAGACCGGCACCGCCCAGCTTGTATCGACGGAGAAAATGAAGGCGCTGCACCTGAAAAACAACGCCTGGTTTGAGGCGTTCGCCCCGAGAGACGCGCCGGAGATTGCGGTCGTGGCGCTCTTCGAAAGCGGCGAGGAAGGAGCCAATGCCGCCTGGATTGTTCGCGATGTGATGAAGGCCTATTTCGATAAAAAAGCGCGCATGACAAAGGAAAGGACGCAGCTCACCCGTGAGTTCCACATTCTCCCGGTTCCCTGGGCCGCGCCTGCCGCCCTGGCTTTAGGGGGCCGTTTGAACTGATGCGCACGCTACGGATCTCGCGGACGACCGACTGGTACCTGCTTGCCATAACGTTGGTCATCTGCGCGTTCGGAATTCTGCAGATTTACAGCGCCACTCACGCCACCAAATGGGAGGATGCCTGGTGGAAGCAAGTGGTCTTCGTCGCCGGCGGACTTGTGCTGATGTGGGTTGTCACTCAAATCGATTACCACGCGCTGCTCGGCCAGGTGTTTCCCCTTTATGGGTTGTCTATCGCTCTGCTTTTGATCACGATGATGGTCGGCAACAAAGTTTTCGGTTCAACTCGCTGGATTCGGGTAGCCGGATTCACGCTTCAGGTTTCCGAGTTCGTCAAAATCGTGATTATTCTTTTAGTTGCGCGCGTCCTCTCGGATTTAAAAGCGGGTCAGAAACTGGAGTGGCGCGATCTGGCGAAGCTCTGCGCGCTGGTGGGGGTGCCCATGCTTCTGGTGATGAAGGAGCCTGATTTGGGTACTTCGTTGACCTATATACCAATCCTGGTGTGTGGCATTTTCATGGCCGGCTTGCGCTGGAAGTACCTTCTGATTGTCGCCACTGCTCTATTGATCTGCGTGCCAATCAGTTATCATTTCCTTAAGCCGTACCAGAAAGACCGGTTGGCCAGTTTTGTTGATCCCGAGCGGGATCCGAAAGGGACTGGGTTTCAAGTCATCCAATCGAGAATCGCCGTCGGTAACGGAGGGATGTGGGGTCGAGGTGTTACGCAAGGTTCGCAGACGCACCTGGGTTTCCTGCCTGTTCCGCAGACAGACTTCATCTTCTCGTCATTTGCCGAGGAGCACGGGTTTGTAGGTGTGGTTGTAGCGCTGGTTTTGTATTTCTTGTTAATCATGCAGATCGTGCAGAATGCCCAGACGGCCGGCGACCGGGAGGGAATATATATCTGCATGGGGATTGGCGCGCTGATCTTGTTTCACGTGCTAGTGAATGTGGGAATGGTGGTGGGCAGGATGCCCGTCGCCGGTATTCCCCTCCCCCTGATGAGTTCGGGAGGGTCGAACGTTTTATCGATGTTTCTGATGTTGGGCCTGGTGAATAGCGTCAGGCTGAGGCGTTTAGTAAGTTAGTTGGCCCTCGTAGGGGGCTGGTTCGACGAAAAAATTTGGGTCGAACTGAGTCAGACAAAGAGTTTCGGATTGTTGCTGAAAAATTTACGGTCGCTTGGTTATCCGGTGATCGAATCCAGAGGGCGGGCGTTTGTGAGCAAGACTCCGCACGATCCTCTGGTCAGAAGTTTTATATCTGTCCGCAGCCTGGCGCCGCGGGCCTGATATCCGTCACACGTCCGAATTTCTCAACTCTCGCTCATTGACCCGGCAAAGGCGGTAAATGATATGGGCAAGGAGTTGGTGATTGGTTCCAATCGCCACGAGACAAAAGTAGCTATCCTCGAGGACGATCAGCTTGTTGAAGTCTTCTTTCAACGGGCGCATGAGTACTCGCTCGCAGGCAGCATCCACAAAGGACGGGTCACCCGGGTACTGCCCGGTATGCAATCCGCGTTCGTGGATCTCGGACTTGAACGGGATACGTTTCTGTACGTGTCCGATTTCTTTGAAGAGCACCCGGACGTCGACACGATAGAGGAGAAACCGCACAGGGCGACCCGCCAGGAGGGGAAGCGCGATCGCGTGCTGGAAGCACGATCCGCTGTTGTTAAAGAAGCCGCTGCGCCGGTGGCTGCGCGTGAGGTGGCGGAAGCACCCGAGCACAAGGATGCTACGGAAGCGGTGGAGGGTGGCTCGGAGCTTTCACGCGACCACCGGGGCCGTCGCTCGCGCCGCCGCCGGCTGCGGGGTCACGGTTTTCCCGAAACGAAATACGCGCAGACGCCTACAGCGGCAACCGAACGCCACGAAACCATTCCACCTGAAGAATCCACCGAAAAAACAGAGGCTCCCGCCGAGGACGTCGTCTTACTACCCGGCGAGTCTCTTGCAAAATACCGGCATTCGCCCGCAACAGCGGAAGGACCTACCGCCGAATTGGAGCGGCAAACGGAAGAGGAAGAAGAATCGGCAACGGCCTATGGCGATGTGGCTGAGATCTTCTCGGAGCCGGTCGGGGAGAACAAGCCTGAAGAACTAGCCTTGGCCCGCGTGGAAGAGGCCGGACCGGAGAGAGCGGGAGATACCGAGAATGGCGAGGACGCCTCACTTCATGAAGATTTTTCGATCGCTCTAGTAAGCGAAGTTGAGTTGGTTGAAAGCGAAGCCGACCCATTTCGGGAGGACTCCGCCGAAGAAGAAACAGAGAGCATCGATCTATCGCCCCTCGACATCGATTTTGCCGCCCCGTTGGACGAAACGGCTGCTGAAACCATTGGCCATGAAACGGAGGCCTCGGCTGAGCGTGATAATGCGGGCCACGAGCAGTTAACCGTCAGCTCCGAGGAAACTGGCGCGCCGGATACTCAGGGACACGGCGCGGATACCGAGTCCGGCGGTTCTCAGACAGCATCGCTCCGTGAGCAAGGCGGCCGGTACATGCACCGCATGTCGCGGCGTATGCGCCGCCGCCGTGGCGGACGTTTCAATCAGCAGGGCAGCGGCCAAGGCAACGGTGGCGATGCGCGTACGACCGGGAGTGAAGTTGCAGCGGCCGCGCCCGAACCACACATCGAGGAAACTAAGCCCGAACGTGAAGAGCGTACGGTTCAAGCCGAACGGCCCTCGCCCTCCATCACGGACATGCTGAAGGCCGGCCAGGAAATCATCGTCCAGATTGCGAAGGAACCGCTCGGGCAAAAAGGAGCCCGTATCACTTCGCACGTCGCTCTGCCGGGCCGGTATGTCGTGTACATGCCAAGCGTCGATCACATGGGCGTCTCACGCAAGATCGCCAGCGATGAGGAACGGCATCGGCTGAAAAAGGTTCTTCAGGCGCACCGCGCCGGCACGACCGGCGGCTTCATTGTTCGCACGGCAGGCGAAGGCCACACCGAAGAAGAAATCGCGGCCGACATGAACTTCCTGTACAATCTTTGGCTGGATATCCGCCAGAAGGCCGAGAAGAAGCCCGCGCCTCTGCTGCTGCATCACGATCTGGACGTTGTGCGGCGCATTCTCCGCGACCAATTGACTGACGACTTTAAGGCTATTTGGGTCGATCAGGAAGACATGTATGAGAATGTGCTGGGTTTTGTGCAGCGCTTCCAGCCGGCGCTTGTCAATCGCGTCAAGATGTACACGCGGACCGCGCCGATTTTCGATGCGTTCAATATTACCCAGGAGCTTGAGAAAGCGCTCCGGCCAAAAGTGTGGTTGAAGTCGGGCGGCTACATCGTTATTAACCAAACTGAAGCGCTGGTGGCGATCGATGTGAACACCGGCAAATTCGTCGGAAAATCGAATCGCCTGGAAGACACAATTGTCAAAACCAACACTGAGGCGGTAAAAGAGATCGTTCGCCAGATCCGGCTGCGCGACCTCGGCGGCATCATTGTCGTCGATTTCATCGACATGGATGAGCGCAAGAACCGGCAGAAGGTGATGCAGACGCTCGAAGAAGCGATGAAAGCCGATAAGGCGCCGTACAAGATTCTGCAGTTCAATGATTTCGGACTTGTCGCCATTACTCGTAAGCGCGTGAAGCAGAGTTTGGAACGTACGTTGTGCGCGCCGTGTCCCTACTGTGAAGGCGCGGGATACGTGAAGAGCGTGCAAACGATTGTCGGCGAGATCCTCATTGAAGCGCAAAAACTGGCCGCGGCGGTGCAAGGCGAGGACGTGATGCTGCGCTGCCATCCGGAGGTAGCAAAGACGCTAAAGTCTAAGGACAATCGATATCTCGAGGAGTTGGAAGAGATACTGAGCCGTCCGGTTCTGGTGAAGAGCGATCCCCTGCTCCACCACGAAAAGTTCGATCTTGCGTAATAAACGTGAATGTTAAACTGAGGGACGGCTCATCAGTAGAGCTGTCCGCTAGCGTGTTTTCGCGATCCTGCCGTCCTGGGCATGTGGATCACACAATTGGAGAGATGGCCGAGCGGTTGAAGGCGCACGCTTGGAAAGCGTGTTTAGGGGAAACTCTAACGTGGGTTCGAATCCCACTCTCTCCGCCAGCTAAATCGAAGACTTACGCGTGCTATCAGGTACGACAGCGCGCTTCCCACTTCTCACTAGCGCAATTCTCAACCGGTATCGGAACCTACAGAACATCCCACAGGATTATGAAAGCGTCGTCTGGACCCATTTCGCAAAGACGTTATCATTTCGCTCCGGTTCGATGTGTATCGAGAATTGATCCGCGCGCTGCAGCGCCGCATAAGCTTTTGCAGCCTCATTATATTTCTCGGTCATTTGGCTTAACGGAACCTCATTCCCGTTCGGGTCAGTTGGGTTTAGCAACCAAACGGGGCGAGGCGCTATCGTGGCGCAGATTTCAGGCAAATCAAAGTGTTGAAGCAGCCCAAAGACGAATGAAGCGACCTTCAGGTTGTAATCCTCGGACGCCACCAGAGATCCAAAATCCGTCAATGCCCGATCGAGCAAAACCGTTCGAATACGGTCGTCCAAAGCAGCGCCGAATAATGCTTCCAATCCGTTCTCTCCGTTCCCATAAACTCCAATTCGCGACCCATCCACGTCATCGCGGCCGTCAAGGTAGTCTAAGCAGCGAAGGACATCCCAGACGCGATGACCGACGAGCGGCGAACCGCCCGTAAGACTCACCAGGGAGTATGCCATGTCGACCGCGCGGCCGTAGAAAAGCGGCCCGGCAGGCGGCAGCCGAGGAGTTGCTTGCCCGGAGGCGCGAGTATCGATAGCGCAAAGCGCGATGTTCCCTTGAGTTACTTCCCCAAGAAGGTCCAGCTCATCGAATAAGTGATTCTTACCGGAGCTCAACAGCATGACAACAACGCCGAATTTTGGGCCGCCCTTAGCCGGTTTCAGAAACCAACCAGGAACGCGAATGGTGGGCTCGGAGTAGAATTCAAATTCTTCGATGACGAGATCCTGGCGCGTATGCTTTGACAACATGGATTTACGCAGCGCGCTCTTCTGCGAAGGAAATCCGAGGAGTTTTGGAAGAGTACGCCGCAGTTCCTCTTGTTGAATCCCGCCCGCGCCACGGGACGCTTCGATCGAGCGCAGGCGATCGTAATTTACCTGGTATGCTGTCCGCCCTCCGAGCGAGGTCAGTATCTGGCCGGTAGAAGTGCAGTTGAGAACCGAATCGGGCGCCTCTTCGAATTCCATTTCAGAATTATCAGCGGCTCCGCTTCCAATCCATTTATTGAACCAGCCGTACGTGGCACGCCGATGAAAGAAATCGTAATCGTGGGGAAGGTTCGAAGCAAAAAGCCCGACCTTTTCTGTAGCGCGATATGTGGCGTACTGGTCCTTACATTCCTGGAAAATCTCACGCGTCCCCTGTTCGTAATGAGGAGAATAGGTTGCGCCGACGTCCATGTGCGTAAAGCAAATCAGGAGAGGCTTCGGCGCGAAGGCCGTTAGGAGATCGCCGCGATCGAGCCCCAATGGCAGGCTTCCGATGATGTTCTGCTCAGCGTCGGCAAAGGCACCAGGCGGCTGGTAGTTCGCGCCGGCCACATTCTCCGTATGACCTTCCACAACTATGGCAGCATGAATTCTCGGTTCGAGCGCGCACAAGTACATCGTTGCGGTGCCTCCGCCGGAATGTCCGCAACAGCCAATGCGTTTGCGGTCAACGTCGGAGCGGCTTAACAAATAATCGAGAGCTCTGACTGCATCCCATGTTTCAAACTGCGTAGTAGTCGATCCTATAAGAAACGCGGGCCACCCGAACTGATCGTGCTCGCCGGTCGGGCCGAAGCGGGACCGGTTTGTTCCGGGCACCGGATACTGCAGACGTTCACCCTGGCCAGGCGGATCCCAGGTTAAGACAACGAAGCCCTTTCGAGCCAGATTCTGAAAGACCGTCTGATAGCTTCGGTAGTTTTTACCGTCTCGGGTGTGCCCAAGCGGCGAAATGATCGCAGGATACGGACCTTGGCCTGATTTCGGCACGTACAGGTGCGCCGGAACGTAGAACTGCGGCTGGCTTTCAAAGATGAGCTTTTCTATTCGATAACTGCCACGCTCAATGACGCCGGTGCGCTTAACGTTGAGGGGCGATTTTTCTAGTGGGCCGCCAATAAGCTGCCATACTTTGCTTGAGACGAAAGAGGCCCGCTCTCTAGCATCTTTTTCTGTCTTTATCTTGGATAGGTCAAATTTGCGGCGATTCCGCGCCTCGTTGACAATCGAAATAAGGTAATTGGGGAAGTCGTTCCAGTAATCTCGTGTAATAGCGGCTGTCGACGCATCCTGTGTGTTGCCGGACACGCCTGCGCCCGGCAGCGGGAACCCCGACAGCGGTCCCGCGACAGCGAGAGAAGCAGCTTCCAGAAATCGGCGTCGTGTGTTCATAGAGGAAAGAATTCGAATCTGCTGGCGGCCTACTTCGCTGGTCCGCTCTGCCGAAAAACAGGAAGGATCAGAACATGAGTTTCAGTGCAAACTGCAGAATACGCGGGTCGCCTGCTGAAGTGATCCGTCCTTTCGATGAAGAGCTCAGTATGTTTTGCGGCTGGTTGAAGTTGACGTTGTTGAACAGGTTGAAAAATTCAGACCGGAACTGTGCTGAAAATCGTTCCGTGATCTTGAAATTCTTGAGCAGGCTGGCATCCGTGTTGAAGAGGCGCGGTCCTCTCAAAATATTCTTTCCCGAATCTCCAAAAGTGCCCATCGGATTGCGCACAAACGCGCCAACGTTGAAATACTGAGCCACCATTTGGCCGTGGGAGCCTCCGGCGCCCATACTGGCATCTCCGCCGATGTAGTCGGCACGATCGGCGCCGACCCCGCTGAACGAGTTGTCCTGCCCGCTCATGACGGAGAACGGAAACCCATCACGCCAGCTCGCCAGCGAGCTAAGCTGCCATCCGTTCAGCAGACTGTTACCGATGCCGTGAACGGGAAGATTCGGAATCTGCCAAATTGCAGAGAAGTTGAACACGTGGGGCACGTCATCATTCGAAGTGCCGTAATCAAACCTGCGGTTAAAGGGATTCGTTGTGCCTGACGGGCCGAAGTCGTCGATCATTTTCGACCAGGTATAATTCGCCTGCACTGAAAAACCATGGCTAATGCGCTTCTCGACCGACGCTCTAAGCGAATGATAGTTCGAGTTGTTATCCGATGAAAACAATCCGATACTTCCAAAATTCGGGTTGAGCCGGCGGGACTGCGTGTTTTTATTGGTAGATGCGCCGGGAATATGGACAGCAGGGTTGTCTTCGCGGAAGCCCAAAGCGCCGCTCGCAAGATAGGTGCCCTTGTTGCCGGAATACGAAAGCCTCGCGAGTAATGAACTCGCGAACTGATGTTCGAGAGTAAGGTTCCAGGTCGTCAGTTGCGGCATGTGCCAGTTTCTTTGTAACGTGGCATATATCGAAACCGGAAGAGTGAATGAAGCGTCCGGGCCCGGCAGACTCGGGCCGTATTGGGCGGGAAAAGGATTCGGGATGCCAATGCTCGCGTATGGATCCGCAAATTGGATATTGCCGGAATAATCGAATCGAGGACCAAATGGCGCGGTATCAGCCAGACCGTTAGTGTCGTGGGTACCCATGGGAGTGTAATAGATGCCGGCGCCCCCGCGTAACACGGTCTTGCCGCCCGGCCCAAGTTGATATGCAAAGCCCACGCGAGGCGCGAAGTTGGCCCAGTCCGGTAGGGAACCTGTTTGAGAAGGACAACCGGGATCGGAGTTTGGTCCGCCGAAGAGCATACCGATCGGGGCATTCGGGAATCGCGATGACTTACTACCGGGTTCATAGCAAACCACGCGCCCTTTTTCTTCGGTGAGTGGATAGTAAGGGTCCCAGCGTACTCCCAATTCAAGGCGCAACTTGGGACTGAGGCGAATATTGTCCTGCGCATACAGACTCCACAAGACACCTCCGATGTTTTTGAACTCACCGCCGCCTTGGAGGAAGCGAGACGCTTGGCCGGCCAGGAAATCGGACAGATTGCTTCCGGTTAACGAGTTCCCAAACGTAAACTGCCCCGACATTGTATAAGTGTTCGTGAGATCGTTGGTGACACGCACTGCTTCGCCGCCGACATGAAGCTCGTGGGCTCCACGCTGAACGGCTACATCCTCTCGAATTGTGTAATCGCCGCGATTGAAGTTGCCGAGGTGATTGGTTGAAATCGTAAAAAATCCGGGAACACTGGCGTAGAGTTCCGGAGGAGTGGGAGCCGCGATTTGAACGCCCGCATCCGGGAATCCGAAGGGCGCGCCGGCCCTTGATCCACCGGTTTGTGACGTCCACCCGAACCAGGTGTTGAACAATAGAGTGGGAGAAAACGAAAACGTGTCGTTCACCGCCAGATTCTGAACTTTGACTTGGTTTCCATTGCCGTCTGCCGCAAGAATATTCTGCCGGCCTATGGCGAGATCGGGAGGCTCGTTGAAGCGAGTCCAGAAATAACTGCCGGTCACCTGATTTTTGCCTACGATCCAGTTGAGCTTGATCATATACTGGTCGTCGTTTTGCACCAGACTTGGCCCCGCGTATGTGAGTTGGCCATTGGGTCCGTTGGGAAGAGGCATAGAGTTGAGAAAGTATTGCGCCGGTGTGCTCAACTGGTTCGACGGAATCTGATTGTCTTGGTAAAGGATGCCCGTTACAGGATCATGGACGGTTATGCCGGTGCCCGCGAAGTTTCCGGTGCGTTCGGCGGCGGTGGGCACAAACGCCACCCTTCCCTGGGCGGCGCTTCGAATCTTGGTCCCCTGGTAAGTGCCGAAGTAGAAGAGCTTATCTTTTAGAATTGGACCACCTACACTGCCGCCGTATTGATTTCGCTTTAAAGTGTCCTGAGTTGGAGCGAAGAAGTTACGAGCGTTTAGGTCGCCATTCCGGACGAATTCAAAAACGTCTCCATGGATTGCATTCGTGCCGGACTTGGTAATGATGTTTACCACAGCGCCTGCGCCCATTCCATACTGGGCAGACAAGTTGTCGGACTGCAGATTAAATTCCTGTATGGCGTCCGGATTAGGGAATGGTAGATTCGTATTCACATAAGTATCGTTGTGTCCGGCCCCGTCCATTTGAAAATTGACCGATCTGGGACCCCCACCACCGACGTTAGCGTCTTGTTCCCCTGGATAAACACCACCCTGACAGTTCACGAGGCAATACTTGCCGGTTTCGTTCACTGTTCCGGGCGCCAAAAACAACAGAGTCTGCGGCTGCCGCCCGTTAAGAGGCAAGTCAATAATTCGTTTCTGATCGACGAGTTGCGCCACCATTCCCGTCTCGGTGGTAATCATCTGCGCATTGGCGGAAACATTGATTTGTTCTGTTACATTTCCCAACTGTAAGGTCACTGGAACAGTGGCCGATTGATCGACCACGAGGGTAATGCCACTTTGAACGTATTTTGAGAAACCCTCCCTTTCGACCGTAAGCTGGTATCGTCCAACTGGAAGAGCATTAAATGAATATGCTCCGGCGTTGTTAGTCGTAGTGCGCCTCTGTAGTCCCGTTTCCGTGTTAGTAGCGAGCACGCTGGCTTGTGGAATCGCAGCGCCTGACGGGTCGGAAACGACGCCACTCAGGTTGGCATTCGTAAATTGCGCCCGGCCGGCGCCGGCCGCAAGCGCCAAAAGTAACAGGGTCCTGAGTATGCTAATGAGCCGGTTTCTACTGAATCGTGACAAGACAATCTCCTCAGATCCGCGAGCGCGCAAGCCTTGATTCTGCGGCGCTCGCTTTCGAAACATTCTCTACAACCGAACCGTAAAACATTTGGGACTCGAGAGGGATGGCTAGAGTCCGTCAGGTAAGCATGACCACCAGCGTACAGATGTCAGAAAATCGCCTCGCGCGGGGAGACGGGATTCGCAACATCGCCGATCTCTCTGGCTGAACGTAAACCTAGATCAGTTTGCTTCTTTCTCCGGAGAGTGTCAAGCATTTTCAATCAAAGTTTTCACGTTTATGAGAAATGTATCTTGAAACAAGCCGACCACCTGCGTATAGTGTGCTTATGGCAAAAGAGAGATGGAAGCATGCAGCCCGTAGATCTCGGGCGGCGGTTCTGTTCGCATGCTTGGGTCTTGCGCTGCAGGCTGCGCCTGTCGCGCTCAAACGTGGCGATCACAAGGTAGACGTCGTCATTGACGGCCAGCCGTTCACAACATACGAGTTCGATAGCGTTGTAGCAAAGCCCTATCTGATGCCGCTCCGCACCGCTTCGGGTATTGTGATCAGTAGAAGTTTTCCCGTTGTCAACACCGTCACGCCGACAGATCAGAAGACTGCTTCCTTTGAGCCCCATCAGCGGCCGCTCTATTTCGGACATGGCAATATCGACGGCCTGAATTTTTGGGCGGAGCAAGCCTTCGACAGCTATTATGGTCACGCCCGCCAGGCTTACGGGCGAATGTCTCTGACAAAACTGGAAAGCGTCGCTAGTGGGGCTCAAGTAGGCTCCCTTCGCGCCCGCTTTAATCTTCTTGCGCCCAGCGGGCGTGTGATTGGAGAGGAAACCCAGAGCTTCAAATTTCAGGGAGATGACCGCACTCGCATCATCGATTGTGAGTTTGTCGTTTTCGCCAATCAGGGCCCCATTACTTTCGGCGATACGAAAGAAGGGACCTTCGCGGTTCGCCTGGGGCCCGAGTTAAGCGCACCCCACGATCACATGATCAACTCGCACGGGGCACACGGCGAGCCGGCAATTTGGGGTAAACCGGCCGACTGGGTTGACTACTCAGGCGTCGTCTCCGGAAAAGAGGTTGGGATTGCCGTATTCGATAGCCCCAAAAGCTTTCGTCACCCGACGACTTGGCATGCGCGAGCTTATGGCCTGCTTGCCGCCAACCCTTTCGGGTTGCGCGAATTTGCAAAGGATCCTACAAAGGATGGAAGCTGGACAGTACCGGAAGGAAAATCCTTGACATTTAGCTATCGAGTGTTGATTTACGAAGGTAAGCTTTCGCCTTCACAGCTAGCTGAGATGTATCGGAAGTACTCAGCAGCGCAGTAGCTCGGGTTTACGGGCCGATAGGAATGGTTAACACAGTTCAAGGCGAATTCGGCATTCCGAAAGAAAAATGCTCAGAATCCTGATCTTTCATATCAAGTCACGAGGTTGCCTGTGAATCGAAGATTTTTTCTACTAAGTTCTGCCGCAGTCGCTGGTTTAGATCTGCAATCGTGCACCCAAGACAAGGGCAAGGAGATGGGTTCACCGGGTCAGGCCGAGACGAAGACGATGAAATATGGCGTGCCCGTCGTCTCGGGGCCAATGGACTCGGTGCTGTTGAAGGACTATGATCCACATCCGACTCTCGTGACACCAGTAACTAAGGTCGACAAGGCGCAATTTCCGGTGGTCGACGTCCACGCGCACTCTAACATGTGTGGCATCCACACGCGCGAAGACGCCAACTCCTGGCTACGTACGATGGATCAGGTCGGTATTGAGACGTCCGCCGTATTTACCGACGCCATCGGCGGCGACTTTGATCGTCAAGCTCAATTGTTCAAGCCGTTCGGAAAGCGTTTCCTTATCTTCTGCTCGATGGATACCAGAGATACAGATGCGCCGGACTACAGCGCCCGTGCGGTTAGCGAACTGGAGCGTTGCGTTAGCCATGGCGCCCGAGGGTTGGGAGAACTTACCGATAAAGGATGGGGCATGCAGGGGAATGCAAATGCGCCGCTCCCCCGTAGCAAGCGTATGCATCCCGATGACTCGCGCCTGGACCCTTTGTGGGATAAATGTGCAGACTTAAAAATCCCGGTGAATGTCCATATCGCGGATCACCCATCGTGCTGGCAGCCCCTTGGACCTCATCAGGAGCGGACGCCCGATTTTCAGGTCTTCAATCTGTACGGAAAGGATGTGCCGTCCTATGAAGAGTTGCTAGACTATCGCGACCATATGGTTTCGAAGCATCCACGAACTACTTTTATCGCCGCTCATCTCGGAAACCAGGGCAATGATCTTGCCTCGCTCGCCAAAGTGCTCGATAAATACCCTAACTTTTACGTTGATATCGCCGCCCGGGACTACGAAGTCGGTCGTGAACCCCGCTTCGCTTTGAAATTTCTCAGTCATTATCAGGACCGCGTCCTCTTTGGGACAGATATGGGGCGTGATCAGGCGATGTACCAGGCGTGGTGGCGGCTTTTAGAGAGTGGAGATGAATTCATTCCGGGCCGCCTCTGGTGGCGTCTATACGGCCTGGAAACGCCTTCTGCGGTTCTTGAAAAGCTTTATGCTCATAACGCAAAACGAATTCTGAATTGGACGTAAAAGCATTCCGATACGCGGACGCAGGAAGGTGCTCTCGGAGCGATTTTGTTAAAGTTAGCGAATCGCGCAAAGAGCGGGCGCCACAGCGCTATTGCAGATAGCCACGATAATTCACCGGCGTATAGAATCGCTTGTCTGATGTAATAAGGAGCCTTAGTTAAATGAACTCAACAACTCGTCGCACCTTCATTCAAACGTCCGCCTTGTCCGCCCTCTCAGCGGGGCGTGCATGGGGCAGTAACGATCGCATAAACGTAGCCATTGTCGGAGTTGGCGGCCGCGGCCAGGCGCATATTCACGGCTATGCAAAACAACCCGATGCCCACATTTACGCGCTTTGCGACGTGGATCAGGCAAACCTGGAGCGAAGCCTGGCCCTGGTGAAAAAGCTCACCGGCCAGACGCCAAAGGCTTATAAAGATATGCGAGATGTGTTCGCCGAGAAGGAAGTCAATGCGGTTTCTATGCCGCTTCCTAACCACTGGCACGCCCTTGCAACAATTTGGGCTTGTCAGGCTGGCAAAGACGTATATATAGAAAAACCCGCGTGCCACGACCCTTATGAAGGCCGGCAGATGGTGGCGGCCGCGCGCAAGTACGGACGTATGGTCCAGGTCGGATCACAAGGCAGAAGCGCTGACCATAAAATCCGCGCGGTTCAATTGCTACAGGAAGGGATTATCGGGCAGGTCTATATGGCTAAAGGACTCTGCTTTAAACGCCGGAAGTCGATTGGCCATACGCCGAATGAGCCAGTGCCGGCGGGGGTCGACTGGGATAAATTTCGTGGCCCGGCGCCCATGATCCCTTTCAGCAAGAACCATTTTCTTTATAACTGGCACTGGTTCTGGGATACAGGTAACGGCGACATCGGCAACCAGGGCGTGCACGAAATGGATATTGCGCGATGGGGTCTCGGGGTCGGCCATCCACGCTCTGCCGTTGCGAATGGCGGCAAATATGTTTATAAGGACGACCAGGAAACTCCCAATACACTGCTTTCCCGCTTCGATTACGGCGACAAGGAACTTGTCTTTGAGGTGCGTGGTCTTCAAACCGGAACGGAAGGCGAACTGAGCATGACTTCTGAAGGCAACACGGTAGGTGATCTCTTCTATGGAAGTGATGGTTGGCTATCACTCGATGGAAATGGCTATCGAGTATTTAAAGGAGATCCTGCGAAACTGATCCAGTCCGCGAAATCCGGCAATGACAGCTTCGCCGCGCACATCGCTAATTTTCTATCGGCGATGCGAAGCCGGAAATATCAGGATCTTCATGCCGATGTTGATATTGGACGGATCTCCGCGGATCTCTGCCACCTCGCTAATATCAGCTATCGGCTCGGCGGCCAACTGGAAAACTTTGATCCACGAACCGAGCGTTTCGAGAATGCAAAAGCAAATGATCTCGCGCATCCGCCTTACCGGGCACCCTATGTCATTCCGAACCTTACGGGAGAGTAATCGAGCTAGTTGTTCGCTTTCTAAACGTTTTCTGGCAATTTGTCGGGCAACGGAACATATGCAAGAGGTCTTTCGGCAATTGAGGAAAGCAAAGCGATCGACGACAAATTGTTGAGGTGACGGACCTAACCCTATCACGCGCCTTTTTCAGTTCTTCCCACGTTTATTGAAACATGAGCGGAGACAAAGATCGAGCCCACGACGTCCAGATTGGGAAAACGATTCTCGATTGCAAATAAAGAGGAAGGCGTTCATGGTTTATTTGTGGACAGATCCTTGATCTGCGGCGGTCTCGCAGGCCGTTTCGGAACATTTGCAAGCGCCTGGAACGCGATTGCTTGGAATCAGAAAAACAGCTCAGCCGCAACGTCGCTTGGCGCTGAAAGGCACAGGTTGGCACGACAACAGCCGCTGCTAGGGCTGCGTGGTCCCAAGAAAAAAAAGCAAGTAGTTTGCTTTCCTGGTGCTGGAGGTGGGGGTCGAACCCACATGACCAGTGAAGGTCGCGGGATTTTGAGTCCCGTGCGTCTGCCAGTTCCGCCACTCCAGCAAGGCGACGAAAACGCCTCAAAGGCGCATGTCAGTTCGAGTATACCAGCCGCTTCTGATTACACCGTCCGGATCATGTGATCCGGACAATCGAGTTGCGCCTGGGCCGTGAGACGAGGAATCAAGTCGAATCCGTACTGCGCGAGGAACGGAAGAATCGTGTAAAAACGTTCTTGCAAATGGCCGTGCGGATAGACGATGTTCATCAGGAAATTTGCGCCTTCCGTTGCGTGCGCCGTGCGTTCCATTGCCGCGCGCGCCCCTTTTCGCGCCAACTTATCCAACTGGTAAAGCATTTTTGCTTCGCTTTTATGCGAGGCCGCCACGAGCGTAGGGTCGAGGCGGCTGAGTTCGGATCGCAACTCCGCAAGTCTGCCGGCAACGGTTTCGCGCACGGCTTTGAAACTCTCCTCAATTTGCGGGGGAACCAGCCGTTTCGCTATCCGGCTCTGAACCCGCTCGTGGTGGTCTAGCAAATCCTGAACCTGTAATCCGTAACGGCCCAGGAGCCTCGTCGCACGCGAGTTGAGCAGCGTGAACCCATTGCGCGGCATAATAACAGGCATGCGGCCCAGCAGTTCCCGATAAATCACCTGAGCCTGCGCCATGTACGCGACCTCCGCGGGACCGCCTACATAGGCGACCGTCGGAAGCAGATAATCCTGCATGACGGGGCGTAGCAATGCGTTGGGAGAAATGTCCGCCGCCCGCGCTTGCAAATCGCCGATGGAATAGGAACCATTCCGGGATACGAACCGGCCATCGCGCAGTTTCAGGCTAACCCGCCGTCCCCGATCGAGCAGAAAGAACGGAGACGTATCTTTCTCGACGTGCACTTGGCTGTGGTACCCGGCAGCCGAAAGCTCGGCATCCCGCTCTCGCAGCAATTCCACTAAGTGAGGAGCAGCATGGGCTGCCTCCGCCAGAAATGGCGCGGCTGTGTTCCGTATATCCGGATCGAGCGGATCGAGCAACAGTAAGCCCAAGCCTTCTAACAGTTCATTCAACAATTGCCGGAATCCTGCGCCCAGCGTTGCGCCCGGATAATAGGCCTTCTTGACCCGATTGACTACGTCTTGGCCGTATGGCAAATGAGCGAGAGAGCTGGCCAATTCCTTTATCGGTACATCCCTCAGCACCGCCGATCCTGCCGGGCCCTGCGTAGGCTCACATTTTGCGATCAGTTTCCGCGGATCTGAATCGGGGCCGAATGTCCAAACGTGATCTACTTCATCGACGTCGTGGTCTTCGGTCGCAAGCCAGAAGATCGGAACCGCCGCCCGTCCCTGTTCCGTCAGCCTCCGCGCCAGCCGGACCGCTGTCAACGCTTTATAGATCGTGTACGCGGGCCCACTGAACAATCCAACCTGCTGGCCCGTTACCACCGCTACCGTTTCTGGTCTAGCTAAAGCCTGGAGCGATTGGCTGCCTGGGTTTTGTTTGGCAAGGACTTCGACGAGGCGGGCGCGGCGCTCCGATGAATATTGAATCTGCTGCGCGGCGCTCACATAAGATTCGGGTGCGAACGCATCCCCAGTGTAAAACCTGCTGACTCGATCGAAATTGTAGAGATAGTCGGAGAAGAGATGACTTGTGCCAGGAATCAGGCTCTGTTTAAGACACGAGGCTTTCATGCGTTAGACACTGACTAAGCTGATGATACAGGGCAGACTAAAGTTACCAGACTTTGCTCGACGCGTGCGAACGTGCTACGGTCTCTGTGGCCATTTGACACATTCGCAGGGCAGCGCGCCTGAGGCAATTTCGAAAGCCGGCCGTCCTCGTCGACAATAAGAATTAGGAATAAGGACGAGCATGGCAGGCGTTTATCTCTCATATCCCTTTTGCGCACAGAAGTGTACCTTTTGTAATTTTGCTTCGGGCGTGGCATCGGATGACGTCCAGCGGCATTACGAGCGGATGCTGCTCCGGGAGATTGAGCACCACGATTGGAAGTGGCTTCCCGAAACGATCTACTGGGGTGGCGGAACGCCCAGTCTCATGCCTCTGGATGAGTTCGCCGACGCCATGCGCGCTATTCCAGCGGCGCACATCAAAGAAGCAACGCTCGAATGTGCGCCAGGGTCGGTTACGGCCGATCGCGCGCAAGCCTGGCGCCCAGCGGGCATCAATCGTGTGAGTCTTGGCGTGCAATCGTTCGTTGAGGCGGAAACGCGCCGCACCGGACGAAAGCATTCGGCTGAAATAGTAGAGCGTGAGTTGAACATGCTCGCGAACGCGGGAATCAGCAACATAAACATCGACCTGATCGCAGGCTTGCCTGGCCAGACCCTCGAATCTTGGCAGACATCGCTCGATTGGGTGGAACGGCTGGCGCCTCCGCACGTTTCCGTCTACATGTTTGAGATCGACGAGGACAGCCGGCTCGGGCGTGAAGCCCTGCTTGGCAAAATTCGGTATGGGGCGAATGCTTTGCCGCCCGACGATACTGTCGCGGAGTTTTACGAATGCGCTGTGGAACGTCTAAAGTCGGCGGGTCTGCCTCGGTATGAAATCTCGAATTTCGCGCGGCCCGGTTTCGAATCGCTGCACAACCTAAAGTACTGGACCCTCGAACCTTACATCGGCTTTGGCGTGGATGCGCACTCGTTCGACGGGTCGTTGCGCTGGTCGAACATCGATTCGGCAGAGGAATACATCGCTCGCCTCGAGAATCATCTGAACCCCGGCGCTGGAGAATCTTTTTCCGATTGCGAAGAAGAGCACTTCTTCGTCGGACTTCGCCTGGCTGCAGGTATCGAACCGACGGAACACGAGTGGTCGCGGTTCAAAGATCCGATCGAACGTTCGCTTGCCTCAGGTTTGCTCGTGCAGGATGCCAAGCGGCTGCGTCTCACAAATCGCGGCTTTCTGCTGTCTAACGAGGTTTTCCAGGAATTTGTATATGCTCCGGCGATATGACGGTGCGGTGATGCCGGTCGATTTGCGCAGCGATACGGTGACGCGCCCTACAGCGGCAATGCGCGCGGCTATGGCCGATGCCGAAGTGGGGGACGACGTGTATGGTGAAGACCCCACGGTGAACAGGCTGGAACAGTGCGCGGCCGCCATTATTGGCAAAGAAGCGGCTCTGTTCGTGCCCAGCGGCACAATGGGCAATACCATCGCCATCAAAATGCATACCAATCACGGTGAGGAAGTGCTTTGTGAGGCACATTCGCACATGATGGACTGGGAACTATCGATGATGGCGTGGTTCAGCGGCTGCCTGGCCCGAACCGTCGCGTCGGAAGCCGGCATCCTGCGCTGGCCCAATATTGAACAAGCAATCCGGAAAGGCAGTCCTCACTGTGCGTCGACAACGTTGATCGCGATTGAGAACACGCACAATATGGCCGGTGGAACCGTTTATCCGCTCGAAACGATCGATCAAATCTGCGATGGCGCGCATGAACGGGGACTCAAAGTTCACATGGATGGCGCGCGCGTGTTTAATGCCTCAGCCGCATCGGGCGTGCCTGTCGATCGCATTGCACGGAACGTCGATTCGGTCATGTTTTGTTTATCGAAAGGACTGGGGGCGCCGGTCGGTTCGCTTCTGGCGGGGACTCGTCAGGATATCGACCAGGCCCGCCTTTATCGGAAGCGGCTTGGCGGAGGAATGCGCCAGGCCGGCATTCTCGCCGCTGCCGGTTTGGTCGCGCTGGCGGACGTGCCGGAGCGCCTCGTGAGCGATCACGCGAACGCCAGGTTGCTTGTGGAGGGTCTGGCAGATCTGCCGCAGCTTTCCGTCGACTCCAGTCGCGTCCAAACGAACATCGTTATCTTTGGAATTGAAAAGCTGGGCTGTAGCACAAACGAGTTTAGCGGCGAGTTGAAGCGCCGCGGAGTGCTGGCTAACGGTGTAAGTTCTACTCACATGCGCCTCGTCACTCACCGGGACGTGACCCGTGCGGATTGCGAGCAGGCCATCGAAGCGATCAGCGAAGCCGTCTACCGCTTCCAGCCGCAAGCTGTCCCAAGCGAACAATAGTTCAGAAATCGCGCTTGACCTGATCCAGCAGGATGCCAAGCCTGGAGGCTGCGCGTGCATCGGTTGAATGGCGCTTGAAATCAATCGCTTACCCACGGGACGCGTGAGAGAATCAAGTGTTGCGTATCATTTCCGACGGAATTAATTATGCTTTCGGGCTAACCCTGTTGGGTTTGGCGTTGTCTTATTTTCTCAACCCCTGGTTGGGCACGCCCCTTTACCTGGCTGCCCTGTTCTGCCTCTGGTTTTTTCGCGACCCCAACCGGAAGGTTCCCCCAGGCGACGTGCTGGTTTCTCCGGCTGATGGCAAAATTGTCTCGATCAGGAACGTCTCGGGCGAAACGCGCGTCAGCGTTTTTTTGAACATCTTCAATGTCCATGTAAACCGGTCGCCCGCAACCGGCCGGATCACAGGTATTCGTTATGAACAAGGCAAATTCCGAGTGGCAAGCTTGGACGAGGCATCCTCGGAAAATGAGAAAAATACAATCACCCTTGATGTGGGCGGCGGAACCGTGGTGTTCAGTCAGATTGCGGGGTTGATTGCGCGCCGGATCGTCTGCTACAAGCAGGTGGGCGATATCGTAGCGGCCGGAGAACGCATCGGCTTGATCAAATTCGGCTCTCGCGTAGACGTATTCTTCGGGCCTGAATGGCTGCTCGAAGTGAAAACGGGCCAGCGAGTTTTGGCGGGATCAAGCGTGCTCGCCCGGCGCGTTGAAAACGGAGCGGCTTTGTAATGGGAGAGCACGCCGGCTTGCCGCCGGGCGAACCGCATGGGCCGCGGCGACGGCCGAGGCGCGCCGCCTACGCATTACCGACGCTGTTTACCAGCGGGAATATTTTTCTCGGTTTCCTGGCGATTTTGCAAACATTCCAGGGCGCTCTGGTTATACAAGCCGGCGATCTCGGGCCGAATGAGCACCTGGCCACCGCCGCCAAGGCGATCGGCTTCGCTGTCTTCTTCGATGGACTCGACGGGCGCATCGCCCGCATGACAAATACGACCAGCGATTTCGGCCGTGAACTGGATTCTCTTGCCGACGCGATCACGTTTGGGCTGGCGCCGGCGGTGCTGGCATTCGTCTGGGGAGTGCAGTTCGTAGCGCCCGTTTGGGAAGGACGCATACTCAGCCACCTGATCAGGGCCGGCTATGTCGTGTCGTTCTTTTATCTGCTCTGCGGCGCAGCGAGACTGGCACGGTTCAACATCCAGAGCAATCCCGTACTAAAGAATCCGGGCCGGCCCGATCGGAAATACTTCGCCGGCATGCCAATTCCCGCCGGTGCGGGCTTCTTAGCCGCTGTTGTCTTTTTCTTTGATGCCGCGCCGGTCTCCAACGTTTACATCTCGATCGCCTGGCTTGCGGTTACTGCTTGCATTGGGCTTCTAATGGTCAGCACCTGGAGATATCCGAGTCTCAAACAAGTGAGCGCGGCCAAACCCCGGTCGCCGCTGGTCGTCCTTGTTTTCGGCCTCTTCATCTATCTCATCTGGAACTGGGCACAGATTGTGCTGCTGATTCTTGCTGTCGCTTATGTATCGAGCGGCATCGCCATCCGGATCGGGGGAATTATTCGTCGCCGGTTCAGGCGGCGGCCCGCTTGAATCCAGGCAAGAACATCCGGCAAGTTAATCGAAACGATAGTAAGACCACGCGTTAGGGTCTAAACCAAATCATCTATGGCTAGCAAAGAACGACTTCACCGCCATGCAAGGCACATCGCTCTCGTCGGAAGCGACACTTTACTGGGGCGTGAGATACGCGACGTGCTGGAATCGAGCGGTTCCGGCATAGTGGTTGAACGCTTTGCCGCAAACGGCGAAGCCAGCTTCGCCGAGGAGGAAGGCGAGGCGGTTTATCGGGAGGCGCTTAGCGCCGCAACTCTGAAAAGCTACGACGCGATTGTTTGCGCCGGCTCCGAAGCAGGCGCTCTAAAGGCTTACGAACTGGCGAAAGCGGCCGGGGGGGCCATCAAACTAATCGACTGCAGCGGCTATCTGGACCAGAAACCCGAAGCTCGCATTGGCGCCCCTCTCATAGACACCGGTAAAACTGGAAAGGGTTGGCTGCTGATTCCGGCGCACTCCGCGGCTGTGTCGATCGCCGCCGTCCTGCTGCAGCTTGCAGGAGCTGCGGCCATTGAGCGCGCTGTCATCGAGATCTTTGAGCCTGCCAGTGAACGCGGCAGCAAGGGAATTGCGGAACTTCAGCAGCAAACCGCGAATCTACTAGCTTTTCGCCCGCTTGAGAAGCAGGTTTTCGACGCGCAGCTTAGCTTCAATCTTCTGCCGGCCTATGGAGAAGAGGCGCCCGTACAACTCGCGGCAGTTGAGCAGCGCATCGAAATGCACCTTGCGACCGCGCTGGCCCGGAATGCACACAGCGGGCGGGCGGTGCCCATGCCGTCCATACGGTTGATTCAGGTTCCCGTATTTCATGGCTACAGCTTCTCCGCATGGGTACAGTTCGAGGCGAAACCAGAGCTGCAGGAAATCAACAAATCGCTCGTGTCGCAGTCAATCGAATTTCGCTCGGCCGAGCAGGAAGTCGCCACAAACGTGGAGTCCGCCGGGCAGAGCGGGATCATGGTGGGCGATGTCCGCATGGACCGCAATGATTCGCGCGCAGTGTGGCTATGGATGGTCACCGACAACCTGCGCCTGCTTGCGGACAGCGTCGCCAGCTTTCTGGATGTGGCGGGAGGCCGATAGTGCGAATTCACCGCATTGCCATATCCCTGGCGGCCCTGATTCCGGCGCTCCTCCTGAGCGCATGCGGCTATCATGTCGGCGGCAAGGCCGATACGATTCCCAAGAGTATTCAGACGATAGCCGTACTTCCCTTTGGAAACAATACGACCAGGTATCAACTCACCGACAAACTCCCGCAGGCGATCGCCCGCGAATTGGTGGCGCGCACGCGCTACCAAGTCGTCAACGATCCGGAAAACTCCGATGCCGTCCTCAGCGGCGTCGTAAATCAGGTCTATCTCGCTCCTGTCTTGATCGATCCGGGCAGCGGTAAAACCACCGGCACCGAGGTGGTTGTGTTGCTCAATGTTTCGCTGAAGGAGCGTGCAACCGGCAAGGTGCTGTATTCCAGGCCGAACCTGGCCGTGCGCAACACGTACGAGTCGAGCGTCAATGCGCGGCAGTACTTCGACGAAAGCAGCAGCGCCATCGATCGTTTGAGCCGGGACTTGGCACGTTCCGTTGTCAGCGGAATTCTGGAGGACTTTTGAACCCGCATGACTCCGGAACAATTTCTTTCGAAGCTCGCTAAGCAACCGCCCGCGCCGGTCTATCTGTTTCTTGGCCCCGAAGGTTATCAACGGCGGATTTGTAAACAGGCATTGCTCGACAAGATGCTGCCGGAAGGCGCCGAAGGCCTTACACAAGTAGATCTCGAAGAAACGCCGATCGCTGACGTTCTCGATGACGCGCGCTCGTTGTCGCTCTTTGCGGCCGACCGCGTCATCTGGGCAACGGCCGCGGAGGCGGCTCTGCCGCGCCGCCTCGCATCGGCCGATGATGACGATGGCGGAGCAGGCAAAGGCAGCCCCGGAGCGCTACTCGTGTCGTACGTAAAAAGGCCCACGCCCGGTACCGTGCTCGTTTTCGAGTGCAGCCGGTTTGATTTCTCAGGTGAAGACAAGACCAAGCTGGATCGCGTGGCAAAATTCTACAGCGCCATACCCGACATGGTCGAGTTCCGGCCGTTTACGCTCGAATCGGCGCGGTTTCTCGGTGAAGAGCTTGCGCGGCATCACCATCTGAAGCTCGGGCGGCAGGAGCTTTCGTTTCTATTGGAAATCCTTGGCGGCGATGCATCGCGGCTCTCCATGGAATTGGAAAAGCTGTCACTATTTGTGGGGCAGGAACGGCCCATCACTCTCGACGATATTCGAGCGCTGGTTCCGAACGCTTCGCAGAGCACGATTTTCACCCTCGTGAATGCGCTCGGCAGAGGCGATCGCGCCGGCGCTTTGCGTTCGCTCGATGTATTGGTCCGCGAAGGGGAGTATTTACCGCTGGCCCTAACGTTCCTGGCGACTCAATTTCGCCTCGCGCTGGCGGCCCGCGAGGCCGGCATCAGAAGCTCGCAGCAGGCTGTCAGCTACTTCACCAAACAAGGCGTGCGGATGTGGCGGAACCGGGCGGAACAGTTAATGAACACTGCGAACGCGTTCAGTCCGGAACAGTTGCGGCGCACAATCGAGCTAATTTACAAGACGGACAAGGGCCTGCGAGATACTCGTCCCGACGATCGGACCGTGATGGAAATGCTGGTACTGGAATTAACCGCCGGAATGCGGTCAGCTTAAGCGATCGCCGCTTCGGAGATATTCCGTCTCCGGTCTCCCCCGTCTTCTGCTTTTAAGCAGCAGCTGCGTCAGAGACCTTGCGGAGGCGAAGGGCCAGGCGGCTTTTGTACCGGGCAGCGGTGTTTTTCTTGATAATGCCCCATTTTGCCGCGCGGTCGACAACGGAGTATGTCTCAGGAACGATCTTAGTTGCACCCTCAACGTCTTTGTGATCCAGCAATCGGCGCATCGCGCGAATCTGGTTGCGCAGCCGGGACTTCCGCATACGGTTGACGCGCGTCCGCCGCTCAGTGATGCGGACTCGCTTCAGCGCAGAAATAGTGTTTGCCATCGAAACTTCGAACCCAAATCCTTAAGAATAGAGATGTAAAGACTTAGGATAGCGAACGGGGGCTGCCAGGGTCAAATGCCAGTCTTGTCGTCTACAAAGCGCTGGCCGCCAAAGACCTGCAATGTGCAGCGATGGGTCGCACCAGTGGCGCCGCATCCCCACACTCGCACAGACCGTCGACGCAACTCGCCGTGAGACCCGTTCGGATCGCTGCCGCTAGGGCCGGTTGGCGCAGGAAGAGTTCGCCGCCTTCGAGATGAAACTCCACGTCGAGGCTGCGCAGATGCCATCCATCGTGCGCCTCGCATTCCGCGGCGAGCAACTTCCATTCGCTATCGACGTACAGTTCATACAGAGGAACCTGGAATGCCCGCCAGATCAGATCGCGCTCGGGCGGAGCGACAGGCGTGCCGCCGACCTGCGTCAGGGCGAATACGGCGGTGTCAACGGACTCAAGCGCCAGATCATCGCTGAAGACGGCGTGGGCGGCGGTAACCAACGCGTCGGCGGACGCCACGAGCACTTGGGGCGCAAAGGCTTTGAGTTCGCTTCTACGCGCAGGGGGAAACGCTGAGACGCCGTCAAAGGTGGCGGTTTCACCTAATTGCGCCATTCGAAGGTGAGGCGCGGCGGGAAACGGCAATTCTCTTGGCGGCCGCTTCCTGGCTCGCATTTGCCGCCACGCGATTGACACAATCATCCATAGATCAGTAGCCTGGAATGCATTCCCGTCTCCTCCAGAAAACCCCGATTTTCGCGCTGAGAGGGAGACAGACCCCGGCCTGGCGATGAACCGCCGGCAAAGCAGACAGCGAACGCATGCTATCTTGGCAATAACGAACCCCGCCCGCGCCGCAATTAGGTTTGCGGCGCTCAAGAGCCACCAGACCGCGCGCCTGTCTCACGCTTTAAGCCAATGCAAGTGCAAACCATCGATATCCCCTTCCATAAATTCACGCTGGCCAACGGGTTAACGGTCGTTGTCCACGAAGACCACAAGGCCCCCATCGTCGCCCTGAACGTCTGGTATCACGTCGGTTCCAAGAATGAGAAACGCGGCAAAACCGGCTTTGCCCACTTATTCGAGCACCTGATGTTCGGTGGCAGCGAGCATCTGAGCGGAAGCTACATCGAGGCGATGGAGCATATTGGCGCGACCGACCTTAACGGCACCACGAGCGAGGACCGCACCAACTATTTCGAGAACGTTCCCGTTTCCGCCTTCGACTATGCGCTTTTCGCCGAATCGGACCGGATGGGCCACTTCTATAACACCATCAGCCAGGACGTTCTCGATCTCCAGCGCGGCGTTGTCCAGAACGAGAAACGGCAGGGCGAAAATCAGCCATACGCGGTCGCCGATGAACTCATCACGGTGTCCACTTATCCCGCCCACCACCCCTACTCGCATACCGTCATCGGTTCAATGGAAGACCTCGCGGCCGCCTCTCTCGATGATGTGAAGGATTGGTTCAAGACCTATTACGGACCATCGAATGCCGTTCTGGTAATCGCAGGAGACGTCACTCTTGAATGCGCGAAGGCGAAGGTAACCCAGTATTTTGGCGCTATCCCGCCGGGCTCACCTGTTGCACATAAGGAAGTCTGGGTAGCGAAGATGACCGGCGCGCATCGCGAAACCGTTCAGGATCGCGTTCCGCTCGCGCGCATATATAAGGTTTGGAACGTGCCGCAATACGGCAGCACCGATTCCGACTACTTGAACCTCGCGTCAGCGGTGCTCAGTTCGGGAAAATCTTCGCGTCTTTACAAACGCCTCGTCTATGACGATCAAATCGCCACCAATGCCTTCGCTTTTGTCGACCAGCGCGAAATAGCCGGCCAATTCGGCATCGTGGCTACCGCAAAAGCGGGCAATAATGTGGAGGCGCTCGAACGCGCTATCGATGACGAATTGAGCCGTTTCTTGAACGACGGCCCCACATCCGAGGAACTTGAGCGCACCAAAACCCAGTTCACGGCTAGTTTCATCCGTGGTGTCGAACGTATCGGTGGATTCGGCGGCAAATCGGACATTCTCGCCCGCAGCCAAACGTATCTCGGATCGCCCGATGCTTACAAACAGACGGTCGATCGCATTCAGAATGCGACTGCGGACGATCTCAGGAAAGCGGCAGCCGCCTGGCTCAGCGATGGGGTGTACGTGCTCTCGGTTCTTCCGTTCCCCGCCCTGAAACCCGAGGATACTGCCGTCGATCGCTCCAGCCTGCCTTCGCTCGGCCACAGCCCCGCATTGAAGCTCCCGGCATTGCAGCGCGATACGCTATCGAACGGGCTGAAAATCGTTCTGGCGGAACGTCATGAGATTCCAGTCGTCAACTTCTGGCTCGAAGTGGATGCCGGGTTTGCAGCCGACCAGTTCAGTGCGCCCGGCGCCGCGCGCCTGATGTCCGCACTGCTGACAAGCGGCACCGAACGAAGAACGGCGCTCGAGATCAGCGATGAAGCACAATTGCTCGGAGCAAACCTGAGCGCCGGCTCCAATCTCGATTTCACAACGGTCTTTCTTTCCGCGCTCAAAGCGAAGCTTGACGAATCCCTTGACCTCTACGCGGATGTCATTCTCAATCCGGCCTTTCCGGAGGCCGATTTCAAACGGCAGCAGAGCCTCCAACTCGCCGCCATCGAAAACGAGAAATCCACTCCAGTGCAGATGGCGCTCCGGGTTCTGCCGCCGCTGCTGTACGGAGAGGGCCATGCTTATTCGCTCCCGCTCACCGGCTCGGGAACGGAACAAAGCGTCTCGCAAATGACCCGCGAAGACGTGGTGCGCCTCCACCATGCCTGGTTCAAGCCAGGCAACGCCACGCTGGTCATCACCGGCGACACGACCGTGGCCGAGATCAAGCCTAAGCTCGAAGCGTTGTTCTCGCGGTGGAATCGAGGCGATGCACCGAAGAAGGACATCCATCACGTCGCCGGGCCGCAGGCCGCCGAGATCTATCTGATCGACAAACCCGGAGCGCAGCAGTCACTGATCATTGCAGGCGCCATCGCGCCGCCACCCAACACTCCCCAGGAGATTGCCTTCGAGACTCTAAACAATGTCCTCGGCGGCAATTTCAGCGGACGGCTCAATATGAATCTGCGCGAAGATAAGCACTGGTCCTACGGAGCGCGATCGGTGCTCTATGGCGCCAGGGGCCAGCGCGCCTACTTCGCGTACGCCTCGGTTCAGACGGACAAGACGAAAGAATCCGTAGCCGAAATGGACAAGGAGTTTCGAGAGATCGTCGGCACTCGCCCGCCTGTGGACTCGGAACTCACTCGCGTGAAGCAGCAGCAGATTCTGGAACTGCCGGGTTCATTCGAAACCATGAACGCTCTCGGGGGCGCCATCAGCGATATGCTGCAATTCCAGTTACCGGACGATTACTGGGAAACTTACGCCGGCAAAGTAGAACGCCTTCAGCCGGCGGAGATCGAGGACGCGGCGCGTGTTCTTATCGATCCGGCGAAACTCGTGTGGGTGATCGTAGGAGACCGGGCGACGATCGAGCGCAGTCTCCAACTGCCTGGCATCACTAACATTCATCACATCGACGCAGACAGCCACCCGGTTTAAGCGTCTGACGCGCGCGCTCAGACGCTCGAATACTTCTTGCAAAGCGTGCGGATCTCTTCGACTAGTTTCGGGACCCCCGTTGCAGGGTCTTCTTTGCCCTCGTATTCAGCGGACATGAAGCCCTTGAAACCGGCATGGGCAAACATTCCCCAGACGCGGTCCATATCAATCGGCGTGCCATCATCGAACTTATCGCGTATGTGAGTGTTGGTTGCATAGGGAATGCACGCTGCAATTTGGGCGTAAGCATCCTGGCTTGCCGTCGGGACGAAATGAGTAATGTCCAGATTAATCCCGGCATACGGTGAATTCACACGGTGCATGATCTCAAGGCAGACGTCGGCACGCTGCGTGACGCCGGAATGATCCTCCACACCGAGCATGATGCCCTTTTTTCCCGAATAGTCGGATCCCGCTTTCATCGTTTCAACCACCCAGTCGATCGATTGTTGCAGCGTAGCGCCGGACGGAAGCTTGCCCGCAAAGATACGCAGATGCGGAGCGCCCAGCGCGTCGGTCACGTCCACCCACTTCTTGATTTCGGCTAACGCGTTTGCGCGCTTCGAGGCATCGCCCTGCACCATGCTTACGCCGCACGCCGCGCCGGAAAACGCGACTCCGTTGCGGTAGGCTAAGTGCCGCAGTGAGGCGAGGTAGGGCTGATCGGTCGACTTGTAGTAATAGCCGGTCATATCCACGCCATCCAAACGGAGGCTCACGGCCTTTTCAATAAATTCCTCCATCGTCATCGGCCCGTGCTGCAGGTATTTACGATATGAATACGCGCAGCAACCGGAAAATAGCCGGGACATATTTTTCCCGGAAGCCTCCGCTTTACCGGGACCTTGAGCAGCGCTGGCCAGACTCACTCCCGCTCCAAGAGGAACCGAGGACAGCAGAAAACGACGGCGATCGATTGGTAGATTCATTAGGCTCATTGTGTTTAGACTATATCGCCAGCGTTTGGCGCGTGCACGCCTACCTCAAAATCCGGCATGCAATTTGTAGTCTTGTATGCCGGCCATTGCAAGACATGGTCGGGCGTGCTTCATGTAGGGGGCCGCGCATGCCCGAGGCTGGGCTGCTCCTGAAGCCGATCAAATACAATGATGCGGATGTGCTCACGCATTTGTTCCGCCTCGCTGAAGATGCTTGTAGTTGTAGGGGCCGGTATGTATCCGCTCGCAAGCGCGTTCGCCGCTCCATCGAACGTGACATTCGCTCAGGCTGCGCCGTCGGTGGCCGCGTACGATTTCGTCGAAGTCGCTGTGAACGTTGCCAACCCGGATGCGCAGAATCCGTTCATGGATGTGTCGGTCATGGGATCTTTCGAAATAGCGAATACCGGCCGGCATTGGCAGGTGGATGGATTCTGCGATTCTCCGGATGGCTCTGTTTACCGGATCCGCTTTATGCCCCCTACCGCCGGCAGCTATAAATACACCATCTCTTATCGCCAGGGCGCATTTCAGAAAACGTATGCCGGAACGTTTCAGGCGGTGGACAATCATCGCAAGGGGCCAATCCGGATCGATCCGCAATACAGATGGCATTTCATCTGGGAAGGCACGGGAGAGCACTATTTCTTCAATGGCACGACCGCTTACTGGCTGACGGGATGGCGGGAGGAGCGGATCATCAGGTTCAGCATCGATCGTCTTCACCGGCTCAAAGTAAACCGCATCCGCGTGACCGTTGCCGGCAGAAGCAATCGCTTTTATGGCGAGCCTGTGATGATTGGCGATAACTACACCAACTTGCCGACACCGTGGCCGGCCGAAAGACCCGACGATTTTACTCATCCCGGCTTCGACTACACGCGCTTCGACATTCCATTCTGGCAAAAGTTCGAGCGCATGCTGCGATATGCCCGCGATGAAGACATGATCATCTCGGTGGTGCTTGATATGAACGACAACAAAATCCACCCCGCCGCCGGCAGTGAAGATGAACGCCGTTTCATTCGATACACCGTGTCCCGGTTCAGCGCATTTTCGAATGTCACGTGGGATCTTGGCGACGATCTGGAGGGTTATCGAAGCGACCAGTGGACTCACGATACCGGAACGCTGATTGAGCAGTGGGATCCGTATCATCACCTTGCCACGAGTCACCCGATCAAGACCGTGCACCAGGACCGCGCATCCGCATGGTTCGGATTTACTTCTTACCAGGATTGGTCGCGCAAGCAGCATGCGTTAATGGTCGAATCGCGTGAGCTGCAAAAGAAAACGGGGCGAATCATCCCGCAGACAAATGAAGAATACGGATATGAAGACCACTACCCGCCGTGGGCGGAGCCGGGATCGGATTCAGCCGATGTCTTGCGGCGGACCGCATGGGACATCGTGATGGCGGGCGGTTATCAGACCGCGGGCGAGACGTGTCGCCGCGGCACGAACATCGCTCCCGACACCGGCGGCGGCTGGATGAACGGTCGGGGCGATGACACCATGACGATGTTCCTGGGATATGGGCACATGGTGGATTTTTTCACCAGTTTCGATTGGTGGAAGACCGACCCTCACGACGAACTTGTGGACAATGGCGCTTATTGCCTCGCAAAGCCCGGCGAGATCTATGCCGTCTACTTGCCTAAAGGCGGGGAAGTGACGGTCAAAATGGAGCCCGGCACTTACACCGCGATGTGGTTCTCGGCTCTAACCGGAGAGAAGATTGCCCTTCCGACCGTGCAAGGCCCTTCCTGGACCTCTCCGAAAGTCCCAGACCAAAACGATTGGGCTCTGCTTCTGCAGAAGAAGCGATAACAGATTGTCCGGCGGTTCGGAGGGCTCTCGTCGGTCTGTTCAGTTGTGGCATAACCGACGCTGAGGAAGCCGGTGGTCACGGCTTCGCCACGACAGTGGATCTATTCGCACAGCCGCCCGGCCATCCGATGACCGCCGAGCGAAATTAGCGGCGCGCCTTTGAATAATCGGCGCTAAGCTTCGACGAGGGTGACCAGGGTCTCGGGAATTACTCCATCGAATGCCATGGCTTCCGCTGCGCCTGCGGTTTGCATCGCGGCTGTGAGCGCAGCCATATCGGCGACGTCCATCAGAACGGCGACGCGGGAGGGGTTGGTTGGATCGACGAAGGTACGAATGTTCGTGACGCCGAGCGGCCCGAAGAATTCCTCCCGTTTGGTCGAGGCAAGCCAGTGGTCCTTGTCTTTCACCTTGTGATAGGCGATAACTGTGGGCATTTTGATTCCTTCGCGGAAGAGTTCTGGACAGACCTGATACGGTCCGGATTGTAACACCCTGGAATCCAGTTATGGCAATCTGGCCACGTTTGATCGAGAAGATCGATACCGGGGCGGCAATCTGTCATCGATCGAATCGATGCGAGGTTGCCTCGCACGACTCTCATACCACCCAGCGCGACCAGTGTAAGCGATCAGTAGAAGAGCAACACGTCCGGGCGCACTCGCCATCCCAGGGCGGCGCATGGCCCACAGAGCATCGTGTAACCGCTCCACGCTGCGTGCACAGCTTTTGGCACCTCAATAGGGTCACTCGGGCGATGATATGCCGTTAGCGCCATCCGTGGGTGATCGCGAGCAATCGTCTTGTGAGCGCCGCGCACCGCGCGCACTTCGGCGCCTTCGATGTCCATCTTAATGAAGTCGACCCGTTCAAGCCCAAGCTCCGCAACAATGTGGTCAATCGTCGTTACGGGCAACTTCTCATCGGAGGCGTGCGCCGTCTTTTTGTCGCGCTCCAGGTTTATGACGAAGCTGTCAGCCGCCGAGTCATCGGAATTCTCGTGGAGGATTAGTGTGTCCTCTTTGTCCCAGACCCCTTTCGGATATACGATCACTCGGCCTTGCCTGATCTCCGTGGCAAAATTTCGCTCTAGAACATCGACGTTCTCCGGCGCCGGTTCGATAGCGATGATCAGCTTTGCGCCAGCGTTCAGCGCTTTCCTCGTATACACACCGACGTTGGCGCCGCAATCCATCACGACGTCGCTTGGTTTGATGTGTACGGGGCCCAGTGAATAAATATCGAGCTTCTGTTCGGCCAGGTTGAAGGGCAGAGTGTATTGATTGCGTACTGGAATCCAATAAAGGCCATCCGGCGTGCTCCATTGGGCGTACGGTCCCTCTTGCGCGATCTTTTTGCTGGCCGATAAGATGCGATCCTTCACCCTTCGAATTCGCTCGGAATTGGTGGGCGCCTCCAGCGCGCGTTCGACGGTGCATCCCTTTCCCAAGCCAAGCGCGACCACAAGGCGCAGACGAATGGGTGAATAGAGCATAACCCCGGCGCAAATGAGAACAACCACCGCCAACAAAACGCTCATCAGACGACGCCGGGTCATTTGTGGTTCACTCCTGCCCGTTCCTGGAAAGCCAGTCGGATTGAGGACTGCTTACCGCAAGCGACGAGTCGGTTGAATGCATTCTACTACGCCAGTTGGTAACCGAAGGTGCTAGCTATTACTACCTCTCCGGTAACTAGGACGGCCCCCAGATGTAAGACGAGTTCGATGCCGATCAATGATCACAATCTAGCGCGGCAGCGTGGTGACGGTCCATTGTTCAATTCGCCGATCGATCGGCACTTCGACACTAAGTGTCACGACCAAGGCGACAATCATCGGAAGAAAACCGCCCATCACCAGCGCGAACAATAGGATGGTTGAAAATTGTGCCAGTTTCGGCTTCGATCAACTTGATCGCTACCCACCCTCCGGAAGGCGCGTCGTCCAGGACATCGCTGCGTCCGCGTCCCTCGAACCCATCCCAACGAACCGAGTTGCGTCGTTTCTTTCGTGAGACGGCTCCGGACTGCACGCCTGCACACTTCAGTGCGGACCGGCGAAGCGAGGTTTGTCAACCGGTCCAGCCAAGCGATCCCCGTTGTGTGTTAGCAGCATCCGGCCACACTCGCGCGCTGCCAATATGCGCTCGGTAGCGCAAAGGACGCGGATGCACGCCCCAAGTCAGGAGGAGGAATCCGCGGCTATTTGCGGGGCATGCCTAACGCTGCGGCCTTTTTGCACGGGTCCCTAGTAGGTTCGCCTCTAATGAGCGCCGATCATGACTGGCGTGCGCGGGCGCGGAACACTTTCACCCTTCGTTGCGGCGCGAAGGACCATGTCCTACTCCTGTCGCAGAGCGGCCACCGGATCAATTCGGGACGCCCGCCTTGCCGGCGCATAGCCCGCGAGAATCGCGGCGCTTAGGAGGACGACACCGGCCAGCACCAGAGTTCCCGGATCGTTGGGCTGCGTCTCGAACAGAAATGATTTGACAAACCGGGAAGCGATTAGCGCGGCAGGTACGCTAATCGCGAGCCCCATCGCGGCCAGTAATAGAACGCGGCGCAGAACCATCCAAACCACGGCGCCGCGTTGGGCGCCCAGCGCCATACGGATTCCGATCTCGCCGATTTGTCGCGCGACGTTGTACGACATCGTTCCGTAGAGTCCCACGCACGCGATCAGGAGAGCGAGAACCGCGAAACTCGTGCATAGTTTCGCGAACGTAACTTCCCGGCTGATCGTCCGATCGATTTCCGCAGCCTGAGTGATCACGTTTGTAACGGGTATGCGTGAATCTGCCTCCCGCACGATCTCATGCACACTCTGAACAAACCTCAGCGGATCACCCGCAGTGCGCAGCGCGTAGGTGACCCGGTCCGGAGGAAACTGGCTGACCGCTACGAACACGGTCATTGCACTCTCCTCTTCATTTTTCAGACCACCGTACTGCAGGTTTGCCGACACGCCGACGATTTCGAGATCGCGCTTCTCGGACTTGGAGTCTTCGCCTCGCTGAGAAAGCGCGGGCTCATCGTCCGGGAGCGTGATGCGCCGGCCCACCGGATTCTCATTCCCGAAGTAAGTCCGCGCCAGCCGCTCGCTGATGACTGCAACCGGTATGGAGCCCGGTTGGTCGCGCTCGTCAATCTCACGCCCAGCCAGGATCGGAATCTGCATCGTCGTGAGAAAATGCGGTCCGGCGGACATGACGCGTGCGCCATCCACGGTCACAGCGCCGATCTTCATGGTCCCCCTGATTGCCTGCCCGGTGCGGGCGGCGTTGATGATCGAGGATTGCGAAAGCGTCGCGCTGCGCACTCCGGGGATGGATTCGAAACGCTTACGCAGGTTCGCGTAAAAAGTGGTCATCTCCGGGTCGCGATGCCCGGCCTGGTGCGCATTCAACGAGAACAGAAGTATGTTCTCGCGGGCGTATCCCAGTTGGACCGAGTGCAGCTTGTCGAGCGTCCGGACAAACAGACCCGCGGCGACCAGGAGGAGAAAAGAGATCGCGATTTGGGCGACCACCAGAACGTGCTGCGCGCGGCGGTGCGGTCCTCCCCCGCGCCCATTCTTCAGCGCGGGCATGACGTCCGGACGCGTCGACTGAATCGCCGGAGCGACGCCAAATAACAGGCCGCAAACCACGGAGAGCGCCGCCGTCACGCCCAGCACGTTCCAGTTCAATTCCGCGTGCAGGGTAAAGTTCTCCTGCCCGTGGGAGAGCAGAAACGTCAGCGATCGCACGCCCCAGATCGCAAACAAGGCCCCTAACGCTCCGCCGAGCGACGCCAGCATCACGCTCTCGGTAAGCAACTGCCGCACCAGGCGGAACCGTCCCGCTCCCAGGCTGAGCCGGACAGCCATTTCGCGGCGTCGCGCGGCGCCCCTTGCCAGCAGCAGATTGGCGATGTTCGCGCACACAATCGCCAGGATCAATGCCACCATCATCAGGAGCACGTACAAAGGCTTGGAATACCTGCGGCGCAAGCTACCCAGACCGGCGGCGCCGGGATTCAGCGTCAGCGCGGGCAGGTTGGCACGTTCACCGTCGGTCGTCGCCGTGGTGGCAACCCATTGATGGAAACGAGGCGCCAGCGCTGCCTGCGCCTGGGCCATGCTTACGCCGGGACGCAGGCGGCCCATCATTTCGATCCAGTAGAAGTTTTCGTCGCTATACATGCGAGCCGCTCCGACGCCGTCCGTGAGCACATTCGTGTGCAACGGAAGGTAGAGATCCGGCGCCGCCTCAGGGTCTACTCCGAAGAATTCCGGCGGCGCAACGCCGATCACCGTGAAGGGCACGTTATCGACGAGAATCGGCTGTCCAATCGCATTCGGCGGTCCTCCAAAGCGGTTCTGGCTTGTCGCAAAACTGATTACGGCGACCGGCGTTGCGCCGGGACGGTCGTCTTCGGAGTCGATCAGACGTCCCGCCGCCGGCGACACTCCCAGGCCGCGAAAATACTCGCCGGTGACATATTCCGCGCCGACGCTCGTGGCCTGCCCACGGATGGCCAGGGTTTTGTTTTGTCCGTTGAAGTATCCGAAGAGCGTAGAAAAGACAGGGTTGTCCTCGCGAAGCGTCTCGAAGGCCCTGTACGGGAATATTCCGCTGACCAGCGTGCCTTTGTCGCCCGGCCAGAAAATGCCTTGTATCCCGTGAACGACGTGGACCCATTGCTTGTTGGCGTTCTGGGGAGGCCGGCTATGCCAGTTCAAGACCACCAGCGACTCGGGATCGGCCACCGGCAGCGAGCGCAACAGAATCGACTCCATCAAGCTGTAGATCGCAGTATTGGCCCCGATGCCGAGCGCTAGCAACAAGACCGCCAGCGCGCTGAATGCCTTGTTGGCGATCATGGTGCGACAGCCATAGCGGATATCCTGGCCAAGTTCCGACCAAAATCGCTTGATCCAAATCTCCCGTGACTCTTCGTGCTTCAGGCCGACGTTCCCAAATCGCCGGCGCGCTTCAGCCCTGGCGCGCTCCGGCGTCATACCGTCCGCTTGCAGTTCCGCAGCCTTCTCCGAGAGGTGGAATTCCATTTCCTCGCGCAGCGCCTCGCTGCGCCTGGCGCTCTCTATCCAATACCTCAGCCGTCGTATCAACATGTCCGTCACTCCGCTCCCATCACGCGGGCGATCGCCAGCGTGAGTTTCGCGTACTTCCGACTTTCAACCGCCAGCTGTTTGCGGCCAGCCGCAGTGATCTTGTAGATCCTCGCCCGCCGATTGTTCGACGTCACGCCCCAGCCACCTTCGATCCAGCCGTTTAGCTCCAGCCGCTGGAGAGCGGGGTACAGCGAGCCTTCCTCCACGAGGAGTTCGTTGTCGGACGATTGTTGAATGAACTGGACTATGCCGTATCCGTGGAGGTCGCGCAGCGACAGCGTCCGCAGAATCAACATGTCGAGTGAACCGGGCAACGAATCGTTCTTTTGTGCCTTGCGCCCCATACCAAGAATTCTTAGCTTACGCCGGCAAGATTAGGCGAGTCAAGTTCAGATTGGTTAGCCCTCGCGCTTCAACCCTCTCGCGGAAATCCGACTTTTCCCACCACGCAAAATGGGCCTGCCGGCGGTCACGCCGGCAGGCCCATTCAGTCTCCGGTCTTCTTGCTAGTGCGCGATGTAGGTGATAACCGACGTGTAGAGAGCCAGAGTTTCGATAAACACGAGTCCCAGAATCAAAGCGAAGCGGATAGCCGCCGACGCTCCGGGATTGCGGGCCATACCTTCGGCGCACGAGGCGACGGCCTTGCCTTGTCCCAATCCGCAGAGACCCGCGGCGATGCCCATGGCGAGATAGGCCATCGCAAGGCGCCAATCGGAAGATCCAGCGGCGGGGGCGGCGGCGCCCTGCGCAAACATCGGGCTTGCCATTGCGATCAAGCCCATTCCCAACATTGCAAGTCTATTCTTCATTACTATTGCTCCTTCGAAAATAGCTTCCAGGAGGTGGTTCCACACGTTGTCCTGGGGGACCCGGGGCTCACACTGAAAGCGAACCTGTATTTAGTGCTCGTGCGCGACCGCGCCACCCACATAGACCATGGCCAGCAGCGCAAATATGTACGCCTGCAGGAACGATACAAACACGTGCAGCCCCATGAATACGGTCGGCACGATGAAATATGTGAGCTTTAAAAAAGTATCGGTAATTTGCTCGCCGGCGAACATGTTCGCGTAAAGACGAATGGTCAGCGAGAGAGGACGCGCGAAATGGCTCACCAGTTCAATGGGAACCATAATAGGAGCCAGAAGCAGGACCGGCCCCATGAACTGCTTGAAATAGCCGACCGGGCCATTCACCTTGAGGCCCATCACGTGATAGTAAATAAACGTAACTATCGCCAGGCCGCAGGTAACTACCGGGAACATCGTCGGCGATTCCAGGCTGGGAATCAAACCGACGAGATTCATAAAAAGCACAAAGAAAAATATGGCTCCGAAGAACGCCATATAGCGTTTGCTGGTGTCACCGACAACCTCCTCGGCCTGCGCTTGTAAGAACGTATACATCAATTCGAAGCAGTGTTGCAGTTTGCTCGGCTGTTGCACCGAGAGGCGCCGCTTCAGAAAACCAAACAGCACGACGATACCGGCGACCACCACCAACTGCATGACCATCCAGTTCGACCAGGGATGAGCATGGTCCGCGGCGGGACGGCCGATCGCGTTGAGAAAACCATTCCCGATGCCGCCAAAAGCATCATTAAACAGCGCAGTGATCCAGAGTTCGTGTTCCATCGACAAAGTATGTGTTCACAGGGAAAGCCGGCGGGGCACAGTTAGTTCGAGGACAATCTCAATCAGAGCAGCCAACGCGCTCGCCAGCAGTCCCGCGACGCCTGCCAGCAAGTCGACTTCTAAGTATTTTACAATAACATACCCGCCGGCGAACAAAATGAGAAGACGAGCCCCCATCAGGATACCCAGAAATGCGCTTCCCTTGACCGTTCTGCCGGCAAGCTTTTTGCCCAGCGAATCCCATAGCCAGAGATTCGCCAGGGAGATTGCGCCTCCCAAGGCGAGGCCAAGTCCCACGGGCCGCCCCCAACCGGCAAAACCGATCAAGGACGCGATGAACGCAACGCCGACAGTCAACCAGTAAAGGCGCCGCGTAGCCCGGCCATAATCGATATCGCTCATGATTGCGAGCCGCCCTTTCCGGCCGCATTCCGGCGCTCGCGCTCCTCTGCCCGACGGACGTCGCGCAGCAATTCCTCGACAATTTTGTAGAGACTGGCCACCACTCCTAGGATGATCGCGAATGGCAGCAGACCGGCCCAGTGGATGTAGTGCTCCAGGAATCGAGCGATCAGGTAGCCGGCAAACGCTCCAGCCGGCAACAGAGTCGCCAGGCCGATGTACTTCCCCAGCAGGTACAGCGTGTTGTCGGGCTTTTGAGCCATCGAATCACAGTGTACGGGACAGCGTTCTATCGGCGTCCAATAGGCTACATGCGAATGCGTCGATTATTGAGTGTTCCAGGGCTGATTGCCCTAGGACTCACAGCATCACTGCCCGCCGCCGGGCAGGCGCAGACGGACCAGCAGAACATAACGTGGCAAATGCAGGACTTCAACAAATCTCTGCCCGGCTGCCAGGCGACGCCGGTAAGGCGCTGCGCCGCCGTTCATTTGGCGTACCCCGTGATCGAGAGCGCTCCCACCGATAAGGCGAAGCAAGCGATTGAAAGCCAGATCCAGGACATGCTGCTGACGCCGCTCGAAAAAGGCAAGGCCCCGGACAGCCCGGAGGAATTTGCCGGACAGATTCTCGATCATTACGAAACCTGGTTGAAAAAAGGCGGCAGCGCCAATAAACCTTGGGCCATCGAACGCAAAATCGATGTTCACTACCATTCGCCGCATGTCCTCTGCCTCAAATTTTTTCAAAGCGTCGAGCACGATGCCGGGCATTCCGCGGAAAACACGGTCTATTTCAACTTCCGCCCGCAGGACGGCAGCATCATTCAATTATCCGACCTGATCGACGATTCCAAAGTGGCCCGGTTCAGTGAAGTTGCACAACGGCATTATCGGAAAAACGCGCCGCCCGCCAACGAAGAAAACGAGGAGGAGCAGAGCAAAGCACCCGGACAGGAATTTGAAGTCCCGAAGAATTTCGCGATCGAAGCAAACGGACTGAGGTTTCGTTATGAAGAGGACCAGGCGGAATCCCGCCCGAACGCCGTCCCTGAATTTGTTGTGCCGTATGGCGAAATCCGCAGCCTGCTTCGCCCGGGTGTCAAATTGCCGTAGCCTCACGGCCTGAAGGGCAACGAAAGATCAGCGGGGATATCCGCCGGCGATGTAGTTTTCGAGATGCTCGATCGCCTGATCCTGCGAGGCAATAATCCAATTCACCACGTCCCCTATCGATAAAATGCCGACGACGCGATCGCGATCCACCACCGGCAGGTGCCGTATCCGGTTTGTAGTTATAATTCGCATGGCCTCGTCCACCGTAGTGTCCAAGCCGATGCTGATGGGCGAAGGCGTCATAATCTCTCGAACGAACGTGTCTTTCGACGACTTTCCCTTCAACATGACTTTTCGCGCGTAGTCGCGCTCCGAGAGAATGCCGACCAGCCGGCCCTCATCGATGACCAGCAAAGCGCCGATCCGCCGGTCGGCCATTGTTTCGATGGCGGAATACACCGATGCGTCCGACGGGATCGACCAGATATCGGAGCCTTTTCTAGAGATGATGGCAGAGATGCAGTCGTGGATCTTCATTTTGCCTCCCGCGAAATTTAGTGACCGGCGAGTTGTCGATGAGTGGCTTCCAAGAAAGCGCGGGGACTCGCCCCACCCGCAAGGCATACGGCATCAGCCGTCCCTTACTTGCCGAGAAGTATACTGCCAAGCCGCGCGGCGCGCAAGACAGAATCTGTACGAGAGAAGACAGCCCAAAATGTGAGGAAGGACGCGAGTACGGGGATTGCGGCACGCGATCGGGGGCTAAGATCCACTCGAGAAGACCAGGGCCGGCACGCAAGATTCGCGGTCGAAGTTCCAGGTGTGAGCATTGTTGGCGTGTTCCAGGGTCCATTTGCGCTTGACGAGCGCCTCGGCTTCCGCTTTCGAACAAACGAAGCCAAACTCGGCGGGATCAAACTTCTTGCCGGCGGCGAGGTGGCACATGCCGACTTCGTAGATCGCTTCCTGCTCGCGGGCTTCCTGCGCTTTGCGCTCCGCCTGAACTTCCCGCAACATCTTCAGCACCTTGTCGTACTGACGCATCAGCCGCTGTTCGTAAATGGAGAGCGTGAGCAGCGGGTCTTTCGAGCGGCGCAAGGTTTCGGCGAGGACAAATGCGGTTTGTGCTTCGGGATGATTGACGTCCCAGAGATCGGAATTTTCAGTGAGGCCGATGGCGAAGAGGTTATGCTCGGTCGCCATGATCCGATGCAACCGAAATTGCAGTTGACCGAGCATGTGGACCAGATGCTTCTCTTGCGTGGTCGCGGGCAGATACTGCTTTTCGAAATCGCCAATGAGGGCCTGAAGAGCTTTCAACTCCTCCGCAGTGAGCGTGAGAACCTGGGCCGTCAGGCCGTGCCGGGTGGCGTTGAGGGACGCACGCTGCTTCCCCTCCTCGGTGCGGGGTCCGGTCGATTTCTGCGCGTTCAGGCGATTGGCGCGAAGCTGCGCTTCGGATGGCGGGCGGCGGATGGGGGTTGACAGGTTGGGAGACGCTTCGCTGGAGCGCAACGGCTGATTGGCGGTGCTTGCGGACGGGTTCTTCTTCTTGGATGACATGAATGAATCCTCTTGCTTGTGAGGATAGGCACCGGAAGGAAGCGGGCAGTAGGCGGCAATGGTGGAAGTTGTTGATGCGCAAGAGAAAGAAATTTCAACATTTCTGTGATTGCCAGAATTGGCGAGAGGAGATAGATGGCCTGATCTAACTAATCGTTGTTGGGGGGGCGCCACGCCGGGCTGCAGAATCAGTAGAACGCTCCGGCCGGTAGCTTCCGGAGTGATTGTCGGATTATTCTGAGGTTATTCCGAATTATTCACTTCGTGCCATGTCTATCCTCCGATTTTCCTCGACGTTGGCGTGCCTGATGAGCGTGACACGATCTAATGCGCCTCTGGCGATTGGTTGAGAAATAATTGGGAAATGAGTGCTCCGTCATCCGATTTTGGCCCGTGAATTTCTGATTCACCTACTTATCTCTTTGCTCGTACGCACAGCACCACTCCAAGTGAGTACGCTAGTGATGACAACATTGGATACACCATCAGATCACGAAGAAGCGGTCCTTCTTCATAGCCTGATCTCGACGAATAGAAGAATTCATGGGAAACCACCTTCCAGTTGAAATCAAAGAGAAATAGGTCGTACGCAACACCCAGCGTTACAAGGGCAAAGGGCAAAATCCAGACATATTTGCCGGTATTAGAGGTTTTGAAAGCCCTAGTTTGCAGATAGAAGCCGACAATGAACCCGAGTGCAAGGATAACCAGGGGGTTCAAGATTTGAACGCCCACGCTCCCTAAAGTAGGCAACGGATTGCCTTCGTCGAATCCAATCAGCCTTGCTAGAAACAATTCCCAAAGAATCGGGATAAAGAAGGCCACGATTTGCTGGATGAGCCAAGGCCAGACTGGTATCCTCGACTCAAAGCGCCGGTACTGCCCTCCAAGCAGGGGTGTCTGGTTACTCACTGGTGGTCCTTCCCCTCTCACCCTTCGCCCGCTTTACAGATATCCATAAGCTAGTCAAGAGTTACTTCGCCGACCCGCCCAAAATAATCTTGGCACAGGAGTCCTGAACGTGGAGTTCAACATGGCTACTGATAGCTGATTGTCGAAGTCGCCGTGCCCTGTTGCCCCAAAATGATCTGAAGCCAATCAAATTCGTCGCCAGGCAAACCCAATCCCCCGAAGTTAGTGCCGGGTCGCGATGTCGGCGGGGGAAGGGGCGGAGGCGCTTGGCGAGTGAAAACCGTTTGAACACTGCAAGGCCCGTTCGCCTTTATGGTATTGAGCTGTCGTCGAGCAGCTCGAGCAAGGCATCCGAGGTCAGTATGTGCACAATGTGTCTGAGAGGTGGGGGTTCCGAATGGGATTCCGGTTCCAGCCATTGCAGCTATATCCTGAGCGCCTTGCCCTCGAACAACGGATGTGTTCGCATTCACAGCAACATTGGTCGCCGCTCCCGGAGAAATATAGAGGATGCTCCCTATCCTTTGTTGTTCACTGGGACTGAGTTGCGCGAATGCTGAAGTAAAGGTTGCGGCGCCACCACTGTAGGCGACGATATCAATATTTCCAGAGTTTAAGTGGAGAGCGTCGCGAAGGGCGGCCACGCCTAAGGCCGTGGAGCCATTTGCACCCATGGCTTGGCTGATGACATCGAGACCTGACTCAACACGATTGAGCCCCGAGTAAGGATAGACTTGTTCCGCCCCCAGAGACGATGCCATTTGGTCAAAGGGGGACTCTTCTTCATATCCTTGGGTGATTCCAGCAAAGCTAACGGCACAGGTCCCGCTCGGATCCACCAATGTCAGCGGGCTATTCCGCACATACGCATACCCATTCCATGACTGCGGATCCGTCAAGCTCGCTCCCGCATTCCCCGGATCCGGACCCAAAAACCTTCCCTGCGCCGCACTGAAGTACCGCGCCTGGAAGAAATCCAACTGTGTCTCTGAATCCCGTTCTTTGGCGGTGAATTTCTGGTTCACGAAATCCTGCGTGCCGAAATTACTGTTGCGATGGATCCGGCGAGAGGAATCTTTGACTGGATTTCCATGTAATGCAGTTGACAGTATATAGATGTTGCCATGCGCGGTGCCATTAGGATTTCTGCCACCCCCTTCCGGCGAAGGAGAT
>JAICLJ010000085.1 GCA_025927575.1 Bryobacteraceae bacterium | reverse complement strand
GCCGTTGCGTGTCAGGGTCTGAAGATATTCGTCCGTGCTGCACGGCGGATTTTTAAGGCGGGCGCGGATCTTCTGAACGGATGTGCAAAACAGCCCTTGCGCGAGATTCAGATGATTGCACAGAAACTCATCGGGATGCTGCGCGTCGATCGCGAACGGCGCAAGCGCCGCCTCGGGGAAGTCTTTCAGATTGACGGTCACGATGACATCGCAGCGGCCGACAATGGCGGCGGCGAGAACATGCCGGTCATTTTCGTCTGGAAGCTGCAGTGACGGGATCAGGCTTTCATAGCCTGTCACCAGAGCGTCGCGAGTCGCACGGTTCATGAGGTCGCGCGTCCGCTCCAGCTTGGCGCGGTCGCGGTGAAGTTCATTCGCCAGCAGGTTGTCGATCCATTCGCGGTGAATGTCGGCGCTCCACCGCGCCTTGTAAACGTCGGTGACAGCGAGCTGCAGCAGCAGGTCGCGGACAGGCGCGGGATACAGCACATTGGCATCGAGCAGCGCCGTCTAGCTGCTCATCGGCGGGCATAGCCCATATCGTTCTCCTGCGCATCGGCGGTCAACTGCGCCAGCACGTCCTCGCGCTCGGCGTCGATACGCTGCCTGTAGGCCATCACGTCATCGATCAGGATGCGGCGATGATTGCCGACCAGACGATGCGGAATAACCTTCTCGTCAAGCAGCTTGATGAGATAAGGCCGCGAGACGTTGAGGATGCTGGCGGCCTCGACGGTCGTCAGCTCGGCGTTTTCGGGGATGATGGTGACGCCGCGGCCGGCGGCCATGGCCTCCAGAATGTCCATCAGGAGCGCAACGGCGCCGGCCGGCAGCTCGATCGCCTGTTCCTGTCCAGCCTCCGTGACCTTCAGCGAGAGCGGCTTCTGCCGCCGCGCAAAGCGCGACAGGCTCTGACCCGAAACGCGGGCCAGGGAAGCATCCTGCGCCGTCGGCGCGGAATGACGATGCGGATGTGTAAGCGCGGCCATGGTGAGGTCCTCCTGTGAAAAGCATACATGATATATGCAACATATGCAATAAGTGAATTATATGAAATGGTGCCAAAGCTCAACGATCTTCCGAAAAAACCGGCTCCTTCTACAACCGGTGCTTACTTCGCCGGTATCCCGCGATCCAGTGTTAGACCCGCTAGGCACTGACGTCTCCCTGCTGATTAATCTCTTTGTGTTTACAACATTTCGTCCTGGCTCCCCGCGGCGCGCGCTTTCGCGCTTTGTCAAAATGGAAGCAATGGCTCGTATTCAACGTGCGTTGTTGAGTGTCACTGAAAAATCCGGATTACTGCCGTTTGCGCAAAAACTCCACGAACTGGGCGTGGAATTGGTTTCGACGGGCGGTACCGCCAAGGTATTGCGCGAAAACGGTCTGCCCGTGCGGGATGTCGCCGAGATCACCGGGTTTCCCGAGATGCTCGACGGGCGCGTGAAAACAATTCACCCGCGCATCGCAGGCGGCATCTTGGCTGTTCGTGCAAACCGGGGGCACATGCAGTCCCTTGCCGACCACCAGATCCCTGCGTTCGACATGGTCGTGGTGAATCTCTATGCTTTCGAAAAATACGCTTCGAGAAGCGATGTCACTCGTGAAGAACTGATCGAAAACATCGATATCGGCGGCCCAACCATGATCCGAGCCGCCGCCAAAAATTTCCAGGATGTCGCCGTGGTTGTCTCGCCGGAGCAGTATGCTCCGCTCAGCCGCGAACTCACCGACAACCAAGGATCGCTTTCGCCTTCGACACATTGGCGTCTCGCGCAGAAGGCATTTGCTCATACCGCCGCGTATGATGCAGCCGTGGCGGCGCGACTGGCGCGGATCAATGTGGACGGACAGACCGTGGACGAGTCGGACTTGCTTCCGGAGGTACTGCATATCAACGCCGACCGCACCGCGGTTCTTCGGTACGGAGAGAATCCGCATCAACAGGCCGCGCTCTACAGCTTCCACAACGGCGGCATCGCGGGAGCAAAACAACTTCACGGCAAGGAACTCTCATACAACAATCTGGTGGATCTGGATGCCGCGTGGCAACTAGTCCTCGAGTTCAATGCGCCCGCCGCCGCCATCATGAAGCACACGAATCCCTGCGGCTGCGCCGAACGGGAGACGCTCGCCGGGGCTTACCTGAAAGCGCTCGAAGCCGATCCGGTTTCTGCGTTCGGCGGAGTGCTCGCTTTCAACCAGGAACTGGATGAAGATACGGCCCATGAGGTCGGCAAGCTCTTCGTGGAAGCAATTGCGGCGCCTGCGTTTTCGCCGGGCGCGCTATCTACTTTGCAATCGAAGAAAAACTTACGGCTCGTCCTGGTCGATCCCATGGTTCGCAACGAGGCGATCATACGATCGATCGGCGGCGGACTGCTCGCGCAGACACCCGATCGAATTCCCTTCGATTTTTCAAGTGTGCAGGTGAAAACCAAGCGCGCCCCTACTCCGGAAGAGCAGAGGGCGCTCACATTCGGCTGGAAGATCGCGAAACACGTCAAGTCGAACGCGATTGTATACGCTCGGCCTGGTCAAACCATCAGCGTGGGCGCAGGTCAAATGAGCCGCGTGGATAGCGTGAAGGTCGGCGCCATGAAAGCCGTGCTGCCGTTGAACGGTACAGTGATCGCATCCGATGCATTCTTTCCCTTCCCTGATGGCATTGAAGAAGCCGCCAGGCACGGCATCACGGCGGTGATTCAGCCGGGCGGCTCCGTGAGGGACGAAGAAGTGATCGCGGCGGCCAACCGGCTCGACCTGGCGATGGTCTTTACAGGTGTACGGCACTTCCGGCACTGATCGCCGCGCTCTGTTCAATGCCCGGCCTAATTGCTTCCGGACGTCTTCACCGTATCGCCCACTTTCGGCTCGCCGCTGCCTGAAAAAGCGCCCACCGCGCTGCCCTCGTCGACGCTGGTGATCGTGATCGAGCCGAGCGATTCTTCTACGGTGCGCAATGGCTTTCCGGTCGCTGGATCTTTGATCACGCGGTCTACGCGAGACACGGCGAGTTTATCGCCTACATGCAATCCAGCGCGGCTCCCGACATTGATCGTAATGTTGTTGCCGGTCGCGTCGGCCACCAAGCCTTGGACGTGAACGGTTTCTTTCGGCAGCCGGCCGGCGTTTTGCTCGAGTTCCCCGGCGACCTGCGTAACAGCTTCGTTTACAGCCTCACCCAGAATCGTCTGCGAGAAGTTGGAACTGCCCATGTCAAGCTGTCCCCCGCCGCCTCCGCCCCATCCGCCGCCGCCCCCGAGCAAATCGGTTCCGGACCGCTTCGATTCTCCCTTCCCACTGACGGAGGCCAGAATCTCTCCGGTGTTCACGTCGATCATCCGAGCGGTAATTGCTACGGCAGCCTTTGCTTTCTTCACACCGACGTTGCCGATCCCATAGCGGCTCCAGTGATTCACAATTCCACCGACGTTGGTGTTGTGGTCGTCACGCCCGAACTGGGTGATGTCGCCAACGATAATTGTGTCGACTCCGAGCACACGTCCAATCTTGGCCGCGCTCGAAGAATCGGCCCGGTCGCTATTCGAAAAGTTCTGTTCCTGCATGATTTTGTTGATCTCGCGCCGCTCGATTACGCGATACGTTCCGTCGTTGATCAACCGGTCAATCAGCAGGTCTGAGATGCCCTTCCCGACATCCTGATTGGTTCCAAACAGCGCTTGCACGCTGGTCGTCACCGTCCCATAGCCGAAATCGAGAACAGCCACGCGGCGCTTCTGCTGCTGTTGCGCAAACAGTGGTGCCGCGATAAGCGCGCTGAAAAGCACACCGAAATAGAACTTACGCATCGAATATTTGCTCCTATCTCCCTAAAAAAGCTTCTAAGTTAACGATTTCTTTCTCTGCCTTATCCATGTCTTTCCGAGCGGATTGAGCATTCTCGGATTGCACGGCATGCTCGGCGGCATCCATATAGGCTTCCATGCGGCTCAGGGAAGCCGCTATATCCTGCCGTAACCCAAATCCGCTGGCCGCCTGCTGCTGCCTCAATTGGTCTACGCTGGCTTTCGCCGCGTTCGCGCGCGCTCCCAGTTGAACCATCCGATTATTCAGCGCCTCCAGTTCTTCTCCGGACGCAGTCGGCGTCTGAGTGGCCTGAGTTTGAGCAGGCTGCGCCTGAGCCGGTGCAGTTTGGGTCTCCGCGGTTTGAGCCGGCGGAGTTTGAGCAGATGCGGCCTGAACCGGTGAGCCCTGCTCGGGCGACTCAACAGCATGCCTGATAAGGCGCGGTTGCTTGGCGACCGGCGGCGGGGCCGCCTGTGCCTCTTGCATGGGTGCGGTCTGGGGTGGTACTGGCTGATTATCCGAACTGTTCTGCGCGCTATCCGCGGGCGCGGAGATGGGCGGCGCCGTTTGGGCCGGCTCTGCGGTTCTAGTGACAGCAGGCTTATCCGGTTGAACCTGGGACTCGGCGGCCGCGCTTGTTCGCGACCATCGCGGCACAATAAGCGCCGCGGCGACAAGTACGGCGACCACCGCCAACGCACCGAGAGTCATCCAGAGGCCGCGGTGACTCTTAGCCGGTTGCAAACTGGGCTGAACATCGTGCACGGGATTCCGGGCAGGGGCCGTCTCGGTCCGCGCCTGGTCTGGAGCGATGCTTGAACGCACGCTCTGCAGAGCATTTCGAAAGGCGTCCGCCGATTGAAAGCGCTGCATGGGCTCTTTGGCTAAAGAGGCAAGAATGATTTCGTTCAGCGCCGGCGGCAAGGACGGATTCAATTCCTTCGGCGGCTGAGGCACCGAATTCAACTGATGATTCAGAATGCCAAACGTGCTGTCCGCCTCGAACGGGCGCTTACCCGCGCTCAGTTCATAAAGCGAAATGCCAACCGAATAGATATCGGACCGCGCATCGACTGTCGTCCCGCGCACTTGCTCCGGCGACATGTAGTAAAGCGATCCCATCGTGGTCCCGGGCCGCGTCTGGTGCGGATCGGCCGCCGATTTGGCAATTCCGAAATCCATCAATTTCAGAACGCCATGTGGTGTCACCATCATGTTTCCGGGCTTAATATCGCGGTGAATCACGCCGCGGCTATGCGCGTAGCTCAGCGCCGAAAGAACCTGGGTAATGTAATCGAGCACCTCAGCCAGGGGCAGAGGCGACTGCTTGGCGCGCTGGTCGAGAGTAAATCCCTCGACATACTCCATGATCATCACCAGCCGGTTATCCACCTGGAACGCTGTATGCAACTGCGCGATATTCGGATGATCGAAGCTGGCAAGAGTGCGAATTTCCCCGATGAACCGATTTGCGAGTTCAGGCTCAGCCGAAAGATCGGGCAACAGCACTTTCATGGCTTCCACCCGATCGGAAATCACATTCCGGACGCGGTACACCTGGCCCATGCCGCCCGTGCCAAGTATGCCCAGAACTTCATAATCCCCGACACGCTGCCCTGTTTCGAACGTCATTATTCCCCCTACGCCTTGGCAAGGCGTACTCCAAACCGCTGAGAACATCCTACTTCAAATTCGACCTATGATGGGCGACCGGAAGTACGGTAAGTAACTTGTGATCTGAGCTCGCAATGGACTTAGCACTTAGGGTGCCAATCGCGGATCAGCGGCCCCGTGCTCTGCTCCACGGCGATTTTGATGGCCGGCAAAGACCGTCCTTTATCGTCAATGTTCAAAAATGTAAACTTATCTGTTACGCCGTGATGAAACTTCTATGTATTCTCTTCTTCCTGATGGTCCCGTGCCTTCTTGCGAAAGATCCTGTTTATGTAGTCCTTTGGTTCGACACCGAGGACTATGTCGATCCGATCTCCGACGATGCAGCGCTCCGTATTGCGAACGATCTGACCAAGCTCAATGTTCGGGCGACCTTCAAGCTGGTCGGCGAGAGAGCGCGGGTCCTCGAAAAGCGAAATCGCGTGGACGTCATTCGGGCTTTGTCGCATCACAACATCGGCTATCACTCGAACTGGCACAGCGTTCAGCCCGTGCCGGCCGTCTACTTGAAACAGCTTGGAATGCTCGAAGGCGAACAGGAGTTTGAGCGTCGAGAGTTAGCTGGCGCCCTCGATGTAAAACGCATCTTCGGCATGATGCCTATCTGCTATGGCCAGCCGGGATCTTCGTGGGCTCCGCAGACGTATCCGGCTCTCCGGCACATGGGAATTCCGGTCTACCTCGATGATGGCTCGCAGATCGGCCTTGACGATCAGCCGTTCTGGTATGACGGAATTCTTACAATCTTTAACCTGGGTCAGTACGCCATCCGCCCCGACCTCGACCACGAACAGGAGAATCCGGCAATCTATCGCAAATTCGCAGCCGATGCGGGCAAACTGGCAGACAATGGCGGAGGCGTCATCAGCACCTATTTCCACCCGACTGAATTCGTACACACAGAGTTCTGGGATGCGGCTAACTTCAAGGATGGGGAAGTACGGGAACGCGGCGCCTGGGTTCTTCCGCACCGCCGTACCCCGGCAGAGGCGGAACGCTGTTTCCGCATCTTAAAGGAATACGTTGAACAAGCGCAGCGCACGCCTGGCGTTCAATTTGTTACGGCCCAAGATCTGCTTCAGCTCTATCGCAGCCCCATTCCGCCGCCTCTTGCGAAAGAGAAGGCCGCGCGCTACTTGAAACAGCAGATTACGTTCGCCCGAACCGACGCCGGCGACTGGTCGGCGGCGGATCTGCTCCTGGCGGTGCTCGGCCTTCCGCCGCAAGTCGTCGACGGGCCAACGGCGCGAGGCGCTACAACTTATGCGTCGGCAACCATCCCGGGGTGGCTATTCGAGCGTTCCAGGAAGGATGCTATCTCTTTTATCAACGCTCACCACAGGCTTCCCTCTCAGGTATTTGTCGGCGCTGCAACACTGTCGCTGGCTGATTTCGCCGCCACGGCCGCCGCGCAGGTTCTTTCTCCGGGGCCAGTGCTTGTGGAGCACGGCCAGATCGGTTTTGAGAAGTACATCTCAACCGATCCCAAAGGGGCATTCAGCTGGCCTATCCATCCAAAGGGCTTCGCCGCTCCGGAATTGCTCGATCTGGCCCGTCTGCAAGCCTGGACGCTTAAACCCGCCCGTTTCAAATAAGCAGCGGTAACGCTCGCCTTCGAAAAGCTCGCTGTCCCGTGGCCGGGCCGTCAACCAAAGATACCCTGGAGATTCTCGGCTCCGCTCTCAGCCCCCGGTTTGACACCCCCAACTCCGGCAAGTATACTCATGTTTTAGGGTTCAGTGGATCGCCAGCCGTGCGCGTGTGCGCTGTCTTCGTCAAAAGCCCTTGATAGGGTCCTCTTTCCGCTTCCCGATTAAAATAGTAAACAAAGGATTTTGCGATGACGAAACGTACTTTTCAGCCGAACAACCGTCACCGGGCGAAGACGCACGGGTTCCGTGTGCGCATGAAAACGGCGAATGGCCGGGCTGTATTGTCGCGTCGGCGCGCGAAAGGCCGTCACAAGCTGACCGTAAGCGATGAGCGCAACGTTCGCGCCTCGAAGTAGTTTCATTCCAAGAGTTCGTAAGCCGCTGTCACTGCCCAAATCAAGGCGAATCCTACGGTCTTCCGAATTCGGCGAGATTTATAAGGCAGGCGCCCGTATGAGCTGCCGTTATTTTGCTGCATTCTGCCTCCATCGGGTTGGCGAACCCGAGGAGCCGGCGAAAGTGGGCTTTACGGTGCCACGTGCCTTGGGTAAAGCTGTCGTCCGCAACCGCATCAAGCGGCGTATGCGAGCGGCCGCCCGGTCCCAGCTTTTTTTGCTGCGGCCAAGCCGATTCATTGTGTTCAACCCGCGACGCTCAGTCCTCGAAGCGTCTTTCCCGGATCTATGCCGGGAAACCGCGCGAGTGTTTATCCGATGCAACGAGCAATAGTGACCATGCTTCGCGGCTATAAGCAGTTTGTCTCTCCGCTCTTGCCGTCCGCCTGCCGCTTTTATCCCACCTGCTCCGAATACATGATGGAAGCCGTTGAAAAATATGGAGTTCCACGAGGGATATGGATGGGAATGCGGCGGATAGGCCGCTGTCATCCGTTCCATGCCGGCGGCTACGATCCGGTGCGCTGAGCGAGAAAGAACCCACGAGATTACGAATGCCTGGAAATCCCAACTCACAGCCTCCCCAAATGGGCATGGAAAAGCGGCTTCTGCTTGCCTTTGCGCTCATGATGATTGTGCTGCTTGGCGCGCAGTACTTCTTCAAGCCCGCGCCCGGCCCTAAGCCACACTCGAATATCACGCCGCAAAAAGCGGCTCAATTGTCGGAAAAGCCGATTTCTCCTCTGCCTGCCTCCGCAGCGCCCGCCGCTAGCCCGGTGACTCCGCTAAGTACGAAAGCGGCGCAGGCGCCCGCCGAAACGACACAGGTCATCGACACCGATCTGTATCACCTTGTCTTTTCTAACAAAGGCGCGGTGATAAAGAGCTGGGTGCTTAAGAAATTTCTCGACAACTCGGGTAAACCGCTCGATCTCGTCAATGTGGCGGCATCCGGCATTCCCTATCCTTTCTCGATCGACACCAAGGGCCGGCAGCTTTCGGTTGATCCCAATCAGGTGCTGTATATCACCAAGGCGGCGCCGGACCACCTGGGAGTCAGCTTTTCCTATTCCGACGGCAAGACGTCGATTCAGAAAACGTTCCACTTCGCAAAAAGCAGCTACGTCTCCGACATCAGTTCCGAAGTGCTGGAGAATGGCGCCCCGGTATCTCACGTTCTTTCCTGGCGCGGCGGATTCGGCGATCAGAGCATCCGTAATCCCTCCGGACAGCAGCATTCCGTGCATTACGATGCGGCGGATACCAAGCTGATCACAAAAAGCGCCAAGGACGCAAAGAATGGAGCGTTCTCGCAGACCGGCGACTTCACCTTCGGTGGATTGGAAGACAATTTCTTCGCCGCTGTCGCGCTTCCCGTGAACTCGCAGTCCATGGAAGTCCGGACCTATAGCGATAATGTCAAGCTGCCGGGCGAGGAAAAGCCCGAGCCCTATGCCGGCGCTGGTTTCGGAGACGGCGCGCAAAACCAGCTCACGATGTTCGTTGGTCCGAAGGATACCGACCTCCTGCGAAAGATCAATCCGAAGCTCGAGAAGCTGATTAGCTGGGGATTCTTCGGCATCATCGCCAAACCGCTGTTTCTGTGGCTGAACTGGACGAACGACCACTGGACCTTCAACTATGGCTGGGCCATTGTCGTCGTCACCGTGATCATCAACCTGGTGCTTTTCCCGTTCAAAATCACTCAGCTCAAGTCTGCGCGAAAAATGCAGGACCTCCAGCCCCGGCTGAAAGAGATCAACGCCAAGTACAAGAAGATCGGCATCAGCGATCCGCGTAAAGCGGAACAGAACAAAGAGACGATGGCGCTCTATAAGGAAGCGGGCGTCAATCCGCTGGGCGGCTGTCTCCCGCTATTGATTCAGCTTCCCTTCCTGTACGCCTTCTATCGGGTGCTGGAAATTGCCATTGAGCTTCGCCATGCAAGCTGGCTCTGGGTGGGCGATTTGTCGCAACCCGAAACGCTGGCCATTCACGTTTTGCCGCTGGTCCTGATCGCCTCGCAGTTCCTGGCGCAGAAACTGACCCCGACGACCGGCATGGATCCGAACCAGCAGAAGTTGATGATGTTCATGCCTCTGCTGTACGGGTTCATGTTCTACTACGCATCTTCCGGGCTTGTACTATATTGGTTGATCTCAAACGTCGCCATGATCGCACAGCAGCTCGTGATTAACCAGATGATGCCGAAGACGAAACCGGAACTGGCGCCGGCATCCGCTCCGGCGGGCGCGGTTGCGAAATCTTCAGGGAGCGCCAAAGCCCCGGTGAATTTGAAAGCTCCGGTGAAGAAGACGGTCAAAAAATAACAATGAAATATAGCGTCGACTCGCTGCAGCCAAAGCTGGAACAGTTTCTGGGTCCGTTGCTCTCGCAGAGTGGCTTTGAATTGAGCTATCGCCTTGCGGAAGGAAAGAGCGCTCATCCCGAGGTCGAAAATCCGGAAGTGACCGTGCACTTCTCCGGTGAAGACACCGACCTGCTGCTGGCAAACCGCGCCGAGTTGTTGCTTGCTCTTGAACACCTGACCATGGAGGCTCTGCGTATTCCGCCCGAGGACCACTCGCTGGTCTCTTTCGATGCGAACGATTATCGCCTGCTCCGGATCGAGGAACTCCGTATGAGCGCCAAGGCCGCCGCGGAGAAGGTCAAAAAGACGCATGTCCCATTCCACTTCAATCCGATGACGAGCCGGGAACGCCGCGTGATTCATCTGGCATTACGCGAAGAGAAGGAACTGCGCAGTGAAAGCGTTGGGATGGGGATGTCGCGAGCGGTCGTCATCGTGCCCGCCGACATGCCTACGCCGCCCGCTCCTCCGAGACCGTTCTATCGTGGTCCGCGAGAGGGCGCCGGTGGCGACCGGGGCCATCGCGATTCCCGCGACCGCGGCAGAGGTCAGGGCAGCCGTCCGTTTCGCCGCGACCGCAACCCCCGCCCGTAGGGCGCATTCGTTACGGTTTAGACACTTTTCTCCTGTGGCGCACGCTTCAGCGTGCTGCGGCGAACTTCAGTTCGCCGTCCGGCTCGACGTCATAATGCATTGTCTTCTCCACCCGTGAACATTCACGACACGATCGTCGCCATCGCAACCCCGCAGGGCCGCGGCGGACTAGGCGTCGTGCGTTTGTCCGGCCCGGACAGCCGCGCCATCGCCGAAGGCATTCTGCGTTTCCCCGTGGAACCGCGGTGGCGGCCCTGGTCCAGCCAGATGGCTGAGTTAGTCGATGAGCGCGGCGCCGCCATTGACCAAGTCGTCGTCACCTACTTCGAGCAGCCCAAATCGTACACGGCGGAAGACATGGTCGAGATATCCTGCCATGGCTCCCCTGTGATCCTCCGTTTCTGTGTCGAGCGGGCCGCGACAGCCGGGGCTCGTCTTGCCGAACCGGGCGAATTCACCCTGCGCGCGTACCTTCGCGGGCGCGTCGATTTGCCGCAGGCCGAGGCCGTGCGCGAGCTCATCGACGCCACTACTCTGTATCAGGCGCAAGTTGCCGCGCAGCAGGTGGAAGGTTCCGTATCGCGCCGCATCCGTCCGATCAAGGAGCAACTGCTCGAACTCATCTCTCTGCTCGAAGCCGGCATCGATTTTGCCGAAGACGATGTCAGCGTCGCTGCGCCCGATGAAGTGCTGCGTCGCCTCAGCCCCATTCGCGAATCCGTCGAACAACTGATCGCGAGCTTCAACGCCGGAAGGTTAGTGTTCGGGGGCTTCACGCTCGCGATCGCCGGCCGTCCGAACGTGGGTAAGAGCAGTCTGTTCAATCGATTGCTCGAACAGGATCGCGCCATTGTCACCGATATCCCCGGCACCACTCGCGACCTGGTTTCGGAAACAACCTCACTCCGCGGCATCCCGCTCAAGCTCGTCGACACCGCCGGAATTCGCCACGGCCAGGGGCTAGTCGAGACGCTCGGCATTGAGCGGACCTTCCAGGCAGTTGCCGATGCGGATCTCGTGTTGCTTATCCTCGATCTCTCCCAGGAAACAACGGCGGAAGATCGCGAGCTTCTCAAAAGGCTGTCGGATCGCCGCCCGCTGATCGTCGGCAATAAAAGCGATTTACCGACGCTCCTCGAAAGCCCGGTCGATCTGATTGCTGTGTCCGCTCATACCGGCGAGGGCATTCAGGCCCTGCGCGACATGATTCTAGGCCGCCTCGCGCCGGAGGGCCTGGTTTCCCCCGAGAGCGGCAGCATCACGAGCATCCGGCACGCGCACCTCTTGCGCGAAGCGCTCGAAGCATTGCGGCAGGCCGCGCGCGCGGTGGAATTCAGCATCCCGCACGAGATGCTGCTCATCGATCTCTACGCGGCGCTTCGGCCGATCGATGCCATCACGGGCGCGACCTCGGCAGATGATATTTTGAACCGGATCTTTTCGACGTTCTGTATCGGGAAGTAGGAAGAATTCAGGAGGCAGGAGACAGGAGACGGAGGCCGTTGGGCATACCAGTTATCTGTTGCATCCGTACGAGATATAATTTCCGCCAGGAGGCTTCCTATGAAGCGGAATTCCGTCGCGACAGCTTCCCTCATTCTCTTCGCCTCTTCCGCGGGGGCGGCGCTAGCTCAACAGCAACAGCATGACGAAGCGGCGCAATCGTCTTCCATCAAATCCGTACTGACCACGCCGTCGTCAATGAAGGTCGAGCACGCGCACCTGCATCGTGAGCTTACCGAGGCGCTGGCTTCCGGAGGCAAGACGGCCGAGGCGGCAAAAAACGTTGAGGCCGTACTGATGCCGCATTTTGCCGAAGAGGAAGCATATGCCATGCCACCCTTGAGCCTGCTCGAAACCGTGGCGCGGGGGCGGCAACCGACAGAGGCGCAGGCTAGTGAGGCTATCCGGATGACCGACAAGCTTCGCGCCAACTACGACCGAATGATCGCGGAGCACGGAGAGGTAACCGCCGCCCTTCGGCAACTCGCTGCGGCAGCCAGGGAGGAGAAAAAGCCGCGACAGGCGGAGTTTGCAGAAGCATTGATACTTCATGCCCAGAACGAGGAGCAGATCCTCTACCCGGCGGCGCTGGTCCTCGGAGATTATCTGAAGCTCAAGGCGGCCAGCAGCCATCCGTAATCCACGGCCCCTCCTGTCTCCCGTCTTCTGTCTCCTGTCTCCCGTCTCCTGTCTTCTATCCTGGTTACCAGATGCTGCCTCTCGCGAGTTCGGAATCGAGTACCAGGCCGTTTCGTGTTCGACGCATCGAGAGTGGGGCGTCCTCCAGTTTCACAGACGTCGTGGCAGTGGAAGAGCCGCTTGAAATACGGCTTTCGTATTCATTCAAATCGGCTCGCCGCACCGACAGCGCGGCCGTCACCATGCGCACGCCCGGAGATGAACGGGAACTGGCGGCCGGCTTTCTGCTTTCAGAAGGAATCATCGAGAAAGCAGCCGATATTTTGGAGATCCGAACGCTTGGCGCCACGGGCTGCAACGAAGTCCTGGTGGAACTTTCGCCCGATGTCGATGTGGAGAGCTGGCGCCTCCGCCGCTCAACGCTGCTGAGTTCCGCCTGCGGCCTTTGCGGAAAACGTACCCTCGACAGCATCCCCTTTTCGTCTGCGACAGTTGGCGAAGGCCCCTATCTTTCGAGCGAATTCATCGGCCGGCTCCCATCGCTGCTGTCAGGCCACCAGGCGGATTTCAGTAAGACCGGCGGACTGCACGCTGCGGCGGTAGTGCGGCCCGACGGAGAACTTGAAGCGCTGTATGAGGACATCGGCCGCCATAACGCGCTCGATAAGCTCATCGGTCATTGTCTGCTCGAAGATCGCGTGCCGCTTGCGGATCGCATCATTTTTATGAGTAGCCGAGGCAGCTTTGAGCTGGTTCAGAAATCGCTTGCCGCCGGCTGCGCTATTCTCGCAACGATTGGAGCGCCGTCAAGCCTCGCAATTGAATTTGCACGCGATCGCAAACAAACCCTGATCGGATTCGTGCGCGACAGCTACTTCAACCTCTACTCCGGCGAATGGCGGATACACTCATAGCTAAGGCCATGAAACTTCGTTTTCGTAAAAACTCGCTGCGGCTCCGATTGAACCGGAAAGAAGTAGCTGATCTTGCCGCCGGCCGCGTGATTGAAGAGCAGGTTGTCTTTCCCGGAAACACGGTGTTCCGCTACCGTATCGAAGCTTCGCCTGTCGCCACGGAAACCTCAGCGGAATTCAGCGGGGGCTGCATCTCGATTACGATACCGGGCCAAAGCGCCATCCATTGGCTCGGCGTGGAAGACATCGGCCTCTACTACAGCCTGCCGTCTAATGGAGACGCGCTCTCCCCTGCGTGGAATCGCGACCGCAATGGAGTGGCGGCGCTCGACATTGCCATCGAGAAAGACCTCGAATGCATTGATGCTCCACCAGCCGAGCGCGATCCCGACGCCTATCCCCGCAACCCAAGCTGTTGAGCGGGCGACCCCGGTCGCCCATGGGGCAGTTCACTGCGCTCTGTTCGTGAGTTAAGGCCTTCCGTAGAACGCTGAAAGTGTGCGCCACCTCACCGACTTGGGGGTCTTTTCATGTTTGTAACGGACCGCCAGCAAGCTTCCAATGCCCCTTTGCCAAATAGTGCGACGGCTTAGTCGCGGGAGTAACTGGGAAATCCGGTCGAAGTATCCAGAACGTACAATCAGGTTATCTTTTGATTCCTTTTATTTTTTGTTTGACTCCCAAAACTAAGCATGCTATAACTGCTGACAATCATTTTAGCCGGGAGATATAGGTTGCTCTTCCGGTCGGCTTTTGGTGCTTAGACGCATAGGCAGGGTTTTTGCCTGAAACATTACTATCTGAAACCTTGGGGGAAGTGTGACTCTATTTATGCGGCTTAAATTTTACTGCACCGCAATCGGCCTATCCGCGCTGGTGACGGCATCTCTGGCTATCGCGCAAGATTACCGGGGCACCGTGCAAGGCGTGATTGCCGACGAGAGTCAGGCCGCTGTCGTCGGGGCCAAGGTTGTTTTAAAGAACACCGCCACAAACGTCGAAAGCATGAAGCAAGCCGATGCTTCCGGGCACTATCAATTCGATTTTGTTCAGCCCGGAGTCTATTCGGTTGCCATTCATGCGCCCGGATTTCAGAGCTACCTCGCGGAAAACGTATCGGTGCTCACGAGTGGCGATGTGACGGTGAATGCAACGCTCAAAGTGGGTGGAGTGGCGGAAAATGTCACAGTTACCAGCGAAGCCACGCAGGTACAGTTCAATACTTCCACCATGGAGGCCACCATTCAAGGTCAACTGCTGAAAGACACGCCTGTCCTGGCTCGAAATCCGTTCACTCTGGCGTTGCTCGATCCGGCCGTCGTCAATCGTTACTGGGATGTGGGCCATCGCAACCCCTTTTATATGTGGTCTTCCGGGGGCCTCGACATCGGCGGTTCCACTGGGGGTAAGAATGACCTTGAGTTGGACGGAGTATCGCTGAACATCTCAGCGCGCGGATCGTATAACCTGCCTATGGATGCCGTTCAGGAAGTAGCCGTACAACAGAATGCCACTGACGCCGAATACGGTTTTTCCGCAGGCGGAACCATGAGCCTTTCGCACAAGACGGGCACTAACGACATTCATGGAACAGGTTACTATTTCGGGCGCAATCCCGCTTTGAACGCGATGACAAATCGCATTACCCGAGAGGAAAGCGTCATCAGGAATCATATCTGGGGCGGGACCATCGGGCAGCCGATACTCAAAAACAAGCTCTTTAACTTCTTCAGCTATGAACAGTGGAAGACCACACAGCCGTCAAGCAATATCTCCACGGTTCCCACCGATGCCGAACGGAGTGGGGATTTTTCGCAAGCGCGCACTCCCGACGGTAACTTACGGGCAATTTACGATCCGCTTACCACCGTATTCGATCCTGCCACATCTACGGTCAGCAGGGCTCTCTTTCCAAATAACATCATCCCCGCGACCCGATTTGACCCAGCCGGGGTAAAGGCTGTCAATGATCTCTGGAAATCCAATCGTCCGGGAGACGATCTGTCGGGCGTAAATAACTTCAAGACGACTTATGCCTGGTGGATCAAATACTGGAACATTTCCGATCGCGTGGACTACAACATCAGCGACAAATGGCGTCTCTATGCGCGCTTTTCGAAATATCAGACGCGTCTGGATAATCCCAATTGGGGCGGCACAATCGCCGTCAAGTCCGACAATGGAGGTTTGATGGACGCCTTGAATGGTGCCATCGATCTGCTTTACGTGGCAAGCCCGCGGACCACCATCGATTTCCGCTTCGGCTCTACCTACGTCGAGGATGACTACGATTCCCAATGGGCCAAAGTAGACGAAAGCGTTTGGAATACGTTTTGGCCGAACGGGTGGTATAAGCCGGTGTTGGCCGCCCTTCCGGGCATCTATTATCCGAATTTCAATTTCAACGGTAACGGCTTCGCCAGTTCCGGGCTGAGCGGTTGGTGGATTGTCCACGGCCGCTCTCACAATCCAGCGGTCAATATTACCCATGAGGCCGGCATCCATCACATGAAAGCGGGCTGGCAGTTACGCTACTCCTACGATCAGGATGGCGCTCCCGGTCCCGGCGGATTCACGTTTAACTCTATCGATACCGGAAGCTCTTTCCTTGGCTATAACGCTTCAGAGTCCGGCGATATGTACGCCTCCGCGCTCCTGGGCGTGGTCAGCACCGGCAACGCCAACATCCAGCCGCTCCTCGATATGCATCAGCAGCAATGGGCCTACTATTTTCAGGACGATATCAAGCTGAACCGGAAAGTCACCCTGAATTTGGGGCTCCGATGGGAGTACGAAACAGCGCCGCTCGAAGAGACGCGGATGTTAAATCGAGAGCTCAATCTGAACCAGGCGCTTCCCGCGCTGGCGGATAATCCACCAGCCATGCCCGCCGAAGTGACTGCTATTTTTAACATTCCTTATAAGTGGAACGGCGCCCTCATCTTTACCACTGATTCGAATCCGCGCATGTACGATGCGCCGAAGAATACCTTTCTTCCACGTGTGGGAATTGCGGTGCGCCTCAGCGATAAAATGTCGTTCCGCGCCGGTTATGCTCGCTATGCCGTTCCGATGGTTGCCGTCCATCCGGAAACCGGCGGATTGCCGACTTACGGTTTCTCGCAGGGGACAGCCGCGCTCGAGCCGCTCGAGGGCACCCCACGAACATTCATCAGCAATCCGTTCCCTGCCGGTTCAAACGCGCTGCAGCTTCCTGCCGGATCGGCCCTCGGCGCCTATACCGAGGTCGGCAATAGCGTGAGCTGGTGGAACCAGAGTCTGAAAGTTCCCATGAACGACCGCTTTAATGTTTCTTTGCAGCGGCAGATGCCGTGGAATCTGTTTACGGAAGCAACGTTCTTTACGAGCTTTAGCCACAACTCGCAGGATCCGAGCATGTGGGGCGGCAACTATTCGTACAACCTGAATATGGTGGATCCCCGGCTGATCTATCAGTACAAAGGCGCTACTGACCAAGCCGTGAGCAATCCATTCTATGGTCTTTTGCCGCCGGACAAAATGCCGGGTACGCTCGCGACCGAGGAAACTGTGCCGGTCAGTCAATTGTTGCGGCCGTATCCCCAGTATGGAGACTTAAATCTCAACGCGTGGCCGGGCAGCAGCGACCACTACTACGCCTTGCAATTGAAAGCTGAACGAAGAATGGGGAATGGGGTCGGATTCCTCGTGGCCTATAACTACAATCGCGAGTACCACGATCAGTATTTCAACGAGATTGATCAGTACGACAACAAGTTCACCATGTTGGATCGCGCTTATCCGCGGCACAGTCTCCGCGTCTCTGGCACATGGGATCTCCCGTTCGGGAAAGGACGTCAGTTCGCAAACAACCTCAATCCCATTCTTGAAGGTGTGATTGGCGGCTGGACTACCAGCAGCATGTTTATGTGGAGTAGCGGCAACCTGCTTACGTTTCAGCAGGCCGATGTGACGGGCGATCCGCGCGAGAATGTTCCCGAGGGTGACGCTTTCAATCCCGCGGCATTCCAAGTTCCGGCAGCTTACACGCCCCGAACGAATCCCTGGTATTATGACGGTCTTCGCGGCCCCCGCTTTTGGCAATTAGACTCGACCTTGGTCAAATACTTTCCGATCACCGAGCGCATTTCTCTCGAACTTCGAATGGAGTTCTACAATTTGCCGAATACGTTCATTAAGGACGATCCCGACACAGGCATTGGAAGCGGCACCATGGGACAGAGCACCGGCGTAGCGGCTGGAAATTATGGCCGTGAAATTCAATACGCGGCTCGCATTCATTTCTGAGCCCATCGATGTGAGGCAGACCCCCGCCTGTGGCGGCCTCCCAGGCCGCCCTCTCCGGCCGTAACTTCCTGGACGCCCGTTCCTTTATCATGAAATGACAAGCGACGCGCTTGCTGCCCATTCATGAAAGTCTCTGTCATCATCCCCGCCGCCGGGCTCGGTACCCGTATGGGCCGTGGCGCGCCTGAAAAGGAAGGCATCAGCCGAAAGCAGTTCATGCTTCTGAACGGCTCGCCCATTCTGATTCATACCATTCGTAAGTTTGTTTCAAGCCCGCTCGTCGAAGAAATCATCGTTGCTCTGCGCCCCGACGATCTCCCGTGGGCTGCTGAAATCTTCTCTCATCAGGGCTTTGCCAAAGCCGTCCGTACCGTCGAAGGCGGCGAGAGCCGGCAGCAATCGGTCGAGCACGCGCTCGCCACCATCGGCCCCGACACCGATCTCGTCGCCGTGCACGACGCTGTACGCCCTTTCATCGAAATCGAAACGATTGAGAAAGTGATCCGCGAAGCCGCTGAAACCGGCGCCGCCATTGTCGGCATCGTCCCTGTCGATACGGTCAAACAGGTTCACCGCAACAAGGTCCGCGCGACTCTGCCTCGCGAGCGCCTTATTCTCACTCAAACTCCGCAGGTTTTCAAGACAGATCTACTGAAGACCGCCTTCGAACGCGCCCGCCAGGACCTCTTCATCGGCACCGACGAATCTTCTCTCGTCGAGCGCCTTGAACAAGTCGAGGTCTCCGTCGTCACCGGTACCGATCGCAACATCAAAATCACTAAGCCCGCCGACATGGAGCTCGCCCGCCTTTATCTTTCGCTCGAAAGCGCGGGCATCCGCCTCTAGACGATGGATGCCCCCTTCCGCATCGGCCAAGGCTGGGACACCCATCGCATCGAAGCGGGGCGCCCTCTTATTCTCGGCGGTATAACTATACCCAGCGAATTCGGTCTGACCGGCCACTCCGATGCCGATGTCCTCTCCCACGCCATCACGGATGCTATTCTTGGCGCCCTCGCTCTCGGCGACATCGGCATGCATTTCCCCGACACAGCGCCCGAATGGCATGGCGCCAATTCCATTCAATTTCTTCTTCACGCTCAGAAACTCGCCGCCGATCGCGGCTATTCCATCGGCAATATCGACGCTTCCGTCATCCTCGAACGCCCCAAGCTCAAAGAGTTCCGCGCGGCCATGCGTGAAAGCCTGGCCTCTGCTCTCGATCTCCCGCCTTCCGCCATCAGCGTCAAATTCAAAACCGCCGAAGCCGTCGGTCCCATCGGCCAGGGCCTCTCTTGTGAATGCCACGCCGTTGTGCTTCTCACCCAAAGCTGAACCGCGCCCGTGGCGCAGGCTCTCAGCCTGCAGCGTCGAGACTCGTCTCGACGAGCACATCAGCACTCCTCCCGGAGCTTTCGCTACATCCCCGATTTGACGAAAAAGAATATGGCATCGGGTAGTACAGTAAAACGAGCTGTCTTCACAAGAGTTAGATGAAGGGAAGTTTCCTCTGTTGTGGCGTCGCAATCGGACTGCTGCTAAGCCACTCCGTTTACGCGCAAACAAGTTGTGGAAGTGAGCACCGGGAGCCCGGCGTTTTCATTTGCTATCCGAATCCGTCACTGAATACCGCGGATTCCACGCTTCCCCAAATCTTTCACATCAGCGCGCAAGGCAACGCACCCGAGGGAAAGACCATCGGCCGCTATACGATTGCCGTCGATAGCCGAGTTGTCTACCAAAACAGGATGATCACGCCTGTTCAGCGGCTTGCCATCGAACTTAACTTGAAATCGTCGGTCACCGACGGCCTGCACACATTGCGCGTGAGCGTCGATGGAGCCGGAGCCGCCGAAGTGAAGGGTATCCGGTTTCGTCCCTTGAAGAACATGAGTTTCTGTGAGCCGGCCGGCATGTTTGAAATGCCTATTTGCAGTCCGTCGAATCCAAGGCCGCCGCTCACATGGGCTGCATCCCGACCTTTGAACTCCCAAAGCGGAGCTAGTGAGCCGTTCTCCGGGTACCTTTCCGACGTGCAGTTATACCGCGAAAACCTCGATAGCCTGGAAGCCGATGTGGCGGATGCGGCCGCGGTCGATTCTCACGGTAATCTATATATCGCGCTGCATTCATTTGGCGATGTGGAGTTACGGAAATACGCGCCGAACGGCAGCATCACATACGATTCCGTGATCCGCTCCTGCGGAGAGGGATTCCTTTCCGTAACCGCTCTTGCGGTTGATGAGGTCGGACATGCCTGGATCGCCGGAAATACAACCGCTTGCCTCGCCGCCACTCCAGGCGCCCTTCAAACGCACATCGATGATAAATCTCAACTTCATGGATTCGTCATGATGCTGGACACCTCTAAACCCAATGCGATGGCGCCGCTGTACGTGACTTACACGGCCAATGTCGAGAACGAGATCACCGCGAGCCGCGCGGACCGCGACAAGAATGTCTACATTGCGGGCGTGGCGGCGGCCGGTTATCCGCACGAGGCTGTCTTACGGATTGCCGGTACCGCGAGCGATCCTGGCAAGAAGGTGGGTTTCGTTTCCGCGTTGAACCCGTCGGGTTCGGGCCTCTTGTGGTCGACGTTATTGCAGGGCGCGCAACTAACGGCGCTCGCTCTCGACGGAACCCTCACGGGCCAACTCTCCCCTGCGCAGAACCGCGACCGTAATGGAGCGGAGGCCTTCAATCCGACGGGAACTGTCTTCGTCACCGGACGTGTCGACTCTCCGGGCCGCCGTAACCAATCGAATGCACGCCGCTTCGCCAACATCCTGATCGCCGGAATCGCCGCCAAAGGACAGCGCCTGTCCTACGCTGCGCGGCTCGGATCGAATAACGAAGAAGGGCGGGCAATCTCGACAACTTCGGACGGACGATGGCTTCTCATTGCCGGCGCGACAGACTCTCCGGATGGTCCTGCGCCGGTTGGGTTAGCCATCCAGCCCTGCAAGACAGGAGCCGTTTATTCGCGTTCCTTCGTGCGATCGGAAGGCGTTCTTGAGATTGCCACGCTGCCTGCCTTAGATGCTTTTGCGGCGGAGTTTCCACCTGCTCTCGTTACTGCAAAACCCAAAGGCAACGGGTTGCGCGCACGCGTTCAGATTGCGCCGCCATGCGTTGCGGAGACAAGATGAGGCAACATTATCCCGCTACTCCCCGGGCCGAACCCATCGTGGCGCAGGCTCTCAGCCCAGTGTCACTTAGTGTTGGTGGGGAAGACGCTCCGTCTGCGCGCGGCGCCCAGCCGCGCTCTTGGGATCTTGCAGAATTGTCGAGGAGCCGGGCGGGGTGCCCGGCGCGGCCAAGGGCCCGCGCCACGAGCAAAATGCCCGAATCTGGGAAAACTAAGTGGCATTGGGCTCTCAGCCTGCAGCGTCGAGACTCGTCTCGACGAGCCGTTCCGAGAGAAGCCATGCTTCGGCGAGTGGAAAAATCCCCGGCAATCATTTGTCAACGGAGCCGCACGCTTTGAAATTCACGCGCCGAGACATTCTCAAGTTATCGTCGGCGGGGGCATTGCTTCCCTCGCGGGCTGTTGCACAGGACGAAGAACCCGGAATGTCCGAACTGAGCGGTGTGCGCCTGGAACCGTTCGTCGATCCATTACCCCTGCCGCGCGTGTTGGCGCCCGTCGCGGGAACTGCCGGTTCCCCGCACTACCGGATCACCCTGTCGGAGTTTCGTCAAAAGGTTCATCGCGATCTTCCGCCGACCATTGTGTGGGGTTTCAATGGAGCCGCGCCTGGCCCAACCCTCACCGCCAATCGCGGCCAGACCGTCACAGTCGATTGGGTGAACAACTTGCCGCTTCGTCATCGCCTGGCAGTGGATCACACTCTGGACGGAGCCGGCAAAAATATTCCGGAAGTACGCTCCGTCATTCATCTCCACGGTGGACATGTGGCCTCGAGTAGCGACGGCAACCCCGAGGATTGGATTACTCCCGGCCATACTCAACACACCGTTTATCCCAACAACCAACCCGCAGCGACACTGTGGTATCACGACCACTCGATGGGCATCACGCGCCTGAACGCAATGATGGGCTTGGCCGGCTTTTACATCATCCGCGACCCCGATGAGGACAGATTGCGTCTGCCCTCCGGTCCCTACGACATCCCGCTCGTGCTGCAGGATCGTATCTTCGACGCTCACGGACAAATCGCCTACCCGGTCGGACCAGCCGGCGACTCTCCCTGGGTTCCCGAATTTTACGGAACAACGCTGCTGGTCAACGGCTGCGTGTGGCCCTACCTCGATGTGGAGCCTCGCCGCTATCGCTTCCGGTTCCTCAACGGCTCGAACGCGCGTATCTATCAGTTATCGCTTTTGCCGGGGCAACCGCTGGTGCAAATTGGAACCGATGGCGGCCTACTGCCGGAACCGGCGCCGCGCCGCTC
>JAICLJ010000001.1 GCA_025927575.1 Bryobacteraceae bacterium | reverse complement strand
GTCAATCATCCCGAAGCCCAGACCGCGTTCGTTCTCGCCGAAACGCTGCGCCGCTCGAAAGACCCGCTGCTCACGTTATCCATCTATGAACAGCGCCTCATGCGTCAGTACGATAAGGTGCTCAAGATACTGCGCGACGTTCAGGCCGAGCGCAAAGCCCAGGAAACCCGCGAGCAGGACGCGATCTACGAGGTCGCCGTGTGCCACCTCGTCGATGGTCGGGAGTTTCGCCCGATCGAGTTTGGCTTCGTTTGTTCGAAGGCGGAAGCCCAGGCGATCGTCAAGCGCAGATGGACGCTCGAACACGCCGGCAACGCGCATACCCGGAACTTCGACCGCGAATCTTGCAAGCCCGCCCTGGCCTTCGCCGCCTAGCTTTCATGCCAAGCCCTGATTCACTCTGAATTCGGCACGGAGCCGGAAAGATCAGCGGCCGGAATTTCCGAAAGTTCGCCCATTGTGGGGCGGACGCCTGTCTGCGCGTGAACCGGCTTTACGGTTGGCAAGCGGGCTCAAGCAACCGTACACTGCCTCCCCTAAACGCTAGCGGGAGTGCAGCACAGCTTTCCGCGTGCCCTCTAGAGTCGACAGCAGAGATTCGCGCGGCATCTTCTTGACGATCGGTTGAACCGCCCAACCCAGCCCAAGCGGAATACTGCGCGAGAGCGAGAGCGTCCGGCACTCCGCGTATACGCCGTCAGGCGCTTGCTTCAGGCTCCAATACGCAGTGAAGCGCCACAGAAACCCGTGTCCTTCTCCTGGTGGCAGGCCATGTTCCTGTGCGGTGCCCGGATCTTCAATTTCCGAGACCTTCGTCGATGCGGATTCTCCATGCCAGTCGCCTGGCTTGTCCTGTGAATACCGCGCGGTAACGTCGGCATCGAGGACGACCGTGATAGCGCTCTTCTTGCGGATTCGCCAATGCCCCCGAACAGTATCGCCGTTGCGCGCCACAGTGCGGGACGCGATGATTTCCGGGTAATAGTCCTTATGCTTGTCGAAGTCCTCAAGGACTCGGACCACTTGTTCAACCTTTGCGCCCCGCATGAACATGGCGCCCAGCCAGTCGTACACGACGCCGTCCGGTACAGAAACGCTGCCGTCGCCCGACATGGGTTGAATCACAGACTGCCCTGAGTGAGCCGACTTCTTTTGTTGTGCATGCTCGTCGAGCCACAGGTAAGATCGCCGCCCCTGCCAGCGCTGTTGTAATTCAGCGTGCACTTTGGCGTCGTATTGCTCGAAGGCGGAATTAGCCTTGGGACTTAAGGTTGTCGTCAATTGCGCGTAGCCGGGAACGCAGCAAAAGATTGCAGCAGCAATTGACACGCGACAAATCAAATCTCAGTCTAGCGGCATTGCATCCGCGGCTGAGGAAACGAGCGCCACCAAGCCCGAGCGCACTAGCTCCAAATCTCCGCAACTACGCAGACGCGATGCGAATTCGTCCATCATTGACGGGCACGCGGCAGCTTGCAGTTCGAGCCCGGCCTGAGCGGGACCGGCGATGCGCGCGCCGAAATCGCGGGCGATTTGCATGGCAGTGGCCGCGCTCTCGCGATTAAATGCGTGAAGCCTGGCCAGCACCATCTCCTGAGCCAGCACGGGTTGGCCGGTGACATCCACCGCCGAAAGGATGGGGATCAATTTATTCAACCTGGCGACAACTCGCGCGTACGATCTCGGGTCGGCCTCGGTTTCATACACAACTGTTGTTCTGGTGAGCGACAGATCTCCACATGGCGCCGCGGTCAGGCTGACAATGTTGTAACCAAAGCCGCTAAGGACCCCAACCACCCGTGCGAGGGCGCCTGGTTTGTTTTCAAGCAGTAGTGATACAGTCTGCGTATTCATCGACCGCGCTTCCTTTCGGGATCCGCCAAAAGAAAAAAGCCACTTGGCGGATCGCTATTGCCCGCCGGTGGCTTACCGGTTCCGAAACTACGCAACCGGATAGTCAGACGGGCGCCGCGATAATAATCGCGGCATTTCGAATGACGATCCGGTTAAAGGACATAAATTGATCTCGCCGAAGCGAAATTTGAAGATACAACGTCCGGGCGAATTACGCAAGCGGCGTGGTTCAGGGGCCTCATCTGCAAGTTTCGGATCACGAACTCGCCTCCATTACATAAGGCCAACGCACGCGCGCTCAATGGAAATGATAGAGCAGAATGCCGTAGCCCACTCCCGCCTGGTCCGCGGGATGAGCCACCTGAAACGCCATGAACCGGCCATCGGTGGACACCACCGGGTTTGAGGATTTATATCCTTCGTAGTTGTTGAAATGCGTCAACCGCTCGAAGTTCTTGCCCGTGCCATCGAGGCGAAGTTTCCAGATATCGATATTGCCGGCGCCGTGTTTTCCGCCGAGGGTATCGACTTGCCGGTCCGCTTCTACGTTTGTATAGAGTCCGTCTGGATAAATGCCCTCGCACTCGTCGTATTTGCCGGGCGCTTTCGACATGTTCTCGACATGCTTGTTCTGAAGGTCGATGGTCATGACCGACGCCAGTCCCTTTGGTTCATAACAGGTGAAGGTCATTTTTCGATCGTTGTCGAAAAAATCCTGTGCTTCGATCACGCAATCTTTAGAACGGCTTTCATACACCACATGTTTGTTCGTCAGCCGGGCTGAGCCGCCCGATACATCCACGTCGGCCACATACAATTGCGACTGCTCCGGCGCAAGCGAAGGATCCTGAGCGTGCGTCACTGAGTACGAAATCTTCAGGGTCTTCTTCGAAATGGCGGCGCCTTCCGACATCCTCTGACCGAGGCTCTGCGGTTTGGACCCGGTTTTGCTGCTGAGATACCAAAGTTCGTTATCGTGCGAGCGGCTGCTGTGAATGTCGCTAAACCGGGCGGGTCCGATCAAAATGTAGTCTCCGGAAACCAGGTGCATCACCCGTAGAAACGCCGCGCCCGGAACGTTGCACGTAAGGCACTTGATGATGTGCGTTCGCAGATCGATCACGAAAGCGTCACCGAAGCTCTTGTCCATAAACGCGATGCGCTGGTTGTCGGGCGAGATATCGGCGCGCTCGCCGAAATGAGTTAGAATTTCGATGTTCGCGGGCAAATGATCGAGCGGGTTTCCGGATTTTCGCTGCGCGAAAAGCGGAAGCGATAAGACAAGACAGAAAGCCAGGTACTTTGAGCGCATGATAAGCAGACTGCAGTTTATCCTACTCGATCTTGCTCTTGACTTGCGCCAGCCATGTCTTCAATGCGATTGCGCCGATGATCAGCAGCGCGATGTAGAGTGGATCTCCGTGTAAAGTCGCGAGGCAAAGGACGCCGAGCGCCGCGTATAGCAGCATGGCCGTCCGCAGCGATAGCGCCGGTTTCGGGAGATCGATATTCGTGTTCTCGTCTCGCGCTTCTTCTTCGTTATCTGGATCTTCGAGAGCCATCACTCGGAGGGCATGTTGTAGTTGAACGAGAACTGCAGCCGTATAAATTCTCCCTTGAAATCAGTGGGAAGCGGTGGCAGTGGGTTCGACATGCTGAGACCGGCGACCGCGGCCCGGTCGAGCGGTTCGCGCCCGGATGGGTCGGCGATCACAAGCTTGGGAATCGATCCGTCGCGGTTAATCATGAACTGGATGGTGGTGCGGCCGCGCAGTACTCCCATACGAGCGCTTTCCGGCAGCACGCCGAACCAGTGCCTGCGGACGATGGCAAGAATCTGCGCCAGGTATGGCCGGAAGTCAGCGCCCTGCGGATCGCTCTGCAATTCGATAGCGGAGTGCATCTGACCGGTTGCCGGCGCTAGTCCCGGGAGCGACGGGAGCCGGGTGTTCGAGCCATCATCGCTGAGCTGAAGCCGCGTCGTGTTGGAGTCCTTCGCCAGAGAATGAATCACGTCTTGCAACGAATTCTTCGGCGGAGCGAGTTTTCGCTGCGAGGGTTCTGCCGATCCGATCGCTGGGGTCGTATTTTTCGCCTCGGGCGGTGCGGGCGACGGAGCTATTACCGAGTCGGGAGATCCGGCAGGCAGTTGCGGCGGAATCTCACTCGCCTGTAAGGCGGGTGGCTGCTCTTTGATTTCAGGAGCGGTCTGCCGGGAATGTGTGTCCGGCTTGTTCTTTGGAACGTCGAGTTTGCGGACACTGCCAACTGGTGGAGCGACGACGCGCCGCGAGGCCTGCTGGCGTGCCAGCAGGTCGGCCAAGTCGAACTGCTTCGAAATTTTGGTACGGTTAGGAGCCTTCTGCGTCAGCAGATCCGGTGGCATATACAAGGGCGTTACATTGCGGACGATGAGCTCGCGATCGGGTTCCGGCCGTTGGGCTGCTAGCGAGCCCCAATAAAGAATTGGGACCAGCAGTACGATATGCAAGGCTAACGATATTCCGAGCGAACGCCGCCACTGCCGTTCTTTCTCGCTGCTGTGCCAATTGAGCAGCAGGTCCAGTTCCGGTTCGGGAGCGGCGGCGGGCGTTTGCTGGGAGGCCGCGCGTGCCGCTGCAGGATCGGCCGCGGGTGGAGAGGTCCTAATCATACTGCGCGAAGGTGGCGCCGGAATTTGAAGACGTTCACTTTACTTCGAAGGTTGCCGCGATCGTCGATGCGTTCACGCCCGGCGCCGGATCGTCTCTCTTACTAAGTCCCCGTGTTCCTTAATGTTATCAAGGATAGCTTCGGCGACGCGCAGCGCGGCTGTGGCTTGGCGCCCGTCGACGCGGGGCTTCGAACGGGTCCGCACGCACGCGAAGAATGCCTCTAGCTCGAGATGCAGAGGCTCGGCCTTTTCCACCGGCAACGATGAGAACCCGATGTCGGGCTTTCCAGACGTTTGGGGGCGAACGGCGAACGAAAGCGCATCCTGTCGCGCATAATCGAGGGAAATGTACTGATTTGGTTGAAACAGGCGCAGTTTACGCACCTTTTCGGTGGATACCCGGCTCGCCGTGAGGTTGGCCACGCATCCGCCCGGAAACGCCAGCCGAACGTTCGCGATGTCGACATTGGCGGACAGCACCGAGATGCCGGCGGCGCGAATTTCCGAAGGCTCCTCGCGGGTCAGGTTTAAGACAATGTCGAGATCGTGAATCATCAGATCGAGGACGACATCGATATCCAGGCTGCGCGGCGTGAACATGCTGAGGCGGTGAACTTCAAAAAAAAGCGGGAGGGTCACGACTCGCTCGATCGCTGTTACCGCGGGGTTGAATCGTTCGAGATGGCCGGCCTGCAGAATCCGCCCTTTCTTTTCGGCTAACTCCGTCAGCCGTTCTCCGGCGGATGACGAATCGGCGATGGGTTTCTCAACGAGCACATCCACGCCTGCCCGGAGGAGCTGTGAAGCTATCTCTTCGTGAGTGCTGGTGGGAGTGACGACAATGGCGGCATCGATCGCCGAGGTTGCTTCGTCCATTGTCGTGAATGCCGTGGTGTGATGCTCCTCAGCAACCCGCTGCGCTCGCTCGTGGTCGATGTCGAGGATGCCGGCCAATTCGACGCCGGGCAGTTGGCCTGCAATGCGAATATGATTGCGCCCGAACGCGCCGGCTCCGATAACAGCGACCCGGATTGCGCTCACTGGGATTGTTCCTGCGATGGATAGCCGGCAACGGCGATGGATGCGGTATTGGCGCCTTCGAGGAATTCCGCCTTGTCGATCACCAGTGTCCGGCCGGCATCCATCGCCAATGCAGTCGTTCCGGTTTCGACCATAATCTCGATGGTGCGCGGCCCCACGACAGGGACGTCGAAGAGCATATGCGCTCGTCCGCGAGACACCTTCACGAGCCGCAGCGGTTTGCCGTTCGTCAGGGTGGCGGCGCGCCGCAGCATCGCGTCCGTGCCCTCCATCGCCTCGGCAGCGACGCAGGCTTTTTCGCTGATCGCGACGCTCTGGCCAATATCGACGGACGCGAGCGCCTGGGCGACCCGGCGCCCATAGCGAATGTCCCTCTCTTCCTCTTTGGTCGGTTTTCTTCGAGTGAGAATTCCCTCTTCCGCGAGCAGCGGCTTGAGCAAACGCGTGGAATCCACAAGTTCAATGCCTTCGCCGCGCAGAATCTTTTGGATGCCTCCGATGAGCGAACTGGTGTTCTTCTCTTTCAGAGATGTCAGTAATTTCAGCAGACGCCAGTCGGGAGTCAGCGACGAGAAAATGCTCGCGTGTTTCACCTGCCCGGTCATCATCACTTCGCGAATGCCTTCGCGCTGCAGGATATCGATCAGTTTGCCAAGCTGCGCAATCGTGATCCAGTGGACCGGCGCGCCCAGGGCTTCGATTTCCGGCGTTGCCTCATTTTCGATGGCGATAACGACGATGCTGTGGCCGAGACGGCGCGCGGTTTCGAGCGCGAGAACGGGAAACCGGCCATTTCCAGCGATTAAGCCATACCGTTCAGAGCCGATCTCTGGGGTCATTTGATGAACCCCTGCTTTGAATCGCGAATAAACTCGAGCAGTTCCTCGACCTCGGGGGTTTGCGGAATTTCCTCACAGATGCGATCGAGCGCCTGCGACGTATTCAATCCGGCTCTGGTCAATATGCGAAAAGCGTTCTGCAGGGGCTCAATCTGGCCGGCGGCAAAGCCGCGCCGTTCAAGCCCGATCCGGTTCGCGCCGAAAACACCGGTTTCACGTTTGGTCGCGATTGTTGAAAATGGCAGCACGTTCTGGTTGATGACGCTGTAGCTGCCTACCATTGCGTGCCGTCCGATGTGGCAGAACTGGTGGATGCCGCAGTGACCGCCGATGTTGGCCCACTCATCCACGCGCACATGGCCCGCGAACGTGACGCCATTCGCCAGCACAATGTGGTCGCTGAGAATGACATCGTGAGCCACATGCACGTAGGCCATCAGCAGATTATCGTTGCCGATGGAGGTTAGCATTCCGCCGCCTTCGGTGCCGCGATGGATCGTCACGAATTCACGGATCTTGTTTCGGTGGCCAATGCGTGTCCCCGACGCCTCACCTCTATACTTCAGGTCCTGCGGGGCCACACCGACGGTCGAATACGGATAGAAAATGTTGTCTTCGCCGATATCGAGGCGTCCTTCGAGGAACACGCTGGCCATCAGATGAGTGCGTGCTCCAATAACGACGCCGGAGCCTACAACGCAATAGGGGCCGATCTCCGCATCGGGGGCGATTTCAGCTTTTGGATCTACTATGGCAGTGGGGTGGATCGCCATCCGCGTTGTTATGTGAGCTGCGGTTCGGGCTCTTTCGCATCCGCGCGGTCGGACGCCGGCTTGTCGGCGAGCTTGCACATGACCACGGCCTCAGCCACAGTCGTCCCATCCACTGTTGCGATGCCCTGCATCTTGGCGACGGTAGCTTTTCTTCGGGTCAGCGTCATCTCGATGCGGAGCTGATCGCCAGGCACTACGGGCTTACGGAACTTCGCTTCTTCGACGGAAGCCAGAAGCACCAGCTTCTCGTTGCGATTCGGAATCGATTTCAGCACCAGCACTCCGGCCACTTGCGCCATCGCTTCGATGATCAGGACGCCCGGCATCACGGGAAAATGAGGAAAGTGTCCCATGAAGTGCGGCTCGTTTCCCGTGACATTCTTAATTCCAACGATGTGATCGTCGCCCATCTCAAGAATGCGATCCACCATCAGCATCGGATACCGATGCGGTAATATTTCGCGGATCTCCTGAATGTCCATCATGGGTTTAGGCGGCGAAGCCGCTATTATAACAGCCGATGCACCCGTTCCTGAGCTATGCAGCCGCCCGTCAAAAGCAGATCATGGCGCTTTTGCGCGAGATGGTCGAGTGCGAATCGCCGAGCAATGAACCGAAGGCGGTAAACCGGTTTGTCGATTTGTTGATCGACCGGACGCGCGACTTTGGCTCTGCGGAAGTCTTCCGCCCGGCCCACTTTGGAAAGCATGCGCGAATCGAATTCAAGCTGCCAGGGAAACGGCGAGGAAAACGGAAAGACGGGCAACTGCTCGCGCTCGGCCACTCCGATACCGTATGGCCTCTTGGGACGATCCGGCAAATGCCGTTTCGCCAGGAGGGCGGGCGGCTATGGGGGCCGGGGGTTCTCGACATGAAGGCGGGTCTCGCTTTTTTCCTGTATGCCGTCCGCATGCTCCGCGAACTGGACGTGCCGGTCGATCGCCGTGTCGCGCTTTTGGTGGTGTCCGACGAAGAGGTAGGCAGCGAATCTTCGCGCGCAATGACGGAGGCCGAGGCGAGGAACAGCGCCGCCGTGCTCGTGCTGGAGCCAGGCGCGGGACTGGCAGGAAAGCTGAAGACATCTCGCAAAGGCGTGGGCGCTTTCAATTTACGTGTGCAGGGTCAGGCCGCTCACGCCGGAGTGGATTTCACCAACGGCGCCAGCGCGATCGTCGAACTGGCGCGACAAATTGAGAAGATTGCAGGCTTTACGGATCTGGGGCGGGGCATTACGGTGAACCCCGGGCTCATCAGCGGCGGCACTCGAACCAATGTCGTGGCCGCTGAGGCGGAGGTCGCGATCGACGTTCGTGTTGTGCGTGAACGCGATGCCGCCCGGTTGACGAAACAATTTCAGAAGCTCAGGCCAGTCGATAAGCGCTGCCGCCTCACAGTCACGGGAGGTCTAAACCGACCGCCTATGGAGCGTACCAAGGCAATCGCCGCGCTTTTCGGGCGTGCGAAAGAATTAGCTGTGGATCTCGGAGTCAACTTGGAGGAGTCGTCGACCGGCGGAGGGTCGGACGGCAATTTTACGGCTGCCGCTGGAACACCGACCTTGGATGGCTTGGGAGGGGTGGGCGAAGGGGCTCACGCGATCAACGAAAGCATTCTGGTGGATCGCATTGCGGATCGCACCGCGCTGTTGGCCAGGCTGCTTCAGAAATTGTGACCAGACTATCGCCTCTACGATGCCGGGGCCTCCACCAGCAATTTGTCGATCACCTGCTCTACGCCGCTCATCGAGCTGACGGTGGCTTCGGCGCGCCGTTTATCGTCGACTGTTGGAACCGTGCCGTAAAGCGTTACGACGTGACCGGCTGCATCCACATCGATTTTGGTGACGGTTTTCAATCCGACGTCGTTGATGAGCGCCGACTTCACCTTAGTAATCAGCGCCAGCCGCCCGGCTTCGTCTTTCGTTTCGTTTCCCGCCCGCCGCGCATCGCGCGCGGCAGAGTGAAGCTTTTGAGCGGCTTTATCCGCCGCCGGGCCATTCATCACATCCTGAGCGTGCTGATCGAGTTCGCGCGCCTCTCGCTTCGCCGCATGCGCCAGCTCTTTGGCGGCTTGATCCGCTTTTCTGGCCGCATCTTTCGCTTCCTTCTGAATATCTTTGGCGTAAATATCGGCGTTCGACCGATTGTTCTCCGTGCAGGAGGATAGCAATACCGGTACGGTCACAAAACAAACGATCACAAGGACTTTGTTAATGCTCATTGCCGGACCTCCGCACTTGTTTGATCCCGAGCCGGTTCTTTTTGTTTCTTTACACGCCAGTACTGTCGCTACGCCCCCTTATCTGCTACCATTTTGCGAATGCTGATATTGGCTGCTATTCTCGCGATCCTTGTCTATGGACTTGTTGCGCCGATGCTTGGCGCTTTGATGCCTTCGTATCATCTGACGGGCGATCAGAACGGCGTGCTTGCTCTTGTGCAGGCGCTGGGGTTGGTGGTGGCCTCGTTGGCCGCCGGTCCGGTCATCGACATTAAGGGAAACAAAACAGCCCTTACGGCGGGCCTGGGGCTTGTGGCGATCTCGTTGTTTTGGCTGCCGAGCGCTGGAAGCTACGGCGTTTTGCTGGTTGTATATTTCATCCTGGGGCTGGGCGGCGGCACGGTTGTGACCGGAGCGACTGCTCTTGCTGGCGGAGTGAATGAGCAGCGCCGCGCCTCCGTTCTGAATTTTCTAAATCTCTTCTTTGGTTTAGGCGGCATCATTACTCCCTTCTTCTCGGGCTACATGAACGGCGATGAGCTTTGTTACATCGTGGCATCGCTAACTACAGTGACGCTGATCATTCACGTGATCACCAGAATGCCGGCGCCATCCGGCGAATCGGCCTTTAAGATGTCCGAAGCCGTGAGGTTGCTCGGCCATCCCACGCTCCTGCTGCTGTCGTTCTTCCTCTTCTTATACGTTGCCTGCGAAGTCGGCATCTGGAACTGGCTGAAAATCTATCTCGTGTCTCCGGCGGTCGGCCTCAATGCCACGACTGCCTCCAACGTCGTGGGCTTCGGGTTTGCGTTCGGATTACTCGTCGGCCGCTTGATCGTTTCACGGATTCTGATCAAGGTGTCGGCTATCTCGGTGACATTTGCCGCGGCGATCTTTATGGCGATCATGACGTTTGCCATGCTTCACGTCGCGTCACCGGTCATCGTCGCGGTGATTGTCTTCTGCGTGGGCCTGGCGATGGCGCCGATGTTTCCGACGGTTTTGGCAATGGTGGGCGATGCTTTTCCGCGTGGCACGGCAAGTGCAACGGGAATTGCCATAACGTTTGGCTGGATCGGGTTGGCGGTCAGTTCGCCGATGATCGGGAAAATCTCTGGTCCGACGAATGGAAATCTTGAGAACGGCCTGCTGCTGTTGCCGATTTTCTCGGTACTCATGGTACTGGTGAATTTGGTGCTCCGGCCGGCGCTGAGGAAACCTGTAGCGGCGTGACTTCGCCCACCGATTTGGTTAGAATCGTCAGACGGTTTACAAACGGTTTGCAAACAGAGGAGGGTAGGATTATGGCGTTTTGTGTACAGTGCGGGGCGGAAGCGCCCGGAAACTTCTGCCCCCGTTGCGGGGCCTCTATCTCTGCAGAGTCTGCCGCGGCAGGAGGGTATACGGCAGGAGCTCAGGCCGGCTATGCCCCGCCGCCCGTGGCGGCGACAGCGGGAATGTCAATCAATACAGCTAGCGCGCTCTGCTACCTGGTGGGACTGGTTACCGGCATTATCTTTTTGGTGCTGGATCCGTATAACAAAAATAAAACTGTTCGGTTCCACGCGTTCCAGTCAATCTTTTTTCATGTCGGCGTGATCGTGGCGATGATCGCGTTGACTATCCTCGGCAGCTTCTTGAGTCTGCTCACTCATGGGCTTGCCGGCTTGCTGACTTTGGTCTTGTGGCCGCTGCTCATGCTGGCCATCTTTGTCCTCTGGCTGTATCTGATGTGGGCCGCGTACAACAACAAAATGGTTGTTCTTCCGATCGTTGGGCCGCTCGCCCAGAAGCAGGCTTAAGCAGTCGCGCCCTTTTTGGGCTTAACCGTTCCTGGAAGGGACACGTCTCATACTAGAGTGGTGAGACGTGTTTTCCTTTTTGTGCTCGCGGCATGCTGTGTCACGACGGCGAGGGCCGACGATATTTCCCCACGCGTCGGCTTGATTCAGATCTATGGGGCGCGCAAGGTGTCCCTCGATAAGATTCGCACCGCCCTCGGGGTGCGGGAGGGCAGTCTGCTCCCCCCATCCAAAAGCGGCGTGGAGGAGCGGCTGGACAAGATTTCAGGTGTTGTTGCGTCTCGCCTGGAGGCCACCTGTTGCTTGGATGGCAAGTCGATTTTATATGTTGGCATCGAAGAGAAGGACTCACCTCACTTCGAGTTCCGGCCCGAGCCCCAAGGCAACGTAACGCTTCCCAAGGACCTGACAGACGAGTACGCGGATTTCCTCGACACTGTTGATCAGAGCATTCGGCTCGGCGAAACCGGCGAAAGTTTGAGCAACGGGTATTCGGTAATGGATAATCCCGGCGCTCGCGAACACCAGCGCGCCTTCGTCTCGTTTGCGGCCAAGGATCTGGACGCTCTCCACCGCGTGATCAGGGAATCGAGCGATCCGGATCAGCGGGCGATTGCCGCCTACGTTCTTCAATACGGCCCACGCGGCCCGCGTACAACCACCCAAATCGTTAACGATCTTCAGTATGCCCTGCAGGATGGCGACGACACCGTGCGTAAGAACGCGATCCGTTCGCTCGCGGCGATGTATGTGGGGGCGAAGTTCCACCCCCAAGATAAAGTGGTCGTTCAGCCCACCTGGTTCGTGGAACTGCTGAATTCACTCGACTGGAGTGATCGCCACAACGCCACCCAGGCGCTGGTCGACATGACCGAGGACCACAATGCCGATACGCTCAATTTGATTCGCGAACGCGCGCTGCCTTCCCTGATTGAGATGGCTAACTTTCGCGATCTGGCAAGCGCGCTTCCCGCTTTCATTCTGACCGGGCGGCTGGCCGGTCTGAGCGAGAAAGAAATTCAAGAGGCGTGGGTCGGCGGGAACCGCCAGCAAGTGATCAAGCAGGTGGCCAAATCGGAGAAGAAGCCGCTTTTGCCGTTCGTCAAACTGCCGTAACTGACACCCGGCACATCGGCTTGATCCGCGCGCGCTGACGCACTGCGCTGCGTTTCAGCTTGAGTAAAGGGCGGTGCGGGCTGCGCCTGCGCTATTCGTGAATGTCTACAGGCGATGGTGTTGGCGGCGCCGTCACGGGCAAATGTTGCTGATCCTGCTCAGTCCGAACTCGAACGTCGCAGGCACAACAATCGCTACAGCGATTGCAACGCTCGCACAGGTGGTTTTCGCAAGCGTCAAGCGTGCAATAGACGCATATTGCTGTGGATGGTTCTCCACAGATGGCGCATGTAAAGACGTTGCTTCCAGTCATTGCGTGTGAGTTCCCCGTGTCCTCGCGGGCTTGGCCGCCGGCTCTCTGCTGATGATACCCCGGCAGCGCTGCGCCTCTTCATCCGCGATCTTGAACTCCTGTTCGCGCTCCACCGAGAGTTCGGTCAGGTATTCACGAAGCCTTTGGCGGTTAGTGAAATCCTGTGAGATCAGAGCGGCGAGCTGATCCGCCATGCGAGGCTCCCCGTATTTGCGAACACCCTGCTCGAGCGAACGCGCAACGTTTTCGAGCGCCTCCATGCGGAAATAGGCGTCGATTGCAAGCGACAGGCTGTCTGTCCTGGCAGCGAGAGCCTGTGACGCCCGCACGGCATCTTTGACACGATCTTGCGTGTCCTGATACTGCCTCACATAGGTCGGGGGAGCGCCGTTGTCGAGCCATTCCTGCGGGTGTAACTGATCGAGCAGCGGTTTCAGCTTCTCAATCTCGCTATTCAAATTGGAAAGCATTCTCTTAACATCCCAAGGCGCTTGGAGTCCTTGTGGCCGCGCGGCCGGGGGAGGCGTCGGAACAGCCTGAACGGTTCTGCCGGTATGGCTTTGCCTCTGATTCTGGGCAGTGCTGAGAGCTGGGATCGCCAACACCGTGGCGACCACAGCCAGCCATTGAAGGGCCATCTCGCTCCATTGTACCGGCAGTAGTGTAGCGGCAGAAGCTAATGCGGATGGAGAGCCATTCTATTCCGGGCAACCATCTGTTGGGGCGCGGCTTCACAAGCAAGATTCTTGCCCAGCCCCGGAATCGCCAGTCCGAGTGTCTTAACTATCGAGTGGAACGCGTATCGATAAAGCGCGCCGCGGTCCAGCCGGCGCGAGATCAGTGGTTCGTCGGCTTCCACCGCGATCGCATCGCCTGCCTTGATGATTTCGGGGGATCCTCGCGGCAACAAAGCGTGTTGCACGAAGATCTCGCCTTGTTCCACGTCGACACGGGTGCTGTCATCCTCGTCATCGACGGCGAGCGTGAAGGCTGCTCCGCTGCGGGCCGTGATGACGGCTACGGGGGTGATGACACGATATTGGGACGGCTGATCGGCCGAGATGTGGAGTTGAATGCGAACACGGCCCGTCGTGATATCCAGGAGATCCTGTGGGTTGCCGACATTTTCGCGGAAAGTCACTAACGAGTTTGCGAAGACCTCGAAATCCGTGCCTCCCGCGACTGCGAACCGGGCGTAGCCATCTTGGCCGGTGATGATGGGCTTCGTGATCCCAATGCGCTCAGCCTGGCCGATTGCCCAGTCCTGGCCATTCTTATTCGTCGAGACCTGGCCCGAAGCTGAAATCACCAGCGCCGAATCCTTCTGAGCGGCGGAAGAATCTATGTCGGAAGCGGCGGCGGCAGACAATAAGAACGGAACGAGAATGAGCGGCGACCAGCGGTGGTGGAGATAGTCGAGGGTTGCCAACACCGCTAGGCTAACAAAAAAATCGGGGCCCAGCCCCGGCGGTAGGGAGTGAAACCTCGCGAATTCTCTAAGATGGTGGAACATGCGGATTGGCATTACCTGTTACCCGACCTATGGCGGAAGCGGCATCGTCGCTACGGAACTTGGCTTGGAGCTCGCGAATCGAGGCCATGAAGTTCACTTCATCACTTATGCAAATCCTATTCGCCTGGACCCCGATACGCCGCGTGTGTACTACCACGAGGTGGAAGTCTCGTCTTATCCACTATTCCAGTACCCGCCCTACTCGATGGCATTGGCGTCACGGATGGCCGAGATAGCCGAGCACCAGAAGCTCGATCTGCTCCACGTGCACTATGCGATCCCGCACTCGGTTTCGGCGTTTCTGGCGCAGCAGATGACGACCCATCGCCGCCTTCCGTTCGTGACGACTCTCCACGGCACCGACATCACGATTGTCGGCGCGGACCGCAGCTATTTCCTCGTGACCAAGTTTTCCATCGAGCGATCGGACGGCATTACGACGATCAGCGAATATATGCGGCGCCGCACCGAGGAGTTCTTCGGCATCACGAAACACATTGAAGTGATTCACAACTTCGTGAACTGCTCGATTTATAAACCGAACCCCGAAGCGAGAGCCGGACAGAAGCGGATCATTCACATTTCAAACTTCCGGCCTGTGAAGCGCATCCTAGATTGCATACGCGCATTTCATAAGGTCCGGCAGCACGTGGACGCGCATCTTTACATGGCTGGGGACGGGCCCGAGCGCGGAGGAGCAGAAGCGCTAGCATTCGAACTCGGAGTCGAAGATGAAATTACGTTTTTAGGGAAGCAGGACCACGTGGAACGCTTGATCCCGCGCATGCACGCGCTGCATTTGCCGAGCGAGCTCGAGGCCTTCGGGCTGGTCGCGCTGGAGGGGATGGCCTGCGGAGTGCCTCCGGTGGCGACCCGGACCGGTGGGGTTCCGGACCTGATCGACGATCGTGTGGATGGATTCATGGAAGATGTGGGTGATATCGATGCGCAGTCCGCGCGTTTAATCGAGTTGCTGACTGACGAAGCGATGCACTCACGGATGGCGGCCGCCGCGCGGCGGAAAGCGGAAGCCCGGTTCTGCACGGACTTGATTATTCCGAAGTATGAGAATTTCTATCGGAAGGTGATCGAAGGCCGTTAAGCATCAGATGCGGTGAAAGCTACGCAGGATGTCTTTGGTACTGTAGCGTAGCGCGATCGGCCGGCCGTGTGGACAGGTCATCGGATATTCACAGCTGGCGAGAGAACGCAGTAGCCATTCCACCTTGGTAGGTTCGAGGCGGGTGTTGATCTTGATGGCCGCGCGGCAAGCGATCGTAGCCGCCAGATCGCGGCGGATCTCATCGAGCGTCGCGGACCGCAGTTCCTTCTCCGCGATCTCAAGAATTTCGAAGAGCACTTTCTCGATATCGCCGGAATGCAAACCGGCGGGCGCGGCTTTCACGGCAAGGGTTCGCTGCCCGAATGGTTCGGTCTCAAAACCGGTGGAATTCAGTTCGTCCGCGATGCGGGAATACTCAAATTGCTGGCCGGCGGAAAGTTGCAGCACAATGGGCATCAGCAATTGCTGTACTTCCATCCGGCCCGCTGCCCGCTGCCGGAGTACCTGTTCGAACAGAATGCGCTCGTGCGCGACGTGCTGGTCGATAATCCACAAGCCATCACGCCCCGCGGCGATAATGAAGCTTTCGTGGAGCTGGCCGAGGGGGCGTAAATCCGGCAAGGCCGCCAGGGTGTCGACTCGCTCCCATTCCGGGGAAAGGTGGGGCAGGCTGCCGTGCGTGTCCGGAATGCGTTTCGTGAACGGTTCGCGGCCCTCTACTCGCGGCGGTGGCTCCACGGCGACGGCGGGCTCGACGGCTATCCGGGGAGTAACCAGCTCGACCTCGGGCAGCATCGCCTCCTGGTTTGGGGCGGTGAGCGTCAGGTCGCTCGGAAGCTCAATAACCTGGCTGTCGAGCATGCGCGAGAACTCGGAGAACGGGAGTGTGCCGGCCGCTTGGGGCAGGAACGAGCGTGAGCCTTCGCGCAACGGCATGGGCGATTCAGGTGGAAGCGGAATGGCAGATACAGGCCGGTGCTGCATCAAGGTTTCGCGAATGGTATCGCGCATGAAATCGTGTACGAACGAGCCGTGCCGGAAGCGCACTTCGGTCTTAGCGGGATGAACATTGACGTCCACTTCTCCGGAATCGCAGTTCAGAAACAGGAGCGCAAACGGATAACATCCTGGCGGCATCAAGTTGTGAAAAGCGGCTGAAATTGCATGCATCAGCAGCTTGTCGCGAATCAGGCGCCCATTTACAAAAAGAAAAATGGAATTGCGATTGAGCTTTTGTACGTGCGGCCCGGAGACGAGCCCCTCAATGCGGAACTCCGCGGTTTCCGGTTCCCGTGGCTCGGTTTGCTCCTGATGTTGCGCATGAGGCACATAGGGAGGGGGCAGCCGGAGCTCACGCGTGCGCGGTTCGAGATCGACAAGATCGTCGAAAGTGCTGGAACCGAATACCTGAAACGCGCGTTCTTTCAGCGTCGAAACAGGCGTCACATGTAGGAGTTCTCTGCCTTCGTGGTAGAGTTCGAACCGCTTGTCAGGGTGTGCGAGGCTGTAATGCGTCACGAGTGAGCCGACGTGCGCCAACTCGGTTTGATCGGAACGAAGGAATTTCTTGCGCGCGGGCACGTTAAAGAAGAGATCGCGCACGGAAATAGTGGTTCCGATGGGACGCGCGAGCTCGTCGCAACGCAGCAGCTTCCCGCCTGCAAGCTCGACCGCCGTGCCGGTCTGCTCATCCGAGGACCGGGTTTCGAGTAAGAGGCGGCTGACGGACGCAATCGAGGGCAGCGCCTCGCCGCGGAAGCCGAGAGTCGCGATGGCGAGGAGGTCTTTGACGTCGCTGAGCTTGCTTGTCGCGTGCCGTTCAAACGCGAGCAGGGCATCGTCGCGCAGCATGCCGCTGCCGTTGTCCGCGATGCGAAGTAGGCGGCGACCGGCATTTTCGGCGTCGATGCGAACCTCCGTCGAGCCGGCATCGAGCGAGTTCTCCAGCAACTCTTTGACGACGGAAGCAGGCCGTTCCACCACTTCGCCCGCGGCGATTTTATTGGCGACGTTATCGGAGAGTATCCGGATGCGGCCCATGTTCTTTCAGTATCGCGGACAGGCGTCGTTTGAAAGCCAATTGACGACCTTTGAACCCCGCCATCGCGCGGAACCCAGAGCCTCAGCACTCCGTAGTTCACGAAAACCGGGGTCTATTTTCAATCACTTCCATGGGAACGCACCCCAATTCCCGCCGTATACGCCGTATGGACGGACCCCGTTTGGTCAAAGAAATCATGCCGCCCTAAATGTGACCCCAAGGACGGACGAAGGCGCATCCGTCTTTCAGCGGACAATGGATCGCGGATTGGCAAAATGTTGTGTTCGATGCCTCGCATTGCCCCCCGGAGGAGGAGAGCTCGAAAGCGTCCTGGCCACCCGGTCAACGCTCAGCAAATCAGGCGTAAGTCCAAGCACAATTTCGACTGCCGCTGTCGTTAAAGTACCTATTCGTTAACGGTATCTTTTGCGGACTTTATCCCAACTCACGTTTGTGTTGCGAGCGCGGCAACGACACGATGATTCAAAGCGACTTAACTCTAGCATTTGTAAGGAGGGTTATTTATGCACCGCATTTCAGAGAACTTTCAATACCGCCGAGTAAATCAAGCACATCACTGCGGTTCCCGATCTCTCGCCCACATGCCAAAAACGTATTCGCGATCACGCCTGGAATGATACCGAGCTAACAACCTACAAACATGCATCGCTAAAGAAACGCCTTTAACATCGAACGTCAGCCAACTTAGTAGCTAACTAAAACTTTTCTTGCATAATCTAGCATTGACGACATAGGGTTCTCATGTTAGTCTCTTTTCGGTTAATAACCGACTAGGGATCGGTTACAAAGGGTGGTTCGAATGTTGGCGAAAAGAAGAGAGTTGCGCTAACGGTTCGATTCGGACGGCTATAGGACTGAAACATAGATTTATGGTAAGGCGACAAGTGTCCTCCGGGGCCGTTATGTCGCATTCGAGAGATCGGGAACGATAGCTGCCATTCCGACAGCCTCGGTTCCCTATTAAGTGCGTAGCTTAGCTACCCACCGGAGGCTGTAGTGTGTCCGGACGGGCTGGGCAAGGGCGCTTGGTCGCGGGAAGTGCCTGCGCCGGGGGAGAGATGAGTATTGCTTTTGCTTTTGTGCATCACGCAAACCAGTACCTGATCACGGAGGGGTACGACAATCGGCATGGCCTGCGGGCCGCAGTTGGCTCGATTGAGAGTAAGTCGGGCTTTTCCTGGATACTAGAGCTGCATCGCCGTTTCAATATTCCCCTAAATCTTCACCTGAGCGGCACGCTAATAGAAGCCATCGCCTGGCATCAGCCCGAGTTCCTGGTGCTCGTTCGCGAGCTATTGGATATGGGGCTTATCGAACTCGTCGGGAGCTGCTACGCCCAAAATATCATGCGGTTCTTCAGCTATGAGCATAACCTCAAGCAGCTAAATGAGGAATTGCTGCTCTACAAAATTCACTTGGGTGTCGATCCCGCCTCGGTGAAGGTGTTCTGGCCACCAGAGCGCGTTTGGGATACGCGCCGCATGTCCCCGGTGCTCAGGGATTGCCGCTTGTTGAATCACGGATATCAATACGTCCTTTTAGACGATCGATTGCTGCTGCCGGGGGGTGGCGTCTCTTCTCCGCGCAAGATTTACGATCGAAATCCGCGAAGCGATGCGGAACTCTTTCAGGCATGCACGATTCAGGACGGGCAGGGTCTCATCGCGCTACCGATCGCTACCCGCTTGCGCCTAAACATTCCACCCGGCAGCCAGAGTCAGTTTGACGAATTGCGCGAGCACTGCCGCTGGCTCGCCTCGCTCGACGGCGACTCCTCGCTCTTCTGCTCTCCTATCGCGATCTATGGCGACGACATGGAAAAGGCCGCGGGGTTGGGCGCATGGAGCACTGAGGGGCCGGAACAGTTTGAGTCCGTTCTCCACTGGATAGGCGAAATGCCTTCCATTAAGCCCGTGCGAATCTGCGATTGCTCCGCGGTTGGCAAGCCGGCCGATCCGCGCCAAATCGATGTCGGAACGTTTCTGGAATTGGCTAATCACTTTGCAGCTGGCGAAGGATACGAGAAGTGGTATTTCGATCCGCAGTGGGACCGGTACCGGGAATACTTTTCCTGGGCGGAAAGGCGCGTCGAGCAGTTCTCGTTGTCGGGAGCCGAGCCGGCGCTGGTCGATCTGGCGGAGAAGCATTTGATTGCGTCGAGTTGGGAAAGCGCCTGGCACACACCGCCGGAAGGTCCGTTTGGCAACCCGGATTGTTACGGCCAGCCGAGTCCTTGGATTCAGGCGCTCGGCAGCCACTGCCGGCATGCCGCGGTGATCGGCGAAGCGGCATATTGGGCAACCCACCACGACGGACAGGCGCACGTGACGTTGCGTGATATCGACTCCGATGGTGAAGAGGAACTGGTTGTAAAAAACGATAAGTTGTTCGCGGTGATTTCTCCCCGATGGGGTGGGCGCCTGGTCGCCCTATTCGATCTGGCGGGTACGCCGGCAACCATGGTCGTCGGTAATCCATCCGACGACTGGAATTGGATGGAGGAACTAAATCGCTTCATGGATCTTCCTCCGAATCATCCCGGCGCGCTGGCCGACTGTGGCTTCGAACACGATGCTTACCGGAGCCGCATCCACCAGGCCTCCGGCGCCGATGTCGACGTCGTGATGGAAAACATCGAAGATGCAAGCGTGGCACGCGGACTGACGAAGCACATTCGCCTCTGTCGTGGTGAAAGTTGCCTCGAAGTGCGCTACGCACTGCCGGAATCCGTCAAGGCGATATCCGTGGATTTCGCGTTTTCCCCGGACTACCTGAACTTGCTGCGCTACGGGCGCGGACTGCTGACTCCCTTCGAAAGCGAAGGCTGCCGGGGCTGGAGCGCCAATTCGACCGCGGTCTGGGTACGCGAGGACCAAGGCGGCCGCTTGTCGTGGTCGTGGCCATTTTCCGACAACACCGGGCATAAGGCCTGCCTGCGACTCTCCACTTTTTCCGGTAAAGAATTTGTGATTTCAATTGGAGTGAGCAGAATATGAGGACAACTGGATCAGCTTCGTCGTTCAATCGTTCCGGTTCTGTTGCTACACCGGCCACAACAAAGTTCGGCGCGCTCGCGCAGTGCCGGTCTGTGCAACTTGAGGCGATTATCATTGGTCTCGCCGCCGTGGCCCTGAGGTTTGTATCTCATCCACGCATCGCGGCGCACCTCCACAATGCCGTCCACGTGGCCGCCCGATCTCATGTCACGCACGCCCACATGCCGGCGCTGCTATTGCTATTTACATTGCCGCTGCTGGGGCTAATTGCCGGCGCGGTTTCCATACGCCAGCAAATAGGCGATCCGAGTTTCCGTTCGCGGCTGGGCAGGACCTTCGCCGAGGGCTTCACAATCGAGAGCTTCGATGTGCGTGCGATGCGCCGCCGGCCCGGCAGCCGTCATGTGTTCTCGTTCGAGATCGTTGCGGCCAACCCGCTCACCGGCAAACAGAGTTCGATCGGCCTCGTTTGCAAACGGGATACCATGAGCGCCGCCGGAAAGGCGATCAGGGAATTCGAAGCCATGCGACTGCTCTGGGATAGAGGTTTCGGCCGGGACGAACAGTTCAAGATTCCGGAGCCGGTGCAGCACTTCCCCGATCTCAGCCTGATTCTGCAGGGAAGAGCGCGCGGCTCGAAACTCCGCACTTATCTGGGAAGAGCCAGCGAAGCCTCGCTCAGACACATGCGCAGGACGGGTCTTTGGCTGGCGAAGCTGCACAGCCTCCCAATGGCATCGGCTCAGGTGTGCGCCTATGCGGACGATGCTACTTTGCTTCAAGTTCATGTCGCGGCGCTCAGAGCGGACCAACCGGGGTTGACGGACGAACTTCTTGAGCGCGCCGCTGTCGTCGAGCAAGCTTTCGCCAGGTTTCAAGACGTGCCGGCCGCGATGGTCCACGGCGATTTCCATCCAGATCACATCTTTGTAGACAAGGCATGTATCACGGTGATCGACTTCGAACGATTTTGCGTGGGCGATCCCGCCCGGGATTTGGGCTGCTTTATCGCGCACATGCGCACGATGGCGGGTTTCTCGGGCCGTTCACCCGACGCCGCGAATCGGGAAATCTATGCTTTCCTTACAAGCTATTTTCGCGCGATCCCTCGTATGCAGGCGCCGATCATTGCTGGGCGCATAGCTCCGTACGCGACGCTGGCCAGCATCGAAGCGCTTTATTATGTCGCCAGCGTCCTGAAAGTCACCGATCCGGATCGCCTTGCAATGTACGTGAACTGCGTGCGCGAATCGGCGTCGTGCGCGGCCGAATTCACCAGTGCTCTAGAGGCTGGCCAAGCGGCGTCAGCCTAGAAGTCACATTTGGGAGAAACACCATGATGCGACCTGGGACCAGATTCGAACGGCTGAATTGGAGACAGCGCGAAGCGCAACTCTTCGGCAACCACGATATCGCCGTGCAGCGCATAGCATCGCTGGAGATAAAGTTTAACGGCGCCTGGAGGCCGCCGGATTGGAACGTCGAAGTTGTTCGATCTAAAGCCACTGACCGGATCACGCTGCGCTATATCTCCGATGACGGCGCCGTCGTCTATGGCAAGGCGTATTTTGACCCGTCGCTGGGGCGCGAAACCTATGGCTCGCTTGCTTATCTTTGGAAAAACGGCTTTGCTGCCGGCTCCGGGCTCGAGATTCCCGAGCCCCTGATCTTCGTTGAGGAAGCGAATATGTTGCTGATGCGCAGAGCCGCCGGCACACCGTTGAATGACTTAGTCGCCGGGGCTCCGCTTGATGCGGTCCTTCCTGCGATTCGCGCAGCCGCTCGATGGCTGGTGAAGTTCCACGCCGCCGACATTCCTGGTCTTCCGATCCAGTCCCCGTGCGAAGGGATGGAGATTCTGGATATTGCCGACGCGCTCGCAAAAGTCGCGGCCGAGTGTCCGGGCTGCGCCTCCTTTTTCATTGATATGCTTCACGATCTCCACACCGCGGCGCCAGCGAGCAATATTTCGGTGCGGCCGACGCCGGTACACGGGCAGTTCCGCGCGGCGCATGTCTTTATCGAGTCCAACCGCGCAACCGTCATTGACATCGAAAAGATTTGTTTGTCGGATCCGGCAAAGGACGTCGCGCGCTTTGTCCATGCTCTGAAGAAGAATTGCTTTGAGGAGGGCGGAGATGAGCAGCGGGCCAAGCAACTTGCCGGGGAGTTCGTGGCCGAATACCGCCGGTGGGCAGATTCGAATCTTGAAAATCTGGATTACTTCCGTGCGCTACTGGCGTTCAAAGCGCTGGCGAAGCTCTTGAAGAGCCGGAAAGTGAACGAGGAGAAGCGGCAAGCGATAGGTGAATTGTATATCGCGGAGTTCGAGACGGCGACGCGCGCACGGTCAGTCCAGACCACCGCCGCCTAACGCCGGTAAGTGACATCGCGGCAAGGAAGGGATATGCAATGGGCGCCACTGGTCAGACAACATCATTTTTCACACGACGGTTGGCGCCCCCGCCGGCTCCGCTCGCTGCCGCATCGTTCGATAGAGAAGGACTTGCGCGGAAGGCCGCGGACTTCACTACTCCGGAATTCATCGGAACTCAAATTGTTCCGCTGATTCGCATGGAACGGAACTGCTATTGCACGAACTGCCGTTCGGATGTCGTCCAGAATACCGGAACTGGCCGCCTGACGCTCCGGTATGACTTCGGACCGGAAGATGTTTTTTTCGCTAAGCTCTACTCCGACGATCTTGGCCCTCAGTGTCACGAGATTAATCGCGCGCTCTGGGAATCCGGGTTCAACGCCGCGTCGTATTACCGCGTGCCGCAACCGATTGGCTTTCTCGCCGATCACAATCTGCTGCTCATGCGGTGCGTGCCAGGGATCGCGCTCGGCGCCGTATTTGACGGGCACGCCGCAGTGGATCTGGTTGCAGGCAGTCGCGAAGCGGCTAAATGGCTCGCCGCCATGCACCGGTCTTCGCTCACGACAGGCTCTCCGGATTCGGATTGGGAGTCGCTGAAGCTTTTTCGAATGGCGACCCGCCTGATCAAGGCTGTGGCGGTTCGCCCGGAAAAGCTCGACGCCGTCCGCGAACTGATGAACATGCTCGAGAAGCGTATCGCGAAGCTGCCGGAACCCCGGCGATTCGTTTTCACTCACGGCCGGTACCATCACGACCACATATTCGTGAGTGCCGACGCAATCGCCGTAATCGATCTTGACCGCTGCCGCCTTTCCGACCCTGCCAAGGATGCCGCCGAATTCGTGCGCGTCCTACGGCTAACTGCCTTCAAAGAGGGTTTTGATATGGGCCGCGCCGAAAATGCGACAGCAGCCTTTCTCACCACGTATCTCGCCGAGATTCCCGAAGCCGCGGCGAGCGTGGGTTGCTACTGGGCTGCTTTTGTGTTCCACAGTTTTCTCGGCGGTTTGAAGCAAGGCCGCGCTAAAGGCAAGCGGAGCTGGGAAGAGCTGATGCCTTTTTACGTGAGCGAAATGTCGCGCGCTCTGGATTTTGGCCAATGAACACCGATGCCAAAGTCCGGAATGAAGAGAAGCCGCGCGGCGGCAGCCATAAGGCGCGGCGAGGCACATTCCTGCGCCTGTTCAGCTATGCGGCCGGCGTATGGCCAATATTGGCGACCCTAGAGTTTTGCATTGTCGGCAGCGCGCTGCTGGATCTTGCCAGGCCCTGGATTATCGGCTTTCAGCTTTTCGATCTCGTCATCCGCAAACAGGATCTCAGCCGGCTTCCGTTCGTCATTCTGCTGCTCACAATCGCGTTTGTCGGCCAGCAGATTCTCGATTTTGGGGCGGACGTCTTACAGGAACTCGGCAACCAGCGTCTTGTCAGTCGAATCCGTTGCGATCTCTACGAGCACACGATCGCGCTGCCGGTGAGCTTTTTCGATCGCGGCCGTACGGGGGACTTGCTGGCTCGTGTCACCGGCGACGTCGATGCCGTCGAAAGCTTTCTGGATACGCTCACGCAAAACATCGGATCGCAGTTCATTACGCTCGCGGGGACACTGGCGGCAATGTTTGCCGTAAGCGCCAGGCTCACACTGTTCCTTTTGCCGACAGTGATCGCGCTCGCCTGTTCCGTGTTCTTCTTCCGCAAACCGGTGAAACGGTTCTCGCGCAGCGTGCGAAATATCAACGGCGATATGGCGAGTTTGGCCGAAGAGGCCATTGGCGGTGTTCGCGTTGTAAAGGCATTCTGCGGCGAACAGTTTGAACTGGATCGTTTTGCCGGGAAATGCAAGGAACTGCTGAGTGGCCGCGTGCGGCTAAAAACACTCTCGGCTATCTACTCATCAAGCGTCGAGTTTTGCGTATTTACCGGCACGTTGATAGTTGTTTGGTTTGCGCCGCCCTGGGTGGTCGCGGGGAACGCGCTCACCGTCGGAGGGCTGGTCGCGTTCTTCACCTACACAAGCAAGCTCTACAGCCCGGTGAAGGCCCTCAGCAAGATGAACCTTTCGATGCAGAAGATCCTCGCCGCCGCCGACCGCGTGTTCGAGGTGATGGATATACAGCCCGAAGCCGCCGGCGGTTTGGAGCAGCGTAGAGAGCCGGGGTTATCCGGAGCATTAGCCCATGGCGATTCCGGGCCTGCTCCCCTGCCCCAATCAGGCGATATCCAGTTTGAGAATGTGTGCTTCGGCTATGACCCTGGCCATCCGGTGCTTAAAAATTTCTCCCTGCATGTGAAGCCCGGCGAATTGGTCGCGCTGGTTGGTCCGAGTGGCGGCGGCAAAACAACCGTAGTCAATCTGTTGCTGCGTTTCTACGAGCCCACATCGGGGCGCATCCTGATCGACGGGGTCCCGCTTACTCGAATTCCGCTGCAGCAACTCCGCCGGCAGATCAGCATTGTTTCGCAGGATATTTTCCTATTCTCCGGCGCAGCCCGCGAAAACATCGCTTACGCCAGCCCGGATGCCAGCGACATGGAAATTGTCCAGGCCGCGCGGGCCGCGTACGCGCACGATTTTCTTTCCGCCTCGTCCGATGGCTACTTGACTGAAGTGGGCGAGCGTGGTTTACAACTATCCGGCGGTCAGCGGCAGCGCATCGCCATTGCGCGTGCGATTCTGCGCAATCCACGCATTATGATTTTCGACGAGGCCACGTCACATCTGGATTCCGAATCAGAGCAGGTAATCCAGGAGGCGCTTGAAAACGTCGCCGAAGGCCGCACGATATTCGTCGTGGCACACCGCTTCTCGACGATACGCCGCGCCGACAAGATCGTGGTCATTGAAAACGGAAAGGTAGTCGAAACCGGCTGTCATGACGAGCTCCTCGCGCACAACGGCGCCTATCGCAGAGTTTATTCGCTTCAAGTGGAGTTGCCCAACGCAACCGGTTAGACAGTTTCGATGACTCGAAGAAAGGAAGAGAGATGCGGGGTATGAACATAGGCCGAATCGGATCGTTCCGAACATGCGCGAGTTTGGCGCTCGCACTCCTCGCGACCGCTGGGCCTGGCGCGGCACATTTGCGCGCGGCTCAGAAGGATCTCTTCAAGAATGCGCCGCTAAGAAACTATGGAGTAATTTGGCCCCACGAACTCACCCGCTCCGGCCTCCCGCGCAATGAGCAGGGGTGGATCTGGCTTCGGGAGCAGGGCGTTCGGAGCATTGTCACGTTCCGCACCGAGCACGAGGTTAATTATCGGGAATTTGGTTTCCAAAATGTGATGCGCATACCGCTAACCGGTTCCGTAATGCCCACGGAAAAACAGGCGGTCGAGTATCTGAAGTTTATTCAAGATCCGGCGAATCAACCCGTGCACATTCACTGCGCCGCCGGGAGGAGCCGTACCGGGCTGATGGCCGCCCTCGCTCGTTATTCGATCGATGGCTGGTCGCTCGATAACGCTCTTGACGAAGCCCGTCAATACCGAGATGGCAAGCAGCTTCCCGCTGCAAAAGTGGCGTGGCTTCGCGCCTGGGCGAAGGCTCATCCGCCCGGCAGTTTCAAGGTGGACCGCTAGCGCGAGATCGGATCTTCGTTGAGAGGTGATGTATGCAAAAGGTTGCTCTTATTTCCAGTTGTCTTGTTGCCGGGCTGTTTGTTCCCATTTGGGCGATCGGCCAGACGGCGGCGCCCACATCGTCCGCTACTTCTTCGCGCGCTACTTCTTCGCGCCAGGAGATCGCCGCGGCACGCGAAACAGGCGCCGCATTACGAATCTGTGGAGTTGTGCGCACTTCGGAAGGTCTCGCCGTTCCTGGCGCGGCGGTTCGTCTGTCACGTTTGCCGGCGGGAAATATCTGGGAAACCTCGACGGATGAGACAGGCAATTTCTGTGTGCCCGGTCTTTCCGCCGGCCGGTATCGCATTGAGGCGCACCAGATCGGCTTAGGGTCTGCCCTCTGGCAAACCGAGATCGGGGCCGGCTCCGCTCAATCAGCGGTTCCGCAGAAGGTCGAGCTCACGCTCAGCCGCCGCACATCCATCGGAACGCCGGCGGGTGTAAATGTTTCTTCTAAGTCATCGGGCCCCAAACAAAAAGTAGAACCGGCAAATAAGTCACCAATCGTGAAGCCGGCTCAGGAATCCAATGGCGAGCCCGAAGCCACCAGGAGACAGCACACTCGTAAGACTGGCATTCCCGATCGGGCGAGCGATGGCAGTTCCACCAAGGCGGGTCGCCGCAAAGGCAATAGCGACGGTTTCGAGCAGGTGGAGCCAACCGGAATCCTGACAGCCAACTCAGATCCAGGTCAACAGGTCGCAGTTTTGACGCCGCCTTCGGCCAGCGCAAACACCGAAGCCCTTTCGGCCGACTCGTATCTGATCAGCGGCGCCGTCGGACGTGGCTCAACGGCCGGGCTCGCAGATCCGAGCGATAACGACGATGCTGTGTCCACCAATAACACGAGTAATAAATCCGGCAAACATCATAGCCACGGCGGCCATTCCAAAAGCGCGAAAGGCTTGGCGCAGGCGAGTCCTTTTACCAACGGCGCTCCCGCCGATAACCTCACAGGCGGTGTTGTTGATTTGACGGTCCGGGACAAGATCAAGCACCTGGGATCGAATCAAGTTCATCTTACGCTTTACAATTATTACGACACCTCCGCATGGGACGCGCGTAACTACGCCCTTACTGGTGTGCCGGCGCCGAAAATCGCGCATTTCAACGAGCGCTTCGGCATGAATTTAGGCGGGCCGCTCACGATTCCCAAGCTGTATGACGGCAGGGATCGCACGTTCTGGTTTGTCAATTACCAACTCAACCGCCGCACCGATGCAAGCGATCTGTTCAAAACAGTCCCAGGCGTGGCGGAGCGCACCGGCAATTTTTGCGATCGGGGAAGTCAATTATTCGATCCCCTGACGGGCCCGGACGGGCCGCGCCAGCCGTTCGGGTGCGCAATTCCAGCCTCGCGGCTCGATTCCACTGCATTGAAGCTGATGCCTTTGATTCCGGAGCCCAACCTTCCCGGTTCGATCCTGAATTATCACCGTCAGGCTCGCATACCTACTTCGGCCGATATTGTGAATTTCCGCTTTCTGCACTCACTTTCTCCGCGCCTCAATATCCTCGGCGTCTATAACCTCGTACAAGCGCGCGCCAAGTCCATTACCAGTTTCCCCTCGCTTTCCGGGAATGCGGCCACTCGCGATCAGAACATCACGCTGGGCTTAACGCAAAACTGGACTTCTCGTCTGATCAACGAAACGAAGGTTAATTTCAACCGCAACCGCAACCAGATATTCAGTACAAATGCGTTCACGAATAATGTTGCCGCCCAAGCTGGTTTCACCGGCATCTCGACAGCGCCTATCGACTACGGCGTGCCGCTTATCACGTTCGCCAATTTCGCGGAGCTTGCGGACCCGGCTGCACTATTGGTCCGCAACCAGACCCTGCGTGCGTCCGACAGCCTTTCTTATACGCTCCGGAGGCACACTATTAGCGCCGGCGCGGAGGTACGCCGCAGGCAATTGAATACCTATACCGATCCGACGGCGCGTGGCGTGTATTCGTTCTCCGGCCTGATGACCAGCCAGCTTGACGGCTCGGGCAAGAGCGACCCCGCTACCGGCCTGGATTTTGCGGATTTCCTGCTCGGGCTGCCCGAGAGCACGAACGTTCAGTTCGGCACGAACAGCAACTACGGCCGGAGCTGGCAGTTCATCTCGTATCTGCAAGACGACTGGCGCGTGAAACCGCGCTTTTCGGTCAATTATGGGGTCCGCTATGAGCTGAGTACGCCATTTACCGAAAAGAACAATCACCTTGCAAATCTACTCATGAATTCCGGCGTTACTCAGGTCGCCGTGGCCGTGCCGGGCCAGCCAAATCCGTTCGGCGCCCCTCTGCCCGAGTCACTAATCCGAACCCGGTATGCCGACTTCGCCCCACGCGTAGGCATCGCCTGGAGGCCATTCGATCATGCCGGGCCGGTGGTCCGCGCCGGTTACGGAATGTTCTATAACGGCTCGATTTACGACAGCCTCTTTACTGAAATGCTGAATCAGCCGCCGTGGGCGAAATCGCGTAGGCTTGTCACGTCGCCCGCGCAGCTACTAACGCTCCAGAACGGCTTCCCCGCCTCTCCGCCCGATGCCGTCAATAACATCTACGGTGCGGATCCGAATTACAAGGTCGGCTACGCTCAGATCTGGAACCTGTCCGTCGAGCAACAGTTCGGGTCAAGTTATGTGGTCGAGTTACTCTACACGGGAGTAAAGGGCACGCACCTTGATCTTCTCGCGGATCCGAATCAGGCCGCGCCCGGCAGCGTTGTTGGATCCGACCAGCGCCGGCGCATCCCCAATGCCACGGGATTCGAATATGAAACGTCGGGCGCCGATTCCACCTATAACGGTATCCAAGCCAGGGTACAGAAGCGGATGTCTAATGGCATGCGCTTTCTCTTTCTGTACACTCTAGGCCACTCGATCGACAATGCCAGCATCATCGGTGTCGGCCACGTCAGCGGTCTCGTTCAGGACTACAACAATTTCAGCGCGGAGCGGGGCAATTCCTTTTTCGACATCCGCAACGACTTCCGTACCTGGTTCTACTATGACCTGCCGTTCGGCGGACGGAGGCGCTGGGTGCGCAGCGGAATCGGCGCGAAACTGCTCGGCAACTGGCACTTGAGCGCGAACACGCTGGTAAACAGCGGGAACCACCTCACGCCCTATATCACCCCGCAGAACACGAATGGCGTCGGCCCTCTTTTTTCGCAACGTCCGGATCAGACCGGCGATCCCAATCTGCTTTCCTGGCAGCAGACGAACAACCGTTTCTTCGACGTTTCCGCTTTTTCGTTGCCGCAAGCCAACAGCTTCGGCAATGCAGCCCGAGGCTCGATCGTGGGGCCTGGCTTTTTTACCGTGAACGCCGCCTTCGGGCGCCGCATGCACTTCGGCAGAGATGACCGTTACCAGTTCGAGCTGCGGTGGGAGGTTCAAAACCTGACCAATTCAGCGAGCTTCTCCAACGTCATCACGGTTATCGATGCTGCAGATGCCGGAGTCGTCACTGGAGCCAAAGCGATGCGTTCGATGGATGTTTTTTTGAGGTTACGTTTCTAATGCGCCGCATAATTGCAGTACTCGCTGCCGTTTCGATGCTGATTCCGGCCGGGGCCGCCGCCCCACAGAACCAGGGCCCAAAGATAAACAAGAGCCCGGAACGCAATTTGCCCGGCGCTCGCGGAGAACAGGACGATTCCGGAGCAGTCACCATCCGCTCGTCTGTAGATCTGGTGTTAATCGACGCGAGAGTCACCGGAAAATCCGGCAAGCCCATCCTTGGCCTAAAACCGGAACAATTTTCGCTGACCGAGGACGGTAATCCGCAGAAGATTTCGTCACTCGACTACAACAACATCGAAGCTATCGAGAAGGCCGATGTTCAAAACGCTCGACCGATTGTCGTGCCGATGGGCACGGTTCCGGCGCCGAAGCCGGAGACTATCCGCGCAGCCGTGCGCGACCACCGGCTCATCGTCATCTTCTTCGATCTGACGGCGTTGCATCCCGACGACCTCCTCCGCGCGCAAGAAGGCGCGGAACGCTACGTCCGCGAACAAATGTCACCGGCGGACCTCGTTGCATTGGCCGTTTTCGGCAATCAACTCAGGGTGCCGGTTCACTTCACCAACGATCGCGACGTGCTGATGCGCGCAATCCAGAAGCTGCGCGCCGGTAAAGATGCAAATCTTGCCGACATGGCCGACGCCGTCGCCCAGCCCGGTGAAGATACAACCAGCGAAGATACCGGCGCGGCATTCACGGCGGACGAAACCGAATTTAATATCTTCAACACGGATCGAAAACTTGCCGCGCTGCAATCGCTCTCAGTATTACTCCGTGACATCCCGGGGCGGAAATCCGTGGTCCAGTTCACTGGCGGCATCACGCAAACCGGAGAAGAAAATCGTGCGCAGCTTCTTGCGACCACCGACGCCGCGAACCGTGCGAACGTATCTTTCTACACGGTTGACGCGCGAGGTCTCTTCGCCATGCCTCCTGGTGGTGAGGCGCGGGTGGGATCGTCCGCGGGCTCGGCAATGTTCATTGGGGGGGGAAAGCCCACAATCGCCCATCAAGCCAGCCGCGCTATCTTCAGCGGTTCCGAAGTGTTTCACGAGAGCGGTACCCGGCACAACTCTCGCGAGACACTTTCCACACTTGCGGCCGACACCGGTGGCCGCTCGTTTTTTGACCTCGGCGATTTCTCAAATGTCTTTAAACGGATTCAATCCGATTCTCCCGGCTACTACCTGCTCGGTTACTATAGTGCCGACACTCGCATGAACGGAGCCTGGCGCCGCGTGAAGGTACAGGTAAACGTACCCGGCGCCCGCGTCATATCGCGCCCCGGCTATTACGCGCCGCACGGTTCCTCTCTGGCCAAAGTCGAAGACCGCGAGCGCGAACTCATGGATGCGCTGCGCGACGATGCGCCACGGGTGGAACTGCCTCTGGCCCTCGAAACGTCCTACTTTCGTCTCAGCGACAAGGACATATTCGTTCCTGTAACAGCCAAGTTACCTTCCAGCGCATTGCAATGGGCTCAAAAACGCGGACGCCATCAGGTGGTCTTCGACTTCGCCGCGGAGGTTCGAGATATGGCCAGCAATAAGCTGGTCTCAGCTCTCCGCGATCAGATTACGGTAACGCTCGGCGCCGACCGGTTCAGCCAGCTGCGGGCGCAGTCGCTGGTCTATCAAGGAGGCGTCGTACTCGGCCCCGGCAATTACAGATTGAAATTCCTGGCGCGCGAAAATGAATCGGGCCGTATTGGATCGTTTGAGGAAGACCTGAACCTGCCCGTGTCGCAGCCCCAAGAGCTCGAGCTTAGTCCGATGCTCTTATCCGGCCAAATCGAAGCAATCCAGAAAACGCGCGAGGTCTCGAAAAGGACTCTTGGACGCGAGGTGAGGCTCAAATCTTCTCCGCTGGAATTTTCCGGCGAGCGCATCGTGCCCAGCGTGACGCGTGTTTTCACAACAAGGCAGCAGCTCTACGTCTTTTTCCAGGCTTACTTGCCCGCCAAAGTCGAGGGCTCGACCATGCGTGCGGGACTGGTCTTCTTTCATGGGGGCCGGCGTGGCGATGAAACTCCTCTGGTCGCGCCCGCCGCGGTGAACGACAAAACCCGCACCGTCTCTTTCCGGATCACCGTTCCACTGGATAAGCTGCCCATAGGCGGCTATACGGTGCAAGCTGTTGTGGTGGAGGACGGGGGGAATTTGACGGCATTTGGCCGAAATAATTTTGAACTGCGGCCTCCCTCGCCTTAGCTTCGGACGGTGCTCCGAAGAGAGCGCTCTCTTCTTCGGTACGTTCGGGATCTTGCGGCGAACGTGCTCGGTCCCGTTTTTCGAGCCAAGTTCGTTGCCGGATTGCACAAGGCATCCCGGCAGGGGGAAGGCCGTCCTTTCCAGCTCCATCGCCCAACTCGCTAACCCCAAGCAATTTGCCGCCTTTGTTAAGTCACTTTTCAAGCAGCAGTGGGTCGTATACGCAAAGCCGGCATTCGGCGCCCCAACCCTGGTGCTCCGCTATCTTGGCCGATATACGCATCGCGTCGCCCTGAGCAATCACCGCTTACTCTTTTTTGACGGAGAGCGCGTCACCTTCCGCTGGAAAAACGGCAAAGTCTGCGGCCGCTCCACGCGCCCACTGGTGCGGTTGTATTTGTGTCTCCGCCCCTTGGGCGGGCGCCTACGCTAAAAAAGGTGAACCATCTACGGCCCAAGATGTTATGCACGAAGGCATATTGAAGCCGCTGGTACACATGCGCGCACCTTGTTCCACTATTAAGGCATGTACTGAGTGAAGACAAGGTCGCGAGCCCTTTCCTGCGCGTGGCACGGAAAGCAAGTCTTCATCAAGGTCTCGGCGCCCGGTTTGCCGTCCGGGCCGAAGTGACCGAAGCCCCAACCGCCCGTCGCGGCGTACTTTTGTGAGTCCTTGATCATGAACTGAGTGTTCGTGGGGTGGCCCGGAACGAAAGACTGAGGCTTGCCAAAGATTCGGTCGTTTTCTTCCGACGGGGAGTGACTGTAGTGCAGAGCGGCAATGATCGTGCCGTCCGGGTAGGGAAGCGTTTTTCCACGGTAGGCTTTAATGGCGACATCGTTGCCCAAAACGGCGCCCAAACTGTTGAGGCTCCCTGCCTCATGTGCCACTGAGATCAACATAAAGTCGCGGTATCCGGCGGGACTTTCGACTACGAAGACCGGAGCGGCCTGTCCATCTGTCTGTTTAGCTGCATGGGCCGTGTAGCCGGCAATGCTGGCCATCGATGCGGCTGCGACTAGCACGAAAGCGATCCGTCTCATGGGGTGTTCTCCTTTTCGATCCGCGAAGCTTACTTATTCGTTGAAGTATGACGACTTACATACGCGCCAGAATAATCACGATCGACAGGATGCTTTTACTTATTCTCGACCTTATTGGAGGGATTATAACTAGAAACATTGAAGCCTTGTAAGAAAGCTGTTGATGAACAGAGAAAGGCGTCGTAGAGTGGACTATCTGGGAGCCGCCACTTCAATGGGAAATCGGGCAATTCCAACCGCGCGGCACGCGATCATTCCCCCAATAAACGTGTCTTCGTTCACGTTTCGACAGCTACCATGTCCGAGGTCAGCTTGAATCCAAAGCTGATCTGCCAGTCGACGTAAGAGATGCGCCATGCCTGACCCTTCGCAGTTCAACACTGACCGCACCTATCCGGGCCGGTGGACGATCACATTCAGCAACCCGGCGGGCGGACGACGGTGACACGGATGAGCAGCCCGACTGATCGTCGCCCTGGATTTCTGAGCTCGGCACCGACGTTTGACGTCCGCCAGCGTCAATTAACACCCCGTCTCGGGGCACACGATCATTCGTCGAATAAACGTGTTTCGTTCACGTTTGGCTAGTAATGCATGCTTCAGTTCAGAGAAGGAGATTGAAAATGAGACAGAGTATGTTGATCACTGTCGTGTTTCTCTGTGCAGCCGCACAACCCAGGAGACCGGCATGAGCACCACCGAAGTTGATAGTAAGGACGCGACCGCCAACGCCAAGGTCACGACGCTCGATACAAAGCTTGAGATAGTCGTCATCCCCGTCTCGGATATCGACCGGGCGAAAGAGTTCTACGGAAGGCTCGGGTGGCGGCTCGATGCCGACTACGACAACGGTGCCGACTTCCGCGTCATACAATTCACGCCGCCGGGCTCGGGTTGCTCGGTCATATTTGGCAAGAACGTCACTGCGGCGGCGCCCGGCTCCGCTCAGGGACTGTACTTGATCGTCTCCGATATCGAGGCCGCCCGCAAAGAACTGCTTGGTCGCAACGTCGCCATCAGCGAGGCGTTTCATGACGCCGGCAGCGTGTACGCCGGGCCGGACCCGCCCTACCTGTTTGGGCGGCTCCGGGTCAGCGGTCCAGATCCCGAGCATCGCAGCTACCGCACGTTCGCCTCGTTCAGCGACCCCGACGGCAATGGCTGGCTGCTGCAGGAGATCACGACCCGGCTTCCCGGGCGCATTGACTCTGCCGCGACTTCATTCAGCTCCGCAAGCGACCTGGCGAGCGCGCTCAAACGTGCGGAGGCCGCGCACGGCGAGCACGAGAAACGCACCGGGCAACGCGACGAGAACTGGCCCGAATGGTACGCCGCACACATGGTCGCGGAGCAGTCCAGTGGAGAGCTGCCGGAATGACGGATGTGGACGCGTGTCCGGGGGGTCGTGATTCTGAGCCTCTTGCCCGTCTGACCGCCTACACACGAGCATTACGCCTTAAGACGACCGGTAAGGTTTGATAGCTGATCGAAGGAGCCTTGAGCACAGCAACCACTAACTCTCCCAGTCAGCGCGAGCTCGAACTCCTCCGGCAAACCGTCGTTGTGATCGGCGGCAGCGCGCGAATCGGTCTCGAAACGGCCCGGAGAGCAAGCGCTGAGGGGGCAAAGGTGATCCTCGCCGGCCGGGATCCCAAGCGCCTCCAGCGCGCCGCGCGCGCGAACTCGATGTCCTGAGCACCAGCCCTTACCTGCGCGACCTATGATGTCGACGCCGGGCAGCAGCTCGCCGGCGCCTGGCGAGGGTGGGATCGTTTGAAGCACGTCACCGAAGCGAATCATTGTATTCCAATTGAAGGCTCAAGATGAACGATCAAAAAGCGAACGAGCGGTATTCTCGAGTGCGAGATCGCGAGATCCGCGCAGCACTGGATCAGCATTGGGCGGCGTCCGATGCCAACGATTTTGAAACGGAGCACAACATCTATCACGAGGACGCAGTGCTGGAATACCCACAGTCAGGCGAGCGAACCCGCGGTCGACGCAACATCCAGAATCAACGTGCTAGTCAGCCGAGCAAAAAGCGGTTTGCTGTCCGACGAATCATTGGTGGCGGTGATCTTTGGATCACCGAATTCATCCTGACATATGACGGCAAGCCCTCCTACACCGTGAGCGTCATGGAGTTCAGGGGGGACAAGGTTGCGCGGGAAACGCAGTACTTTGCGGATCCATTCGTCGCTCCCGCATGGCGCGCTCAATGGACCGAACGGATGGACACATAGTCTCGAGCGGCGAGGATTCGCGAACGAGACCGCCATTTGCCGGTTTACATCTGAAGAAGGGACAAGGAGTGGATTGGAAACGGTTTGTCGAGTTTGCGCTGCTGGGTAGCAGTGGTTTGGAACAATATGCCATCCCGCTGGTACGCGTTTCGCTCGGGCTGTTCTTCGCCATCTCCGGGGCAAACAAATTGTTTGTCGCTGGCAGAACTCAAACCATGTACGAAAGGCGGTCTCCTCTTTCTGGGTGTTTGGGCATTCTGAGCGGCATCCTGCGCTGCCTTCGGTCAGAATGCCCACAAACTCCATCCTGGCCGTCAAGCGCGACCTGCAGTGGCAGAAGCCATCAGGGCGTCAAGCCAGAATCAAAGGAGAAAACATACCAACGTCGGCCAGCTACTTCGGCGTGAACGGGAGAAATGGTCTCCTTTAGAGCTGTGGCAATCGCTCGAGCCCAAAAATCATACGCGACATGGTTGCTTTCCATAACTCGCACCTCCCAACGCCCGGTAAAACGAGTCCAAATTTGGCGTGCGGCTGCGGTCCCCAATCCATGTCGTCGGTATCGGCGCACGACGAAGAATTCCGCCATGTCCCAGATGCATTCATCTCCCGTGATCTCCGATCCTCGTTTCACCAATGCAAACCCTGCTAATTTCTGTCGGACACTAAACAGGAATGCATGGCGGTTTGGTTCAGACCAATAAAGAGGTAGATTATTGTAGCCGAATCGGCCGTCATCCCCAAGTTCCACATCGTGGAACTCACTGAAGTCATGTGCGTAAAGCTCAAAGAGATTTGCGACCGTAACGGCGTGGTCCCGAGTAGCGGGCAAGACCTCCAAATCAACAGGTAGCCTTGGCGTAAATGCGCCCAAAACCCGTGCCTCCTAGTCTGAATCTAGCAGCGTTCAGGCGAGTTGCCCGGTTGAGCGTCGCTGGAACCGTACGGACACGCTACCAACTTGCGACATTTCGGATCAGCTCGCTCCCACAGGTGCAGGTAGTCGGCCAGCGCAGCCTGAGTGGAAATGGACTCTCAAAGCTTCGGAGTAGAAATTCGCCAGTAACTACGTAATCGGCGTCGAGCGCGTTTCGGGGGCGGTGCGCAGTTTTGCTGCTGATTCTTCTGCGCATTTGGAATATGCCTCGCCAAGGCTGCGAATCTGAGGCACTTCAAAGACGCGAACGCCGGAGGGTGGATCTTCTGCTACCGCAGCGAGCGTGTTGATCATCTGCCCAAGGGTGACCAACCCCAAACGGCGAGCTCCCTCGCGTGTCGCTGGAAGAAGTTCGGCGGCACTATACAGCGGCTTCAAGAGAAGCGGCCAGCGGTGCCCTGGGCCGAGGACATACCAGGGCCGGAGGATCGTCGCGGGCAGGCCGGAAGCGCGTAGGGACACCTCACATACAGCACGAACTTTGATGTAGGCCTCCATGACCGGTGCGGGCTGCGCGACACTGATGTAGATGAAGTGCCGAATCCCGGCGGAGGAAGCAACTCTAATAGCCTCCTCCCCTGACCGGAGATCGACCGCCACAAACTCACGCGCTTTAGAAGGGCTCGGGTGGGGTACGCCGACCAGGTGAATGAACGTATCGTACTCCTTAAGTTGCGCACCAAATGAGTCGCCCTCAAGAGCGTTTCCGAGATACATTTCACATCGCGTTTTGGCCTTCTCTTCGGAGCCGGCCCGGACTAGAGCAGTGACATGGTGTCCACGCTCAATCAGCAAAGGAATCAACCGGCTTCCGATGTATCCCGTTCCACCTGCGACAAAGATTCGGTGTGGCACGCCTATTTACCCTTTGAACGAGTGGAATTCTCCGAGCGGCGACGGCAGCACGGGCTGGAACGGAACGAACGCATAGCTTTGCGAAGTGTCAAACCCTGCATCTTGAGCAGCGTTCTGGTCTGCAAACGGAGTCAAGGCATTTACAGCTTGCCGTATGCGTGTCCAGCCGAGCGTCCGTTCATATCCGTTGTTGTTCGGCGGATCAACGGATTCAGCGGCGCCCTGAATACCGGTAATGGTCTCAATGGGGCCGCCGGCCGATGGATCTATATTCGGGCCAATAACTCTGGCGAGCGTCCGGTGATCGCTCTCGATCCCCATAATCCTGGCAGAGGTGACTCGAAGATTTGAGGTGCTGAATCTTCGCACTCCGACCAAGTAAGCGGCGATGAATGCATCCTCCAAGGTGACCAGCACATTCAGCGTAGTTTGCGTATCCACAAACATCTGAGCCGGATAGAAGAAATTCGTAAATGGGCTTGGCTGGCCGGTAACTGATTGCTCCAGCAGATAGTGAGACATCTCCTCCTGACGGGCCGCGAGTAAGTAACCTTGATCATCCGATGCCAGCAGGGGAAAGAATGGCGCCTTGTTGATGATATTAGTGTATGTCGTGACTGCTAAAGCCTCGGCTATCTCCGCGGCTATGAGTATCTTGCGATCGCCGTTCGTCAATTCACTCCCCTCATCGTCCTGATCGTGATCGCGGTGGTGATCGTCATAGGCAAACGCCCCCGACGATGCCGCAGCAGCCATCCCCGCAAGAGATGCCAGCCTAAAAAACGAGCGCCGGTCTGCGGTCTCCAGATCGGTCGTCGCGTGGGATACCTGTTGTTTGGGCTTCAAAAAGTTCATGTAGTCCTCCTCAAAAACAGAGCCTTTGACTGGAAAATACGAGGACTCTCAGCGATCTGGATGTACTAAGAAGGCGTAAATTGTTTGGGAACGCAACCATGTGCTCTTTGATCGCCTCGGGAATTTACCAGCCAATACGAAAGTGCCGTAAAGATGGTATGTTCTCCAGGAGGCACATGCTGGGGCGGGGTCGGCCGAATTCCGGCGATAGCGGTTCCGAGCGGGAGAACTGCTGGCGAGATTGCGTTCGAGACATTCGGGCGGGCAATGCGGATGCCCTTGGCCGGCTGTACGATGCGAGTGCGCCGGCGCTCTTTGGTATTGCCTTCCGTATCACGAAGAACTCGGCTGATGCGGAAGAAGTTTTGCTGGAAGTGTATGAACAGGTGTGGCGGACGGCCAATACGTTTGACCCGGCGCGCGGAAGCACTGGCCGATGGCTTATGTTACTGACTCGGAGCAGAGCCGTGGACCGGTTGCGGACTCTCTCCAGGAGACGTCAGTATGAATATTCAGCGCTTGCCGAGCAGGCAGAGCTCACCAGCTCCGAACCTCTTCCGGACGAGGCCAGCATGTTGAGCCAGCAGCAGAGCGCGATGAGGCAAGCGCTTTACACGTTGCCTCCGGAGCAGCGTAAAGCGCTCGAGCTGGCCTTTTTTTCCGAGCTTACGCACGTGGAAATTGCAGCCGCGCTCGGCATACCCTTGGGTACAATCAAGGCCAGAGTCCGGATGGCGATGGACAAGCTCCGCGTGGCCCTTCACCCACCAACGACGAACGCGAGATCGGCCAAATGACGAGAGGACGCGATGTTGAGGAGTGCCGGAAAGCGGCTGCATTGTATGCAATTGGCGCATTATCTCCGCTCGAAAGCGCACATTTCGAGGAAAGGCTGCGGAGTGGCTGCCCGTTGTGCATGGCGGAATTTGCGGCGTATGCCTCGGTTGCTGATGAGCTAGCAATGGTCATTCCGGCGCAAAGCCCGGCTCCATCGCTGCGCCGGCGGCTGTTCGATCGTATCCAGGCAGCCCCGAAAGTGCTCCCGTCGGGACAGGATATGACATTGGTGCGCAGCGGAGATACATCCTGGGTATCTTTGCCCGTTCCAGGCATCGAAGTGCGACCCCTGCTCGGGCAAAATACCGTGCTGGTCAGAATGCAGCCTGGCGCCATTTATCCTTCGCACGTGCATCGGCAGGCAGAGCAATGCTATGTACTCGAAGGAAGTGTGACCGACCGCGCGGGCGTAACCGCCTTCGCGGGCGATTTCGTCTACATGCGTGCCGGCAGCACACACGAACCGATTCACACGGAAACGGGTTGCCTGTTTCTCCTGGCTTATACGGCATAAATTTCCTAAAGACGGGGATTAGATATCCCGAATGAATGACTTAACTGGTGAGCCGGGCGGGATTCGAACCCGCGACCACCGCATTAAAAGTGCGATGCTCTACCAACTGAGCTACCGGCCCATGTTGTCTAATGTCACTGACGCCTGAGCGTACCGTCTTCAGCTTTGCTGCGCCGGATTGCTGACGCTTCTCGTCTGACTACTTTTGCACATGCGCGATCTCCCATAACATGCGCCGTAGTCCTCTGCCCTGAGATTAACATGGGCCTTCTTGCTGCGATCCGGCAGCTATCGTTTCTCGCAGATCTTGCCTTGCGCGTCGATCGAAAGCGGTAGCAGTCCCGAGGCGTCGGCGTGCGCCGTTTGTTTTTGGCTCCCGGAGCGCCACTCGACGGTTGCTCCCGGCTTCAGGCCTGAGAGGATCGTGACCGTACGAGCGCCCTGCTTCACGTCGATGCATTCTTTCGTCACGGGGAGCAAATTCATTCTGCCGAACTTCGCTGCGGAATCCCGGAGATTGGCCGGGCACTGGGTGGCCTGGAACCGCCCGCGAAGTATGGCGATCCAGCAGGCATCCTCATCCCAACTCGTACGCGCGAGCAACAAGCCCTCGGCATTCTCGTACACCCAGGGATCCATGTTGTAATACCCCAAGCCGGGAAGATACGGGTCCGCTAACAGAAATTCATAGGCCACGCCAGGTCCTTCGCGAACCATCTTTGGATCTTCCATCGCCCATCCCTGAACAAATGAGGACGCCTGCAGATTCGGGTCCAGGTTCACCATCATGAGACCCGCAAGACGAGTTTGCCAATCGGGTTTTTCCATCTGCGCCGGCTGCTGCGATAGAAGCAGGATTGTCGGCAGATCGGCGAACAACTTCGCATTGTCCTGCCGCAAGTCGCTATGAAAATTCGTGTTGACCGCGTCGAGAAATTCGTAGAGTGCGTAGAGGTCGCGGGGATCGAGGCGAGGATCGCGCTCGATGATCGGCAGCAGTTCCTTCCACTGCGCGCGCGCCTGGTCGAGAGATGCGTTCCCTTCGGCCACCTGGGCGAAGAATCCATCGCGCGCGTTCCGGAACGGGGATGCCGCTTTCCCGGCCCCCTTGGGCAGCAATGCAGCCTTCTGATCCTCGGTGAGCGCGTCCCCGCACCAATCGGCAATCAGCGCATTTTGACGGGTCTCTTGAACGTGCGCAAGCCCCCATTTGACTGCTTGCTCGCACGAAGGCGCATCGTCGGTGACCCTGGAGTAAAGCGCCAGTTCAAATCCACGCTCGGTGGAATCCGGGACCGTTTTCACGCGCGTTTGAAAGTTCGTCCAGCGCTCGGTCTGGCGCTGCGCATCGAGTTTGAGGCGGTGCAGGCGCCGCGGTGTCAGCAGCAGGTGTGGGCGTTGACCCAAAAGCGATACAGCCGGAGCCAACGCGAGCAGTAGAAGAATCAGCGGGCGCAATTCGACATTGTTCCACAGCGGCAATAAGAGGACGGCAGGAGACGGAAGACGGGAGACAGAATGCGAAATTACCAGGCGAGCGTGCCGCTGCGGGCGGGTTCGCCGGGATTGGGCAGGTAAATCGTGTGGCAGCGCTCGCAGCGATAGAGTTCGGCCTCTTCACCGAACTGCTGCCTCGCGGCGTCGGTGAGGTGATACCAACGTTTCAAATGACCCGCGCACATCTTGTTTTTCGCATTACGCTCGTTGCACGCTCGCATTCGCGGCAGCCGCTCCTTCACTTTGGTTCCGTCACTGAGCGTCATCAAAACGGAGGGGATCTGATGCGGATGCGGTTGCTCCGAAGCGGCGCCGTCAGTCATGATTACGATGGTTCGTCCTCATCACCAGCATACCGGGAGTGCCGGTTTTGCTACGCTGGAATTCTAACTTGGCTGCATCGGAAATCGACTGGCCGGGAGGATCATGGCCGCAGCACGGATCAGCGAAACCTACGTGCTTCGCACTTATCCTTTCCGGGAAGCGGATCTGATCGTCAGCTTTTTCACCCGCGATCAAGGCAAGTTGCGGGGCGTCGCAAGGCGCGCGCGTAAACCGAAAAGCAACTATGGATCGGGACTGGAACGACTGTCTCTCGTGAATTTGTCGTACTCACAGAAGGAAACGCGCGAACTCGTGAACCTGAACTCATGTGATCTCGTGAACTCGCAGTTCGGACTACTCGCCGACTTCGAAGCGGGCGTCGCGCTGGATTATATCGCTGAATTGAGCGATCATCTCTTGCCGCCACACGAGGTGAACGAGCATTTTTTCCGGTTGCTGACGGCAACTCTCGAGCACATGCACACGCAAACGGAAGGGCGGATTTGGCGGGCAATCACGTATTTCTCGCTCTGGGCGACGCGCCTCTCCGGTTTTCTGCCGGACCTGCGCGAGCAGCCGAAGCTGAGCTGCGACTCTCGCGAGATTGCTGGTCAGATGTTGCGCTCGCACATCGGAGATCTGCCGGAACGGGCCTGGTCGAAAGACACCGCCAACGAACTTCGCCGATTCCTGGTCCGCCAGATAGAGGCGCATGTGGAGCGGCGTTTTCTGACTCCGCCGATCATCGAAGCGATGTAAAGACGGACATCAACGGATGGATTTTTACCAAGAAACAGTTTTCAAGTTAAAGAGATATTGGGCCGACCGCGGCTGCATCCTCCAGGAGCCGCACGACCTCGAAGTGGGCGCTGGCACCATGGCTCCGGAAACGTTCCTGCGGGTACTGGGCGATAAGCCGTACAAAGTGGCCTACGTGCAGCCGAGCCGCCGTCCCGCCGACGGCCGTTACGGCGAAAATCCGAACCGGCTGTACAAGCACCAGCAGTTGCAGGTGATTCTGAAACCCGCGCCCGCAGATGTCATTGAGCAATACCTCGGAAGCCTGGAAGCAATCGGCATCGAACTGGCGAAGCACGACATCAAGCTCGAAGAAGATAACTGGGAATCGCCGACGCTCGGCGCCTGGGGTGTCGGCTGGCAGGTCATGCTCGATGGGCTCGAGATCACGCAGTTCACGTATTTCCAGCAGTGCGGCGGCATCGATCTCGATGTTGTCCCGGCTGAAATCACGTATGGTCTGGAACGAATCGTGGCGTTTCTCCAGGACGTCGAGAGCGTTTACGACATTGAGTGGGCGCCAGGGTTCAAATACTCCGACGTGCGTCTTGCCGATGAACAGCAGTTCTCGGCTTACAACTTCGAAATGGCCGACGTACAGCGGTTGTGGCGGTTGTTCGACGAGCACGAAGCCGAGTGCCTGGAGCTGCTGGCCCGCTTCCGCAAGGCGCCCGATCAAAGCCGCTTCCCGGTTCTGGCGGCCTATGACCAGGTCTTAAAGTGTTCGCATCTGTTTAATCTGCTGGATGCCAGAGGCGCCATCAGCGTGACCGAGCGTGTGGGCGTGATCGCGAGAGTTCGAAAGCTGGCGACAGCAGTCGCGGCGGCTTGGGTGCGGCAACAAAGTCAGGCGGCAGAGAAGGAGGTGGCGTAATGCCTCGTCTGCTGCTGGAGGTTGGGGTCGAAGAAATCCCCGACTGGATGATCGAGCCGGCGCTCGAAAGCCTCGGCGCGAATCTCGCGCCTCTTATTGAAAAGCTCGGCGGCGGGCAGGCGTGGACGGACGCAACGCCGCGCCGTCTGGTTTACCGTTCGCGATACACGCTCGATCAAGAACGTGATGAAGACACGCTGGTGCAGGGCCCCAGCCTCAGCGCGGGTGAAAAAGCGGCTGCGGGCTTTGCCCGGAAGATGGGCGTCCCCGTCACCGAATTGTCTCCAATGGATACCGGCAAGGGCTTGTATTTCTCTATCAGGCAGCGAAAAATGGGCCTGCCCGCGCGCGAACTGCTCGCAACCGCGCTGCCCGCCGCCATCGCCGGCATCCAATTTCCCAAAACAATGCATTGGGGCGGCAAGGACAGCGTTCGATTCATCCGTCCCATCCGATGGGTGCTGGCGCTGCTCGACGATGAAATCATCCCGTTCGACATAGCCGGCGTTCCCTCCGGCGATTGGACATACGGACACCGGGTCCTCGGCAGCAAGGGGCCGATTCAGATCACAATCGGCGAATACGACCAGATGCTCCGCGACAACTACGTGGTGGTTCGTGCGAGCGATCGCGAATCGAAGATTCGAGCGGGGCTCGGCGCCGGCGTGCGGCCCGATCCTGAGTTGCTGAAAACGCTTGTTTATTTGACCGAGTTTCCGACGGCGATTCGCGGCAGCTTCGATCCGCAATATCTGGAATTGCCCGAAGAAATTTTGGCGACGGTAATGCGCCATCACCAGCGCTACTTCACTGTGGAGAAGCCGGACGGCAGCCTTGCGCCCGAGTTTGTAGCCGTCACCAATACGAATGGCGATCAGGATGGGCTGATTCTCAAGGGAAATGAACGCGTGCTGCGCGCCCGTTTCAACGATGCGCGGTTCTTCTGGCGCGTGGACCAGCAGAAAAAGCTTTCAGCGCGGGTAGACGATCTGGCGAAAGTAACATTCCAGGCAAAATTGGGCAGCTACAAGGAAAAGGCTGAACGGGTCCAGCAGCTTGCGGTCCAGATGGCCGCGCAAGTGGGCGCCGACGAGAACACCGTTTCGATTGCTACGCTGCTCGCGAAGTGCGATCTCACCACCGAAATGGTGAAAGAATTCCCCGAATTGCAGGGCATTGTCGGGGGTCTGTACGCGCGGGAGCAGGGCGAGGGCGAAGCGGTCGCCACCGCAATCTATGACCATTACAAGCCCGTCAGCATGGAGGATTCCATCCCTCGTACGCTCGAAGGCCAGGTAGTCGCTCTTGCCGACAAGATCGACACGCTGCGTGAATGCTTCCGCGTAGGGCTGATCCCGACAGGATCGAAAGATCCATTCGCGTTGCGGCGCGCGGCGCAAGGCGTGGTGAAAATCCTTGCCGAGGCGAGGCTGCCTATCGATCTCTTCGCCTTTGCCGAAAGGAATGAGGAGCTGCTGCAGTTTCTGCAGGAGCGTGTTGCTCATTATCTGCGCGAGGTGAAAGGCTTTCCCTACGATGAAGTGAATGCCGTGACCGCAACGAAATCCGGTGTGCTGATGGACGTTCTGGATCGCCTCACTGCGGTTCACGACGCACGACCCACTCCGAATTTCGAGCCGCTCGCCGCGAGTTTCAAGCGGATTGAAAATATCCTTAAGCAGGCGGAAGCGGGCGAAGCCGGCACAGTTAGGCAGGAATTGCTGGCGCCGGGACCGGAGCAGGACCTCTATGAGGCCTTCCTGCGAATCCGGAGCGATATGGCGAAGGGCGGCAGTTACGCCGCGAAACTGACCAGCATTGCGTCGCTTCGCCCTCAAGTCGATTTGTTCTTCGATAAAATTCTTGTAAACGACCCGGATGCCGCGATCCGGCGGAACAGGCTGGCACTGCTCGCCAGTCTGTTGACGGAATTCTCGACTATCGCCGACTTCTCAGCGATCGTCGCGCAAGGCGGAAACGCCCAGAGTTAAAGCTGGCATTGGCAATCAGGAGATTAGACTGAACATGAAAAAGTACGTTTATTCGTTCGGCGGAGGGACTTCCGACGGCGACGGCAAGATGCGGGACACCCTCGGCGGCAAAGGCGCCGGCCTCGCTGAAATGAGCCGCGCCGGCGTTCCGGTTCCGCCGGGCTTCACGATTTCGACCGAGGTCTGTAACCTCTTCTTTGAGAACGACAACAAGGTTCCAGAAGAAGTGGACCATCAGATCCATGACGCCTTGAAGAAGCTGGAAGGCCAAATGGGCAAGAAGCTGGGCAACGCGAACGACCCGCTGCTGTTGAGCGTCCGCTCCGGCGCGAAGTTCTCGATGCCCGGCATGATGAACACAATTCTGAACCTCGGGCTGAACGATGAAACTACGGAGGGCCTGGCGAAAAAAACAGGTAACCCCCGGTTTGCCTACGACTGCTACCGTCGTTTCATCCAGATGTTCGGCGAAGTTGCGCTGGGCATCGAGATGGAGAAGTTCGACCATGCGTTCGATGAGCGCAAGAAGAAGGTGAAGGCGAAGCTCGACACCGATCTGTCGGCGCAGGACTTGAAAACGGTCATCGACGAATACAAGAAGATCGTCAAAAAGGAGACCGGCAAGCCGTTCCCCCAGGACGCCGTTCAGCAGCTTATGAAAGCGCGCGATGCGGTGTTCAACTCCTGGAACACGCCCAAGGCAATCTATTACCGCCGGATGCAAAAGATTCCGGATAGTATCGGCACCGCCGCAAACGTACAGACGATGGTCTTCGGAAACATGGGCGAAACCTCGGGAACGGGCGTCGGCTTCACGCGCAATCCATCCACCGGCGAAAAGATATTTTACGGTGAATTCCTGGTGAACGCGCAAGGTGAAGACGTGGTGGCCGGCATCCGCACGCCGCAGCCGATCGCGGAACTCGAAAAGGTGATGCCGCAAGCCTATGCGCAGCTTCGCGAAATCACCTCAAACCTCGAAAAGCATTACAAGGATGTGCAGGATTTTGAGTTCACCATCGAAGAGGGCAAGCTTTACATGCTGCAGACCCGCAACGGCAAGCGCACGGGGCCTGCGGCCGTTCGCATCGCCGTCGACATGGTGGAGGAGGGCGTCATCGGCAAGCGCGAGGCCGTGCTACGTGTCGCCCCGGATCAGCTGGATCAACTACTGCACCCGGTGCTCGATCCGGCGGACCGCAAAAGGCTGAAGAAGATCGCCACTGGGAATGCTGCTTCTCCCGGCGCCGCTGTCGGCCGCGCTGCGTTCACTTCGGAAGATGCGGTGGAGCTATCGGCGAGCGGCCCGGTGATTCTGGTCCGCAAAGAAACGACGCCGGACGACATTCACGGCATGGACGTCGCGAAGGGCATTCTGACGGCCGTGGGCGGGCTCACCAGCCACGCGGCGGTTGTGGCGCGCGGCATGGGCCGGCCTTGCGTGGTGGGCGCCTCTTCCATTGAGGTGAACGAACGCAACCAGACCATGACGGTCGTGGTCGATGGCAAGAAGCAGGTTGTGAAAGAGGGTGAATGGATCTCGCTCGACGGCTCAATCGGCGAAGTCTATCTCGGCCAGTGCAAAACCAACGAAGCCGATCCGAAGTCGCATTATTTCGCCGCGTTCATGCAGTGGGCCGATGAATTCCGCGGCAGCTTCGGTGTTCGGGCCAACGCCGATATTCCGCGGGACGCCAAGCAGGCGCGCCTGTTCGGCGCAGAAGGCATCGGGCTTTGCCGCACGGAGCATATGTTCTTCGCCGAGGACCGCATCCCGCACATGCAGGCGATGATTCTCGCGCGCGACGAAAAGACTCGCAAGCAGGGCCTCGCGAAATTGTTGCCGATGCAGCGCAAGGATTTCGCCGGGTTGTTTGAAGCGATGGACGGCTTCCCGGTCGTCATCCGCACGCTCGATCCGCCGCTTCATGAGTTTCTGCCGAAGCGCGAAAACCTGATGGTGGATATCGCCAGGCTGCCGCATGCCGATGCACGCTCCAAAAAAGAAATGGCCGCAAATTATGGCATGTCGGTCGGCGACTTAAGAAAACGCCTGCCGGAATTACTACAGCGCGTTGAAGAGCTGCACGAGTTCAACCCGATGCTCGGTCATCGCGGCTGCCGCCTCGGCATCACTTATCCCGAGATTACCGAGATGCAGGCGCGTGCCGTCTTCGAAGCTGCCGTACAGGTGACGAAGAAGGGTAAAAAGGTGCTTCCCGAGGTGATGATTCCGCTCATCGGGAATGTGAAGGAGCTCGAAAACCAAAAAGCCATTGTCGTGCGGGTCGCCGAGGAAGTGCTCGGCAAAGCCGGCATGAAGAACCTGAAATACATGGTTGGCACGATGATTGAGATTCCTCGCGCGGCGTTGACGGCGGATGAAGTGGCGAAAGAAGCCGAATTCTTCAGCTTCGGCACCAACGATCTGACGCAGACCACGATGGGCCTTTCGCGCGACGACTACACGAAGTTCTCGAAGGAATATCAAGAGCTGAAGATCTTCAAGGGCGATCCGTTCGCTTCCATCGACCAGGAAGGCGTCGGCAAGCTGATCGAGTATGCTGTCAAACTGGGCCGGCAGGCGCGCCCGGATCTCGAGATCGGCATTTGCGGCGAGCATGGCGGCGACCCGAGTTCGGTCGAGTTCTGTTATCGCGTGGGCATGAACTACGTTTCGTGCTCTCCGTATCGCGTACCGATCGCCCGGCTGGCGGCTGCTCAGGCAGCTATCGCTAGCGAGGATAAGTCGAAAGCGATGCGCACCGCGTAATCGCGTCAATTACCTGTTGCGAACAAAAGGTCGGGGCAGCTGCTCCGGCTTTTTGACGATTGGCGCTCTGTTGCGTGAATCAGTACGGAGATCCCACTCTCGAAAAAGCGAACCCGGTTCACAAATCTTTTGGCTGGTTTCGTCCTCTGATCATGATTGGGCATAACGACCCAGAAGTGTTAACTCGAATTGCTCGATTTCGGCAAAGCACAGGAGGGGCAGGGTGTTGCCGCTTTTCTACTGCCACCGATGCAGGCGGATGAGTGACGCGGCGGCCATGGTCTGGACGGCCGGGTGTTTGTCGTAGAACAGCGGCTCAATGCGCCGGATGCTCGATCTCGTGTGCTGCTGGGCTAGCGACTGGCAGGCCGCCACGCGAACGAGCGGGCTCGAATCGAGCAGCGCCAATTCAAGAACGCTGCGGGTTGCGGCGCTGTGATCGTCGGCGAGTTCCTGCGCCGCAAAGGCCCGGCCGGCCGCGCCCCGATCTTTGAAGCTTTCCTGCGCGATGGAGATAGCCAGGCCGGCCGGCCCGAAAAAAGCCCCGGTCGCTTGCTCGATGCCAATCAGGGCGAGCGCTTTCGGATCGTGCATCGTTCTCTTGGCTTTGTCCATGTATTGGCTAATTAGGCCGTCCTCCGGCTCGGCTTTCCCGGACAAAATTTCGCGAAAAAGAATCACCCCGCTGTGATCGCCCATATCCCATAGCGCTTTTGCGGCAGCAAATGCAATCGCCGTTTGGTCGCCCAACGCTTTGCGCAGAGCCGGAATGGCGTGGCGCATGCCGGCTTTACCCAGAATGGCGGCGGCGAAAGCGCGCACCCGCTGATCGGCATCCAGGATGAGCGCATTGACGATCACGTCCGCAGCTTTCTTATGCTTAGGAAGCGTGCCGAGAGCGGCCAGCGCGAACTGCCGGTTTTGCGAGTTGGCGTCGCGCGCCCAGTCTTCGAGCTTCGCCCATGCCTGATCCCGCTGGACATTCTGCGCGGGTGGTTCCGGGTCTTGGGTATTTGACTGGGCTGGAGAAGATTGCGGGCGATCCGCGGCGCGAGCGAGAGATCCGGTGGATGCCGCGCCCACCGTGGAAACGAGTACGAAGGTTCGACGATTCATGCTGATATTCATTGCGCCGGAATGCGATGGTTCGCTTCGGCAAATTGTACGCACAAACGGCCGCCGAAGCCATCTTTGCCTGTCATACTGTGAGTGGAGAGCACCTGCATACCGTTGGAGACTACCACCTTAGCGGACCGCGAACCGAATCCCCAAAGCAATTCAGAAACCAACCCCTGGATATCGGCTGAAGTGCGCTTCGACGAAGCAGCCGAGCGCCTGGGGCTCGACGATGGAATCCGCAAAGTGCTGCGCTCGCCCGCCATGGAGGTGACGGTTAACATTCCCGTGGTCCTCGACGATGGGCGCGTTGAAGTATTCACAGGTTACCGTGTCCAACATTCGATTGCGCGAGGTCCGGCCAAAGGCGGCATCCGCTTCGCCCCCGATGTTTCATTAGACGAAATGCGGGCGCTGGCGTCTTGGATGACCTGGAAATGCGCGGTGGCCAATATTCCGTTTGGGGGCGCCAAAGGCGGCGTTATCTGCGATCCAGCCATACTCAGCGATGGGGAACTGGAGCGCATCACGCGCAGATACACGGCGGAAATTTTAGATTTTATCGGCCCCGAACGAGATGTTCCCGCTCCGGACGTGAGTACGAACGAGCAAACCATGGCGTGGATTATGGACACGTATTCCATGCATAAACGCCACACGGTCACGGCGGTCGTAACGGGGAAGCCGCTTACTTTGGGGGGCTCGCGAGGACGCCGCGAAGCGACAGGGCGCGGCTGTTTGTTCGTCGCGCTGCAAGCCTTGAAGAAATTCGGAATGAAACCGGAAGAGACCCGCGTGATCGTTCAGGGCCTCGGCAATGTCGGCGGCACGGCGGCGCGCTTGATGCAGGGAGCCGGCTTCAAAATCATCGGCATTATTGAATACGACGGGGCCGTGCTAAACCAGAACGGGCTCGATGTCACCGCGCTCGCTCGACATCGCACGGAAACCGGTTCTATTCTAGGATTCAGCGAGGGCGAAGACGCGGATAGAGACGAAGCTTTTCTGATGCCTTGCGATGTACTGGTGCCGGCGGCCAGAGAAAATGTAATTACTTCCGCTAACGCCGGCCGCATTCAGGCGAAAATTTTGTGCGAGGGGGCAAACGGGCCCACTACGTCCGCCGCCGATGCGATCCTTGCCGAGAACCGCGTGTTTGTCATTCCCGATATTCTGGCGAATACTGGAGGCGTAACGGTCTCTTACTTTGAGTGGGTGCAAGACCGCCAGGGCTATTTCTGGAACGAAAAACTCGTCAACACACGGCTGGAAGAGATCATGATCGAAAGCTTCGAGGACGTGATTTCGTACGCCGCCAAGCACCATGTTCATAACCGCACCGCCGCCTATATGCTGGCTCTCGATCGTGTCGCCTCCGCCATCAAGCTACGTGGCTTGTACGCATAATTTGCCTACGCAGGCGGCATACGCCGGATGAACGCCGAACCCTCCACGCCGTTAATGCGGCAATATCAGGCCGTCAAGCAGCAGGTAAACGGCGCGCTGCTCCTGTTCCGGCTCGGCGACTTCTATGAGCTTTTCTACGATGACGCCGTGACGGCGGCGCGGGAACTCGAAATCACGCTGACCTCCCGCAACAAGGAAAAGGGCGAGCCAATCCCGATGTGCGGCATGCCGTATCACAGCGCCGACGGCTACATCGCCCGCCTGATTCAGAAGGGCTATCGCGTCGCGATCTGCGATCAGATGGAGGAAGCCGGCCCCGGCAAGAAGTTGGTGCGCCGAGAGCTGAGCCGCGTCGTCACACCCGGCACCGCTACGGATGCAAGCCTTCTGCGCAGCCACGAGAACAATTACCTCGGAGCGGTATTCACGAAGGGCGACCGCTCCGGACTGGCTTATGTCGATGTCTCAACGGGCGACTTCCACACGACTGAGCTTCTGAACGACGAACTTATTCCCACGCTTGAAACTCTGAACGTTCGCGAGGTCGTGCGTCCGGACGACCGTCCGGCAGGCGCGCCGTGCCTCGAAACGGCGATCCCATCCTGGGTGTTCGGGCCGGACTACGCGGGAAGACAAATCCTCGAGCATTTCAAGCTGTTGTCGCTCGATGGCTGCGGCCTGGCAAACAAGCCGCTGGCGACTGCCGCGGCCGGCGCAGTCCTGCATTATCTGCGGGACACGCAACGCTCCGCGCTCGATCATCTGAACCGCCCGTCGTACTACGAGCGGACGGATTATATGGTTCTGGACGCGGCCACGGTTCGCAATCTGGAGCTGACGGAACCGCTGTTTGCCGGCGAGCGCCGCGATGCAACGTTGATCCACGTGCTCGACAAAACCGCAACGGGAATGGGGGGCCGCCTGCTGCGCCAGAGGCTGCTGAATCCGTCATCCGATCTCCCGGAAATCGAATCGAGGCTGGATGCCGTGCAGGAATTCGCGGCAAAGGTCATTGTGCGAAGCGATCTGCGGAAGACGCTTGCATCGATCCTCGACCTGGAGCGTCTGCTTGCGAAGATCACGCTCGGCTCGGCCGGCCCGCGTGAAGTGCTGGCCCTGGGCCGCTCGCTGGCAAAGCTTCCGGAGATTGTCAAGCTGACGGACCAGTTGGACAGCCCGCGATTGCGGCGCGAATTCGACGTGGTCGCCGATGTGCGCGATCGGATTCTGCGGGGGATTTCAGATGAAGCGCCCGTCAACATCGCGGATGGCGGCGCCATTCGGGATGGGTTCGATGCGGCTCTCGACGAACTGCGGGACATCAGCCGGAATAGCCGGCAGTACATCGCCGCGATCGAGACACGCGAGCGGGCGGCGACGGCGATTCAGTCGCTGAAGATCCGCTTCAACAACGTTTTCGGCTACTACATCGAAGTCTCCAAAGTCAATTTGCACCTGGTCCCTCCCGCGTATGAACGCAAACAGACGCTTGCCAACGCCGAGCGGTTTACGACGCCGGAGCTGAAGGAACTGGAAGCGAAGGTCCTGTCGGCGGAGGAGCGGATTCTCGAAATCGAGCGTACCCTGTTTCAGGAAGTTCGCGGCTTCGCGGCATCGCAAGCCGAACGGATTAAGCGGGCGGCCGCGATGGTCGCCGAATTGGACATTTGCGCGACGCTTGCGCAGGTGGCGGTCGAAAACCGCTATACGCGGCCCCGGTTTTCCGATTCAGGGGAGATGCGCATCGAAGCCGGCCGGCATCCGGTGATTGAGAAATTGACCGAAAAAGATGCTATCCGATTCATTCCGAATGACTTATATCTCCATTCAGACGGACAGTTTTTGGGCGTCATCACCGGCCCGAACATGGGCGGAAAGTCCACATATCTGCGCCAGAATGCCCTAATCCTGATCCTCGCGCAAATGGGTTCGTTTGTTCCCGCGGACCGCGCGCTGCTGCCGCTAGTGGATCGGGTGTTTACGCGGGTGGGCGCGACCGACAATCTCGCGCGCGGGCGATCCACCTTCATGGTCGAAATGACAGAAACTGCAGCTATTTTGAGTACTGCTACGTCTAACAGCTATATAGTCCTCGACGAGATTGGCCGAGGCACGTCCACGTACGATGGACTCGCTTTGGCTTGGGCAGTCGCTGAGTACATTCACGACCACATTAGGGCCAAAACTTTGTTTGCGACACACTATCACGAGCTGACAGACCTGGCAGGTAAACTTTCCGGTGTAAGAAATTTACACGTCTCGGTGAAGGAGTCCGGCGACCAGATCTTATTCATAAGAAAGGTCGAACCAGGTACTGCAGACCGTAGTTATGGTATTGAAGTGGCGCGTTTGGCCGCCCTCCCCTTGCAAGTAATCGAGCGGGCGAGGGTGGTTTTATTGCATCATGAAAGGAGGGAGCACTCGGTATCCGAGGAGCTAGCCCCAGACGACTCTGGGACGCCCATTCAGATCAAGCTGTTTGAGCCCGTGAATCAAAGTCTAGCAGACCGCGTTCGGGCTCTGGATTTGGATGAATTGCGTCCTATTGAGGCATTACAGATTCTGCACGACTTGCAGCAAGAGTTACTAAAACGATGAGAGTTGCAGGCATAATGAGTGGCACTTCGCTCGACGGCATTGATGTCGCTATCATTGACATCACCGGCTCGGGCTACAAGGCGAAAATTAACGTCTTGACGAATCATTCGGTTCCGTATCCGCGGAAAGTTCGTGAAGCGCTGTTGGATATTTCGAACGCCAACACGCACACGTCTGAGATTTCACGGCTGAACTTCCTATTGGGTGAGCTGTACGCGGAAGCAGTCGAGGAGACGGCGGAACGTGGCGGCATCCCGCTTCCAACCATCCGGTTGATCGGGTGTCATGGCCAGACGATTTATCACGAGGGCCAGGGTTCGGCTTACCTCGGGAAAAAAGTCGCCAGCACGTTACAAATTGGTGAATCGAGCGTGATCAGCGAGCGCACCGGCATTTCGGTGATCTCCAATTTCCGCGAACGCGATATGGCGGCGGGCGGCAAGGGAGCTCCGCTGGCGCCGTACCTCGATTACCTTCTGCTGCGATCCCGAGGACGCGGGCGCGTAGCCGTAAACATCGGCGGTATTGCCAACCTGACGGCGATTCCCGCTAATTCGAATACGGACAAGATTGTCGCCTTCGATACCGGTCCGGGCAATATGGTGATTGACCAGTTAATGTCGCGGATCACGCTGGGGCGGCAAACCTTCGATCGCGATGGCGCTACCGCATCGGCCGGCCAGATCGACCAGAAGCTGCTGAATAAGCTGCTGAGGGACAAATATTTTCGTGCCAAGCCGCCTAAGACGGCCGGACGCGAGCAGTATGGCGCCGAGTTTGTCAGCAAGCTGCTCGACACTGAGCTCAGCACAGAAGACTTAATCGCGACGGCGACCGCGCTTACGGCGGAAAGCATCGCCCTCGGGGTGCGTAATTTCGTGATGCCCGAGATGCGTGTGGACGAAATCTTCGTTTCCGGGGGCGGCGCTCACAACCCCACTCTCATGGGGATGCTGCAGAAGGCGATGAACTCCATCCCGGTGCTGGAGTCCACCGAGGCGGGCCTTGATGTGGACGCCAAGGAAGCAATCGCATTCGCCGTCATGGCTTACGAAACGGCGCACGACCGTCCGTCAAATGTACCCACGGCGACCGGCGCAAGACGCTCGGTTGTTCTCGGCAAGCTCACTCCCAACGGACCGAACGGGTCCTCTCGGCGAGAGCGGAACGAGAGAAACGAAGCGCATTCGGAATCGCGGACCCCAGTGCTCGCGGCTCCGCGTAATGGCGCCAGTCATAAAGCACGGCCGAGCGTCAAGAATACGCCGAAGCATCAGTCGTCGGGTTCTAAAGCAAAGGCCGCGGCTCGCTAGCAGTTTTTGAGTCGGGGCGGGACGTGCCCGCCCCGTAACTCGGGTATGTGTGTTGCGCGGCTATTCTTCGTGGTGATTTCCTTCCTTGACTAGCGCCGGCTCGTTGGTGCTTCTCCTTCACAAAACGGTCCTTCTAATCGAATATTGAGACAGATTAGTTGAAAGAATCGTCTGTCAGAACCACGGCGGCATTGAATTCTTCCAGCGTAATCTGCTATTGTTTCCTCCGAATGCGAAGACGAGAATTTCTGGCGTTCGCCGCGGCGCCTCTACTGCGCGGCATGCCCGTTCCGAAAATCAAAGATATTTCGGTAATTGCCACCGAACCTTCGGGCGTTCGGTTGACGGTTGTCAAGATTCAAACGGATCAGAGTGGATTACATGGATACGGCTGCGCGACTTTCACGCAGCGGGCCGATCTCGTGGTCGACGCGGTAAACCGCTACCTGAAGCCGCTTCTGATCGGCAAGCCGACAGATGGCATTGAGGATTTGTGGCATGCCATGTACAACTCTTCGTACTGGCGGAACGGCCCAGTCCTCAACAATGCCATCAGCGGGGTGGACCAGGCGCTGTGGGATATCAAAGGGCGCCAGGCCGGAATGCCTGTCTACGAACTGCTCGGCGGCAAGTGCCGGGAAGCGGCGCTGGTGTACCGGCACGCTTCCGGAAAAGAGATCTCAGAGACGTTGGATCAGGCCCGCAAGCTGATGGCGGAAGGCGCCAAAGCCGTGCGTTTGCAAGTGGGGATCCCCGGCATGGCGGCGTACGGCGGCTCAGGGGGACCCAGACCCCAGGGGGCCGGCACGCCGTTAGTGACAGGCCCTGTGTTCGAGCCCGCTCCGTATACACGCCGCACGCTCCAGCTTTTTGAGCAGGGCCGCAAGGAGCTTGGCAGCGAAGTCGACTTACTGCACGATGTGCATGAACGGCTGCCGCCGAGAGCCGCTGTTCAGTTCGCGAAAGATATGGAGCAGTACCGGCTGTTCTTTCTCGAAGACGCGCTTTCCCCGGAAGATATCGACTATTTCCACGAGATCCGAGAGCACTGCAAGACTCCACTCGCGATGGGCGAGTTGTTCAACAGTCCGCACGAGTGGATGCCGCTGATCAAGGGCCGCCTGATCGATTATATTCGTGTTCACGTCTCGCAATCTGGAGGCTTAACGCCGGCGCGCAAGATCGCCGCGCTTGGTGAAGCATGCCAGGTGAAGACCGCCTGGCACGGGCCGGGTGATGTTTCGCCGGTGGGGCACTGTGCCAATATCGCGCTCGACGTTGCGTGCTACAACTTCGGCATTCAGGAATGGTCCGAAATGGGGGAGCGGGAGCAAGCCGTATTCGAAGGCTGCCCGCAAATGAAGGACGGCTACGCCTATCCGAACGAGAAGCCGGGTTGGGGCATTGAGGTGAATGAAGCCGAGGCGGCGAAATATCCTTACGGCACGTTCGAAAGAGGCGAACACAAACGACTGAATGGCGGCTGGGGAGAAGTCCGGCGAGCGGATGGCACCATCATCAATCAGTAGCGCGATTATCGGGCGGCGGCAGCGGTGGGCTTTAGGGTTTGCGCGCTGCGCGTCACCTCGAGGCTGACCGGAAGACTGAAATAAAACGTGGAGCCACGGCCTACTTCGGATTCGGCCCAGATGCGGCCGCCGTGGCGTTCCACGATCTTCCGGGCGATCGAAAGCCCCATGCCCGTACCTTCAACCTCGCGGCTATGCAGGCGCTGGAAGAGGCCGAAAATTCTTTCGGCGTATTGCTGCTCGAAGCCCTGGCCGTTGTCCGCGATGGAGATTACCCATTCGGACGCAGTACGCTTAGCGGAGACCTTGACGACGGGCTGTTCGCTCCGGCGGTATTTGATCGCGTTGCTGATCAGATTCTGGAATAGCTGAGTGATCTGTACCGTATCCACGGCGAGAGAAGGCAAGGGCGTCCGCTCGATGCGGGCCTCGTTCTCCCGAATAGACGCCTGCAAGCTGGTTTCAGCGTCGGTCAGCAATTTATCGAAAGAAACCGCACCCGTGGGCTGGCCGGCTTTACGCAGCCGCACCAGAGCGAGCAGCCCGCTGATCAGATCCGTCATGCGGCGCGAGGACGTCACGATGTAGGTAATGAACTCGTCGGCATCCTCGTCGAGCTTGCCGGAATAGCGTGTGGCCAGAAGCTGCGTGAAACTCGTGATTGTGCGCAGCGGTTCCTGCAAGTCGTGGCTTGCCACGTAGGCGAATTGTTGCAGCTCTTCATTCATCTGCTGCAGCTCACGCGTGCGCTCTTCGATACGATGTTCCAGCTCCATGTTGAGCGAAGCCAGTTCGGTGCGCGCCATGTCCTGGCCGTGAATGTAATCGATCAGCATGTTATAGAGCGCAATCAGGACAATAATCGTGACCGCGGTGCCCACGAGGAAAAATAGAAAGAGGCGGTGGTTCAGCGAACGCTGGTGATCGTGAGCGGCAGTCAGTTCGTCGCTCAACTTCAATTGCAGGCCGTCGTTGATCCGCCGGATCTCGTCCATCGTGTCCTGGCCGGCGCCGCTTTTCACGTATTCCAAGGCCGCCGAGAAGCCGCCTTTCTGCTGGGCCTGCAGTGTTTTCTGAACCTGCTGAAATTTGTTTTGAACCAGGTTTGTGAACAGGTCGACGTCGTGTTTCATCTCCGGCCGGTCCTTGAAGAGAACGCGGCAGAGCTCGATCTGGGTCTTGATTTGCGATTGCGCCTGCTCGTATGGCAGCAGATAGCGTTCATCGCCCGTCAGAAGGAATCCGCGTTCCGATGTCTCGGCATCCTGGGCCAGAGCGAACATCGTATGCAACGTCGATCGCAGGTTCTGCACGGTCAGGATCTCGATGTCCGTGTTTTCAGCGTTGGTGTTCGCGATAAAGAACATCAGGCTGAATGCGAGCGGAACGGTGAAGAGCAGGGCGAGACTGCGCCTGGTCTTCGATTGGACAGGAAGAGCCATCGGGCGAACTCATCTCATCGTAACGAACCGGGGAAGTTTTCGGGCTATCTTCCCGGGCATCGGAGTAAAATCTTCCTTATGAATTGCTTGGGAATTTGGGTGCTTAGCGGCCTGTCCGCGGTTTCGCTGCTGGCCGGCCCTTCGCCGGCGGACACAATCCCCACTTCAGCGGGGCCGGTCGAGATTACGCCCATTCATCATGCAAGCTTCACTCTGCGGGCGGGCGGGAAGCTGGTCTACGTGGATCCTTCTCCAGCCGAGCTTTTCAAGGGAAAACCCAAAGCGGACCTCATTTTGCTCACCGATATCCACGGCGACCACATGGACTTAGCCGCCATTGCGGATCTATCCCAAGCGGACACTACCGTCGTCGCTCCCGCGGCCGTCGCCCAAAAGATTGCAGGGGTCCGGGTGTTGGAGAACGGCCAGAAGACGAGCTGGAATGGATGGGCGATCGAAGCGGTGCCCATGTATAACATCAAGCGAGGGCCGAAGCCCGGCGAGTTGTATCACCCCAAAGGGCGAGGAAACGGTTATGTTCTCACGTACGGAGGCAAGCGCTTCTACATCTCCGGCGACACTGAGAATATCCCTGAAATGCGCGCGCTCAAGAATATCGATGTGGCGTTTGTCTGCATGAATTTGCCCTATACCATGCCGGTCGAAGAGGCCGCGGAGGCCGTGAAGGCGTTTCATCCGAAGATCGTCTATCCGTACCATTACAAAGGGCAGGATACGCAGAAATTCGCAGAGCTTCTGAAGGGCACGGGCATCGACGTGCGGCTCCGCGATTGGTATGCCGAGTGAGCGCGGTGGGCATTTGTTTGTGAGGCGCCGGGCGACCGCTCCCGAGCGGAGTGTGATCCGGGAGATGAGCGGACAGAGGCCGACATATCGTTCCTAATCTTGCGAGTCACATCCGCGATGTCCCTTCCCCAGGCGTTTCTCTGAGCTAGCCGTGTTCGACGCGCGCCTTTATATCCGAGTACGCCGCATCGATGAGGCTGCTTAGCGCTGCGACGTTCGTGGCCGTCCCCGGTCTCAACTTCACATGGCGCATGAACTTGCCGATGCCTTGCAACAAGCGGGCCGGATCCGGCAGCGCTGTGCCGTGAAAGAACCCCACGTTTACGTGCGAAGTGAATACGTTGACGTAGCCGAAGGGCGCATCTCCCAAACATGCCACCGGACAACCGTCATGCAAAAGTTCCCGGACTTCGTCACCGCATTTTCGCATCGCTTCAAACCACTGGTGCGCGATGTCTCCGAATTCACCTGGATGCTCTTCCATCCAGGCATCGATGGCGGGATCCCGTTCGACAGCGTCGTTGAATCGCAGCAATTCCGTTCTCATCGTCGCTCCCACATCAGGATCGGCGACCACAAACTCGCGGACCTTCCACCGGTTTGTCCTCGGCTCGGAGCCGATCTTCGCGTGCACGGGCCTCCACTCTCTGAAGAGTTCGTTTACCTCACCCTTACTGCCGGGATTGAGCCGGAAGGCGCCGCTTCGCCGGGACCTTGGAATCAGCGAGGGTGTTCTCTCATGGCACTTTGAGCGCGACCTGCTGGTTCCAGGGTGCCACACTTTCCTCATATTCCATGGGATCGCCAAAACCTTCGGTTTGGATGCCTAGTTGGCGTAGAGCGTCCAGGGCCATCAATCGGCGATGCGCGTTAAACGTCATGATATGGGCGAAGACGCCGCCGTAGGTAAAAGTCTCCGCCGGTTCGCACAGAGCGTCGACGAACGTATCATCCCAGCCGGAGCGGTTTCGGATGTCACCGAGTATACGATGCAGTTCGGCATCCGTCTTTTCGAGCCTGCGCAGCAGCGCCTGTGGGGAGCGCTGCGATTCGGGAGGGCCGTTCATATCCATATCGGTTCCGGACAGCGCGGCCGTCCAAACTTCCTTAGTGAAGACAATGTTTTCTAACAGCTGCCTTAGAGTCTTATTCGACTCTCGCCAAGGCAGCAGCTCTGCGACCGTCGGCAGCGGTCGATCCAATTGCTCCTCTGTCAAAGTACCCGCGTATTCCAGCAAACGCCGGGTGTGCCACGAGTCGTTACCTGCAAAACGATCGAATAAATCCATGTCTTTTCCTCTTTTTGTTTTCGAACCGGGGGCAAAAAAGTGAATTTTGTTGGACGCCGGCAAATGAAAGTGCGGATCACGCATGCGCCGGTAGATGCTGGGAGAAGTCCGAAAAGCTTTTCGGAAAGCGCGAGTGAACGCCTCCAACGAACCGTAGTTGGCGTCCAGAGCAACGTCCGTGACCGGCGTTCCGGTATGCGCCAGCCGGTATGCTGCTCTTTCCAACAATAGCCGTCGTCGCATCGCTGCCGGAGTTTCTTCTACCACGGTTCGGAACAACCTGTGGAACTGTGTGCGGCTTTGAAATGCCTGGCGCGCCAGATCTTGCGTTTTCGCCTGAGTGTCCAGGGAGTTCGCGACGATTGCAGAGAGGCGGTCTGCCGTGTCCTGACCATCCGCTTTATTCACGCGTCCGGTTCCTCATCTTGAACGAATCATAAACAAAAGATGGGGTCTCTCGCCTGATTTTACGTACCAATCTTCGACCTAGAAAGCCGGGCCACGGCGAATGAACACATAAACCCTGGACACCGCGATCGCACCATTACTCTCCGCCCGGCGTCTCGATCATTCGGCATTAGCCGAAGAAGCGCGGCTGGGAGCCGCGCGTAGACGGGGGGCGTCTGCCCCACTTAAGCTAAAGCTAAATGACATTGCCCTAGTAATAGTCGGCGCAACTCATGAAGTAGCCACATCGCTCGCAGAGAAGTTTGCACTTTCGTGAGATCAAGCGTTGGCTGCATACCGGGCAATAGAGCATCGGTTCCTCGCGTGACGGCTCATCGTGATCTTCGCGATCGGGAGCGGGCTCGGGGAGGGGAAGTTCTTCGTCCATGTGCCTCGTCTACGACCCTCATTATAATGAGGGCGACGGCGGCTTCTCGCGACCGCCGAACGTCACCATGTCCACGACGCTTCCGTTGTTCGAGGAGCCGGAGCCTGAACTCAAGCTCAAGCTTCGGCAAAAGCTGTCGAGCCTGGCGGCTGACCGCCTGTATATGGGCACGAGTTCGTGGAAATATGAAGGATGGCTCGGCCAGATTTATACGCCGGAGCGTTACGTCTCACGCGGCAGGTTCTCACGCAAGCGATTTGAGGCTGAGTGCCTGGCAGAGTATGCCGAAATCTTTCCCGTCGTTTGCGGCGATTTTTCGTTTTATCAACTGCCCACCGCCGAGTTTTGGAGAAAGCTGTTTGATGGAGTTCCCTCCGGCCTGCAGTTCGCATTCAAGGTTCCGGAAGAGATCACCGTTTGTTCATTCCCGATCCAGCACCGATATGGCGCGCGGGCCGGTGTTCTGAATCCGAACTTTCTGAATGCCGGACTGCTGAAATCGGAATTCCTCGATTTGCTGGCGCCCTACCGCAAACGCGTTTCGGTGATTATTTTTGAATTTGGCGTCATTCGCAAATCCACATTCTCGGGCGTTGGTGAGTTTCTGAATGCGCTGGCGCCGTTTCTGCGAACATTGCCCGGCGCATTCCGTTATGCGGTGGAGATACGCAATGCGGATTATCTTGAGCCGGACTATTTCGAACTGCTGCGCGAAGGAAACATCGCGCACGTGTTCAACGCGTGGACGCGGATGCCGGCCATCTCCCGGCAGATGGACATTCGCGACGTGTTTACGGCGGATTTTACCGTAGCCCGAGCGCTGCTCAAAACGGGGCGCAAGTACGAGCACGCGGTCAATCTGTTCTCGCCTTACCGCGCGATACAGGAGCCGAATCAGGAGGTGCGGGAAGCACTGCGGAATCTGCTGATTCGAGCGAAGCGGCGCGCTGAACCTGCGTATCTGTTTGTGAACAACCGGCTGGAGGGAAACGCGCCGGGTACGATCGAGGCCGTGGTTGACGCGCTGTGAGCTGCTTCTTTCACGAGCGGCTCACTTCGGAAAATTCAAGAAACCACGCTAGGGGCGGGCATGCCCGGCCCCCCGGGGCGCGCGGCATGCCCCGCCCCACACGACATGCACCGTTTTGTAGGGTCGAGGCATGCCTCGACCGCTCTGGTTTCAGCGGCGTGGATACGACTGCCCCAAGGCGCCGCTCTATGGCTTCTTCCATGCGAGCGTGACGCCGTCGGCGATTGCGAGGAGTGAAACGAGGACGCGCGTATCTTTGCCGAGCTTTTCGTTTAGAGCGCGCAGCACGCGTATCTCAGGGTCGGTCGAGTGTTCGTCGAGGACTTTGCCGCGCCTCAGCATATTGTCGAAAACGATCAGACCTCCGGGCCGCATCAGCGGCAGCGTCAACTCATAATAAACGTCGTAATTTAATTTGTCGGCGTCGATGAAGGCAAAATCGAAGCTCTCTGGATGGCCTTCCTGGTTGAGCCGCCGAAGCGTTTCGGCGGCCGGCCCAAGGCATAGATCGATCTTATGGGCGACGCCCGCCTCTTCCCAATAGCGCCTCGCCATGCGGGTGTACTCGTCGCTCACGTCACAAGCGACGATCTTGCCATCGCCGGGTAGCGCCAGCGCAGTCACTGTGGAGCTGTAACCGGTGAAAACGCCGATTTCGAGTGTCTTTTTCGCGCCCAACAGCGCCAGCAAGACGCGGAAAAGCTGGCCTTGCTCGGGAGAAATCTGCATCACGGCGTTCGGAAGCGCCCGTGTTTCTTCGCGGCATTTCACAAGCACCGGATTTTCTTGCACACTGACGTTGTACACGTACCGATTGATCTCAGGAGTTGCGAGATATGTCTTTCCACTGTTCACGATCAATAGCGTAGCGAATTGTTGCGCTCTGGTAAGGCTCTTTCTGATGGAGGCGAACACTCGTACGTGCAGCGCTTCGGGAGCGTGGGCGCTGTGTTACTTAAAACAGACAAGCGGGCAGTTGCTAGAGTTTCCGGAGTTCGTGGCGCACTTCATCGTGCCGGCGAGCAGTTCACCCACATTCGGGCATTTGCTTGTGGGGCGGGCCCTTGGCCTGCGCGGGACGCCCGGCCCGGCTCCTCGACAATTCTGCAAGATTCGAAGAGCGCGGCTGGGAGCCGTGCGCAGACGGAGCGTCTGCCCCAGCAAAACTACCTGACATTGCGAGCTACATGCGCCCATTGTGCCGTGAACTAGACTTGGGGTGAGAACCTCCCCCATGGCTAACGCGCTCATTCACGAAAAAAGCCCGTATTTGTTGCAGCATGCGCATAATCCAGTCGATTGGATGCCCTGGGGCGAGGCAGCTTTTGAAAAAGCGAAGCGCGAAGATAGACCGATCTTTCTTTCGATCGGCTATTCGACCTGCCACTGGTGCCATGTCATGGAGCGTGAGTCGTTCGAGAACGAAGAAGTTGCGGCGCTGATGAACCGGGAGTTTGTGTCCGTCAAAGTAGATCGGGAAGAGAGGCCGGATGTCGATCGCATCTATATGCTTTACGTGCAGGCGAGTTCCGGAAGCGGCGGCTGGCCCATGTCTGTATGGCTGACGCCCGACCTAAAGCCATTCTTCGGCGGCACGTACTTCCCGCCCGATTCCCGCTACGGTCGGCCTGGATTTTCCGAGATCCTGCAACATATCGCTCGCACATGGCGCGAAAGTCGCGAGAAAGTTGTTGCTTCGAGCGAAAATATCGCCGAACAGTTGCGCCACTACGCTTCGGGGCCGGCGAAAGCGGGGACTCCTGACGCGGCACTTTTCGAATCGGGCTACTCACCCTTCCGGCGTACGTTCGATTCGCAATACGGCGGCTTCGGCTCCGCGCCAAAATTTCCGAGGCCTTCCATATTCAATTACCTGCTGCGCTTTTACGCGAAAACCAAGAACGAAGAAGCTCTGGAGATGACGGCCCAGACGCTGCGAGCGATGGCTGCCGGCGGTATGCACGACCAGCTTGGCGGCGGCTTCCATCGTTATTCCGTCGACCGGCACTGGTTCGTTCCGCATTTTGAAAAGATGCTCTACGATCAGGCGCAGCTTGCGATCTCTTATCTCGAAGCGTTTCAGATTACCCGCAATGCGGTCTTCGAGCGAATCGCTCGGGACATTTTCGCGTATGTGCTGCGCGACATGCGCCACCCCGATGGCGGGTTCTTTTCGGCCGAAGACGCGGACAGCCCCGATCCGGAGAATCCTTCTCACAAAGCGGAGGGTGCGTTCTACGTGTGGCGCCAAAGCGAGATCGAAAAGCTACTCGACAGGAAGACAGCGGCGTGGTTTTGCCATCGCTATGGTGTCCACCCTGAAGGCAATGTGCAGGAGGACCCGCAAAGCGAGTTCACGGGCAAAAATATCTTATACGAGGCATTCACGGAGGAAGAGACAGCCCGGGAATACCAAACGTCCGCCGCTGAAATGCAGGAAGCGCTTACGCGCGCCAAGGAGATTCTCTTCGAAGCGAGGGCGAGAAGGCCGCGGCCTCATCTGGACGACAAAATTCTGACCGCCTGGAACGGATTGATGATCTCCGCTTTTGCGAAGGGTGCGCAGATCCTTGGGGATTCTGCCTATTTGGATGCAGCGCAGCGAGCGGTGGATTTCATCAGGGACGCTTTGTACTCGCCGGAAACCGGCGAAGTATTGAGACGGTTTCGCGACGGCCAGGCAGCCGTTGGAGGCTTCCTCGACGACTACGCTTTCTTCGCCCAGGCGCTGCTCGATCTGTATGAGACGACCTTCAACCCCGATCTTCTCGCGCTAGCCGCGCGTTTTGCCCGCGAAGCATTTAGTCGCTTCGAAGATACCGAAAACGGCGGCTTCTATAGCACTCTCTCCGGCGAGGCAGACCTGCTGCTGAGGATGAAAGAAGATTACGATGGCGCCGAACCGTCGGGCAATTCGGTAGCAACGTCCGTTCTGCTCCGGCTGGCGCATCTTACTGGCGACGAGACGTTTGCGGCTCGCGCGGAGCGATCGCTGCGGGCATTCGCGCCGAAACTGGATGAGCAGCCGTCGCAGGCTCCACAGATGATGGTTGCGCTCGGAGACTGGCTTTCGGAGCCGGCGCAGGTGGTGATCCGGTGTTCTTCGATTGACGACCGGGTCCGCGCATTTCTGTTGGAGCGCCGCCGCCGATTTGAGCCCTACTCCGTGACCGCCGTGGTCTCCGACGATGCCGTCGAAGCGCTTCGACGGGTGGCTCCGTTCCTCGCATCATTGGATCGGACGAATGACGCCATCGTGTACGAGTGTGCAAATTTTGTCTGCCAGTTGCCGCGGGCCCTCGGCGACCCGAGCCGGCAATTCGGGACTCCGGCGTAAGCGAGCGCGCCGTGCACGGCGGCTTGTCAATCTCGCCTCGCTTGACGCAGCTTCGATACAGTTATATGGTGTCCATGAATCGCTTCATCGCAAAGGAGAAGAACGCGTGAATCGGCGACATTTTCTCGTGAGTTCCGCTGCGGCCGTGGGCGCCGCACCCCGCCTTATGTCCAGCCCGAATGACACGGTCCGAATTGCCTGTGTCGGGCTGCGCGGGCGGGGCCGCAGCCACATCCATGCTTACAGCAATATGCCAAATGTAGAAATCGTGGCATTTTGCGATATTGACGAGAACATTCTCAACAAGCGCCTGCAGGAATTTGAGCAGACCGGGAAAAAACGTCCGGCATCGTATGTTGACGTACGCAAGTTGCTGGAAGACAAAAATATCGACGCAATTTCGATCGCAACTCCGAACCACAGCCACACGCTGCAGACCATCTGGGCCTGTCAGGCCGGCAAGGATGTGTACGTCGAGAAACCATGCTCGTACAACATGTTCGAGGCGAAGCAGATTGTCTCGGCCGCTCGTAAATATAACCGCATGGTGCAGCAGGGCAGCCAAAGCCGTTCGTCACCGGCATTGCAGGAAGCCGTTCAAAAGATGCGCGACGGATTCCTCGGCGATGTCTACATGGCTCGGGGCCTTTGTTTTAAGTGGAGGGACACAATCGGCCATACGCCGGTTGAGCCTGTGCCTGCCGGCGTTCACTACGACCTCTGGCTGGGCCCGGCGCCCGAGCATGCGTTCACGCGCAACCGTTTCCATTACAACTGGCACTGGTTCTGGGATTACGGGAATGGCGACCTCGGCAACCAGGGTATCCATGAAGTCGATATCGCCCGCTGGGGCCTGGGTGTCCGGTATCCCAAGAAAGTATCGGCCATTGGCGGCCATTTCATGTTCAAGGACGACCAGGAAACGCCGAACACGCTGAACTGCTCATACGAGTTCGACGACAACGGCAAAACGAAGATGATGGTCTTCGAAGTCCGCCATTGGATGTCGAATCACGAAGCCGGCATCGGCGAACATGGTAAAAAGAAAGACCCGAATACGATCGGCAATCTGTTCTATGGCTCGAAAGGATACATGGCCATCGACGGGTACACGGAATACCAGACGTGGATGGGGAAAGATCAGGAGCCCGGGCCGACGGCGAAGCAGGGCGGCAACCACTTCGCGAACTTCATCACCGCCGTCCGCAGCCGGAACCGCGGCGAACTGAACGCGGAAATCGAGGAAGGCGCCGCCTCCACCGTGCTCGTTCACCTGGCGAACATCTCCTACCGCCTGGGGCGCGAACTGCATTTCGATCCCGATACCTATAGCTGCACTGGCGACGAAGAGGCGACACGGATGTTCACGCGCAACTATCGCGCGCCGTTTATCGTGCCGGAAAACGTGTAATCCGGCGAGACGCTTCAGGGCAAGGAATTCCTCGCCCTCTCACTATGGCTTGACCACGCAGCCGTGAAGCTTGTTCGAATACTCCGGTTGGATCGCGTAGTGTTTCCCGCCAACCAGAACCTTTCCGTACTGGAAGAATGGATTCACGCACAAATCCGCCACCTCGTCGCCGTAAACCGCTAGCGAATTGCGAGCGAACCACGCCGTTCCGTCTGGGTCCGTAATAGTTTCTATCAGCTCGTGCGAAAGGACGTTGGCTGTTGAATCTATGAGAGCGCCATTCGGTGTTGGCTGTGCAACGGAGCATCCGGGCACGTTTTGATACGGCTCCACAGTGAACAGCACATGGCCGATGTCGCTGAAATCCACGCTGCCGTGGTACGCGCAAAACACGAATGTGGGAAAATTATCGGGCGAATAGCAGTCCATATGCTCGTTCAAGCAAACGTCCGTGCCTTTTGGCAGAAACACGTGAAAAATGTCCTTATAAGGTTTGTTGCCCAAAAAACTGGCGGCTGCGTGTACGATGTTCAGCACGTCCGGCTGACCGAGCGGCGAAAAGACCGGGTAGCTCACCTGGCCGCCTTGGCCCAATTTGTAACGACGATTCGCAGTGGAACCGACATACTGATCGAGAATATGTAGAAATCCACTCCTGCCGAGACGTTGCAAAAAGGCCGCCGGTTGACCCCAGCAGCCCGGAAGGCAGTTCACGTAGATCGGGTGTGATTCCGCTGAAGTAACCACCGGGCTGTTACCCGGGTTCGTTATGTCGGCTGGGTAGAAGCCGGGTGGGTTTATTGTGGGAATTTCATCCGAATCATCGGAGTCAAAACTTTGCACTTGAGGGCCGAGGGTCGGAACGGAAGGCAGCATTTCCGGCGCACCGGACGGCGAAAGCGCACCGGACGGTGAAAGAGAATGCCGGTTTGCTTTCGGGGTGTTCAACCCTAAAATCTGAATTCGATAGGTGGACTTATCGTAGCGAGCGCCTTTGTCCTCCGGCCTGACCTGCATCAAGCGGACCCCAGGTGTTTGGGCCGCGTCTTGATCGTCTTGTGCCCGAAGGTATGGTTGTGTGAACAGGACAACAAAGAACGCTGCGGAACTTGCGGTAAAAGCACCCCGGCAGATACTCCAAGCTCTTCCTGACATTGTGTGGAATCCTCCTGATCGACTAAATCTTTCTTACGGCCAAATGAATATAGGCCATCTCAGATGATTGGTCAATACGTAAAATTCGAGCTTAGTTTGTCTAAGTACCGACTTAGTTTTGCGGGCACAAAGGATTACGAGTGTCCAAGCACCTTGTGGGGCCGGTATACTTCATCGAGCGCCTCTAACTCGTCTTCGCTCAGCGTGATCTCCGTGGCTTTCACGGCCTCTTCGAGGTGCTGCATTTTGCTTGCTCCGATAATCGGGGAGGTGATTCCCGGCTGCTGCAGCACCCAGGCGAGCGCAATCTGCGCGTTCGATACACCCCGCTGCCGCGCGATTTTCCCCACGCGATCCACCACTTCGAAATCCGAATCGTCGTAATACATCGTCTGCGCGTATTCGTCGGTGCGGGCGCGCGCGGTGGAGCCGTAATCTTTCTTGCTCCGGTTACCGGCAAGGAAGCCGCGCGCCAGCGGGCTCCACGGAATGATGCCGATGCCCTCTTCCTCGCAGAACGGAATCATCTCCCGTTCTTCTTCCCGATAGATTAGGTTGTAGTGGTTCTGCATTGTGACGAACCGTGTCAGCCCCATCAGGTCGGCTGTATACAGCATCTTCGCGAACTGCCAAGCGAACATGGAAGACGCTCCAATGTAGAGCGCTTTTCCCGCGAGGACTACCTCATGTAGAGCTTCGAGCGTCTCCTCGATGGGAGTCGAGTAATCGAACCGGTGAATCTGGTACAAATCGACGTAATCCATTTGGAGCCGCCGCAGGCTGTCGTCGATGGCATGCATGATGTGCTTGCGAGAAAGGCCCTGCTGGTTAGGATCGTCGCCCATGGCGTTAAAAACTTTCGTGGCGACCACCACTTTGTCGCGCGAAGGGCCCAGGTCCTTGAGCGCCCTGCCGAGGATTTCCTCGCTTGCGCCGAGTGAATAGACGTCCGCTGTGTCGAAGAAATTGATCCCGAGGTCGAGGGCCCGCTGGATGAACGGCCGGCTTTCCTCTTCTTCCAGAATCCATTCGCGCCACTTTTTGGACCCGTAGGTCATGGCGCCGAGGCAGAGCCGGGACACTTTCAGCCCGGTCGATCCGAGATTGACGTATTCCATATCGACAATTAGACCGTTTTGGAAGCAAGATGCGTCGTGATTCGTGGCCTGCGGGCGCCTCCGCGTGGTTTGTGGTCCCGCTCGCACTTTGGGCCGGGAATGCGCGCCGATTATGCTATCCTCACGGAAGAAGGCCAAGGGAGTTCTCCGTGCTTTTAGGCGAGAGTCCCGCGTCGGCGGCGCATCTCATTCCAGTTCAATTGTTTGAGCGGGTTTCTTGGAGCGTTGGTTTTCAACCGCCGGCATATCCTTTTCAGAGTCGGACAGGTGGGTGAGTGGTTAAAGCCAGCAGACTGTAAATCTGCCCGCCATAACGGCGTACGAAGGTTCGAATCCTTCCCTGTCCACCAGCCTTGAAGCGATCTCTAATCGGATGCGCTTCTGGGAGAATGAAGCGTGCCGCTGTAGCTCAGATGGTAGAGCGCGTCCTTGGTAAGGACGAGGTCAGCAGTTCAATCCTGCTCAGCGGCTCCAGATAATTTGCCGGGATGACAGCCCCCGCCAGGAAATTGATGGCCTGGGTATAGAAGGACAGACGACGATGGCGAAAGAGAAATTTGATCGGAGCAAGCCGCACGTCAATATCGGGACGATCGGGCACATCGACCACGGGAAGACGACTTTGACGGCAGCAATCACGAAGACGCTGGCGAAGCATAACCC
>JAICLJ010000099.1 GCA_025927575.1 Bryobacteraceae bacterium | reverse complement strand
TGCCATATTTCTCAACCGGCGTATGGCCCTGAACCGCTGGTACCGGAGAACAACCGGCTGGTCGCCTCTCTGGCTTAACTCGTCGCCTGGAGGGTACATGCAGGACCCGCTGATGCGATGCTTTGGCAGAATCGAGAACATTGATGGGGAGAACCGGCTCACCGCCCTGGTGCTCCGCGAGAAAGAGAAGCATTTGCTGCCGAAGGATGCTCTCAGAGGCATGGCCTGGCAAGGATGCTGGGCAGTGATCGCACAGGACGATCGTGACATCTTTCAATCTCGCCGGCTTGCCTGTCTGCCGATCGATGGCACGGCGCTCCAGATTCCACGCACAACCCGTCCCGATCATGTTGTCGCCGTAAGCCGCTCCACAGAAACAGCTTGGTCCGATTGGACGTGGGCCGAAGGAAAACTGAATCTGCTTGCTCACAACCGATCAGGTGAACTACTCGGATTCCAGATCGTAACGTGAGGGGCTTCTGCGGAACTTGCAGCGCTAAGGAGAATATGACATCATGATCTATTTTGAGAGCGTCGGTCTACTTACGCTCAGTGCCATGTGCTTCAGCAGCACGCAGTGACAATGCGAATCTCACAGCGCAAGCTCCACAAACCGCGACACGAGAATGGCGATCTTAAGTTGAAGAACTCGTCTTCGATCGTGCATAAAACAAGCGGGGTTCCCCTCTATGTCCAGGTACGTGAGACTTTACGAGGTGAATACAGCCAGTTACCTTCCCGAACGGCGATTCCCACCGAGTTGGAACTGATCGAGCGGTTCGGCGTCAGCAGAATCACTTTGCGTAAGGCCGTTGACGATCTGGTTATCGATGGTTTACTCGAACGGCGCCAGGGAAAGGGTACGTTTACAAGCATCCCTAAACTAACGCATGAGTTAAACGCGATCAGCAGTTGGACGGAACAGCTCCGCGCTCTTGGTTACAACCCACGGACCGCGCAACGGATTTGCACCGAAATCTCGCCGCCGCGCCGGGTGGCGCACGCGCTCGGCCTAGAAGCGGCCGAAAGAGTCGTCATGCTGCGCCGCACTCGCCTTGTAGGCCAGGAACCGCTCTCGCTGATGACCAATTACATTCCCAGCCGGCTCGTGCCGAACTTCAGCCAGGAATCCGAGGCCGCGGAATCGCTTTATGAACTGCTTGAGCGGCGCTATAGCCTCGTTCCGGAACGCGCGGTGGACACGGTTGAAACAAGATCGGCTACAGACGAGGAGGCCGCTACACTATGCATCGAGCCGTGGTCTCCGATTCTCGTGGTGACGCGGCTCAGTTTCCTCGGAGACGGTTCTCCGCTTGAGTTGGCGACTGCTATATCGCGCGGCGATCGTTACCAATATCGTGTCACGCTGCACGGCCGCGCACGTGTGGACCGCACCGACTAGCGAAGCAGCGATGGAGGAGACACAACGCGCCAGCTGTTGATTGATTCGCAGACGCTGTTGCGCGCGAAATCAAGATTTTGGGGACGGACCCCATGGATATATGGCAATTGTTCGAACAGTTCTCGGCGATATTGACTCATCGGCTCTTGGCCGTACCAATGCGCACGAACATCTATTCATCCGGAATGGGCTGATCCTGATCCTTGAGCCGGATTTTCGCCTCGACTCAGAAGCGAATGCCGTTTCGGAAGTCGCCGACTTCCGCTCTCACGGAGGTGAGGCGATTATCGAGACATCACCGCTTGGCGTTGGCCGCGATCCCGAAGGTCTGGTATCTGTATCCCAAGCAACCGGAGTACACGTCATCGCGGCGACAGGCTTTCACAAACCGCGATACTATCTCGATTCTCATTGGCGTAATCGCCTCGCGGCCGAACAGATTGCTCAACTTTTCATCGAAGAAATCGAGGTAGGCATGGATGCCTATGGGTTTGAGGCGCCCTTCCGGAACACGACGCCGGCACGCGCGGGAGTGATTAAGGCGGCATCCGATTACCAACACTTTACGACTGCAATTCGAACCGGATTCGAAGCAGCCGCCTTGGCTCACGCGCAAACTGGGGCGCCGATTCTTACACACACGGAAATGGGAACCATGGCGCATCAGCAGATCGAGTTGCTTCGACGACATGGCGTCTCGCCGGCTCATGTCGTGCTGTCACACGTGGATAGAAATCCCGACTGGATGTTGCATCGGGATCTGGCGCAAACAGGAGCATTTCTTGAGTACGACGGACCGAGCCGAATAAAGTATCTTCCGGAGAGCGCCGTCATGGACCTGATTTCGAAAATGTTCGAATTGGGATTGGGCAGCCAAATCCTCCTCGGTGGAGATACAGCGCGCCGGTCTTACTGGAAGGCTAACGGCGGCTCGACCGGCATTGCCTACATCCTCGAGCGGTTCATTCCCCGGCTTCGGAAGGAAGGCTTTCCGGCACAAGCGATTGACGCGATGCTGGTCGGCAATCCCGCACGTGCTTTCGCGTTTCGTGACGATCGAAAATCGACAAACTAGCTTCCGGAGACACTGCCTTGTCAGGTCCTCTCACTCTCGGTATCGATATTGGAACAAGCTCAGCCAAGGCGGTCGTCGCAGACCCCGGTGGAAGCTTCTTCATATCGGCGACACGGTCATACAGCTACACCACGCCGGAGCACCGCCAGGCCGAGCAGAATCCTGAAGATTGGTGGGGCGCCGTTTGTTCCCTCACGCAGGAACTACTCTCGATCCATCCCGAGTTGCGTTTGCGCCTGCGCGCCGTGGGCATCAGCGGGCAGGGTGTTGCCGCCGTCGTACTGGGGCACAATCGGAAGCCTTTACGGAATGCGATTCTCTGGATCGATACGCGCAGCGCTCCCCAGGCAACTCAACTGTGCGAGTCGCATGGTGAACGGATTGCGGCGATCAGCGGGAAAAGGCCGGCGACCTACAATGTCGAGCCTAAGCTTCTGTGGCTGCGGCAATACGAGCCGGCTAGCTGGAACGGCATCTGGAAAGTCATGACGACGACCGGATACGTCACGTTCCGGCTAACCGGACAGGCAGTGATGAATCACTCCGATGGCGGCATTCTTCTCTCTTACGATCTGAACAGACGCTGCTGGTCGGACGAAGCGCTGGCATGCATGGATCTGCCGCGGAGCATCTTCTGCGACCTAGCTCCCTCTCATGAGGTCATTGGAGGAATCACTCCGGAAGCGGCGGGCCAAACAGGCCTTCCTGCCGGTTTGCCCGTGGTCGCCGGCGGCGAAGACACCAGCAGCGCCGGACTGGCGATGGGGGTTGTGTCGGAGAATGACGTTCAACTCTCCATGGGATCGGCGAGCACGGTATATGTTCCTCTCGGTCGAGCCGTTTCCGATCCGCGGCTCCTGGCTTTCCCTCATGTCGTAGATGGACTCACCTTGCTCGGCGGCTCGATGGCCGCTGGTGGACTGGCGGCCGACTGGCTGCTCAAGGCTCTAAACGACACGCTGGCGCCGGATTCGAAATCACAAGCATTGAATGCTCTGACGGCCCAGGCGGCTCAGGTTGAACCCGGATCGCACGGACTGATCTTTCTTCCTTATTTAGCAGGTGAGCTGCAGCCGGTAAATGACGGCTTTGCGCGAGGCGTGTTCTTTGGCCTGGGCTTACAGACCGCGAAAGCGCATTTGTTTCGAGCGGTCCTCGAAGGTACCGCCTTCGCGATTGCGCATAACCTGAGTGTCGTTCGCGAATGGGGTGGGTCTCCCCAGCAAATACTCGCTGTCGGTGGCCCGATCCGAAACGATCTCTGGTGCCAGATCATATCCCATGTCACGGGCATGCCGCTGCACGCGATGGAGGATCGGGGCGGAGCCGCTTTCGGAGACGCGATTCTCGCGGGCATGGGTGCGCAGCTTTTTGCCGATCCGCTCTTTATGCAGCGGGCGCATGCGAAGCTCCGCAAGAGTTTCACGCCCCATCGGGAATCTCACCAGGAATACCAGCGGCTCTTCGCCATTTACCGGGAACTGTATCCGCGGCTGCGGGACCTGTTCCCAAAGCTCCTGCCGGAGCAGCCGAAAGCGGAGATTGCGAAAAATGTACACGTATAGCAAAACAATCCCGGTTATCGCCGAGCCCGACGTGTTCATCGCGGGATCCGGGTCCGCCGGATCGACCGCCGCGATCGCCGCGGCGCGAGAGTTACACAGCAGCAATCCTCAAGCTAAGGTGATGTTGGTTGAACGATATGGTTTTCTGGGAGGCACCAGTACCGCGGTGCTCGATACCTTCTATGGCTTTTACACTCCAGGGACAATTTCGAAGAAAGTAGTCTCTGGAATTCCGGATGACGTGGTGGCGGGGCTACGCAAACTGGATCGCGTCATTGAACGGCCAAATACCTTCGGCGCCGGTACTGGCGTGACGTACAACCCGGAATATTTGAAAGTTGTCTGGGAGCGCCTCGCGCAAGAAGCAGGCGTAGATCTGTTGCTCCACACCTTCATCACCGACGTCTTACTCGAAGATGGCCGAATTACCGGCATTGTCGTCGACGGTAAGGCTGGGTTGGGTTTGATTCGCCCGAAGGTGATCGTCGACGCAACAGGCGATGCCGACGTGTGCGCGCTTGCGCAAGTGCCCTTCGAAAAGGCCGGTGACATCGATCCCGCGCAGACGCTGACGACCACGTTCAAGGTCGCCAATGTGGACGTTGCGGCGGCTCGAAAACTTCCGCGAGCCGATTTCCTCGCGCGCATGGGAGAAGCGGCCGATTCCGGAAAGTACGATTTGCCCCGCCGCGAAGGAAGCGTTCATATTACTCCAATCGAAGGAGTGATGGCCACGATTATGACGCGGCTCGAAGCAGCCGATCCGACCAACCCTCGCGACCTAACCTTGGCTGAGATCGAAGGGCGGCGCCAGGCTCTCGAATACGAGCGCTTTCTCCGCGATTACATTCCCGGCTATGAAGCGGCGCGCCTGGTCACGTTCAGCACTCAGATTGGCGTACGCGAGACGCGCCGGGTCTATGGTGAGTACCGGCTGACGAGGGAAGATGTGCTCAACGCCCGGAAGTTTGAAGACGTGGTTGGGCTGTGCGGCGCTCCAATTGAAGATCATCATGCCGGGGCGAGCACGAAGTGGCTGTATTTGCCGGATGGCGCCACCGTGGATATTCCCTATCGAACGCTGGTTCCGCAGAAGATTGAAAATCTCTATGTCGCGGGCCGCTGCTTCTCGGCGACGCACGATGCACATGCGTCCGTACGCAGCATGGCGCAATGTATGGCTATGGGGCAGGCAGCCGGGACGGCAACGGCGCTGTGCCTTTCTCAGAACAGTTCGCCGCGAGACCTGAATGTGCGGCAGCTTCAGGACAAACTGCGCCAGTCAGGAGCGATTCTCGAAACACCGGCAGCCCTCAAGATCCAATGAACCTAACATTTCCATTACAACTCGATCGTATTCGCGACGGCGTCCTGGCCCAGCAGTCCAGGCTGATCGCCGTAGCGAAGTGCTTTGCAGATGCGATTGCCGCCGGCGGCCTGGTGCATGTTTATGCAAACGGCCATTCGCGAGTCACTGTCGAGGAGATGTGTGTTCGCATGGGCGCACTAACAGGATTTCACCCGCTTCTCGCGCAGGCTCTCGCAAACTTCACGGATGTCGTCGGAGCAGATAGCCTCCGTCTCAATCAGGCAATTGAACGGGTTGAAGGGTTAGGGGCAAAGATACTCGATGAATTTGAATTCGCTTCTGGTGAGCCGCTAGTTGTCGTATCGGCGACCGGGCAAACACAAGCGGCTGTGGACATCGCGATTGAATTCAATCGGCGCTATCCTGACAATCCGTTGATTACGATCACTTCGCTGCAACAATCGCGCGAGGCTCCACCGAAACACTCGTCGGGCAAAACGCTGTATCACGTTGTGAACGGCGCCAAGCGCGGTTTTCTGCTCGATAACTGTATGCCGATGGGGGACGTCGCGGTCACGGTCGAAGGCAACCAGACCTACCGCGTTTGCCCGCTGTCGAATATCGGCGCGCTGACGCTCGTGCATTCGCTGAATGAACTGACAATTCAAGAGTTGGATTCGCGCGGCATTAAGCATCACGTTCTCCAAAATATGCATCTCGGCCAGACGCAGGTAAATTACGATGACTGGCTGTCCGATCAGCGGGGCCGGTATGCGCGGGCGCTCTCGAATCCCAATCGGTTAACACCGATTCGGGAGTGAAAGCAAGAATGCCGAGGACCTACTTGATTACGGGCGCTTCCGGAATCGGAGCTGAAACCGCCAGGATGCTGGCACGCGGCGCACAGCATGCGGACAGCGTTCAATTATTCATTGCGGCGCGCACGGAAGCGAAGTGCCAAACGCTGGTGCGGGAACTGCACTCACTCGGCGCAACCGCCGAATATATGGTTGGCGATCTAACCGATGCCTCCGTTGCTCCGCTGCTAATCGAAAAGGTTGTCGCTCGATTTGGCCGCCTTGATGGCGTCTTTAACGTGGCCGGCATCAGCGGCCGCCGCTATGGCGATGGCCCCGTTCACGAATGCACGGAGGAGGGCTGGGCGATCACACTGAACACCAATGTGACCACTCAGTATCGTGTCTGTCGCGAAGCGGTGCGCTTGATGCTCACGCAACCTCCGGGCGATAACGGCCAGCGCGGAGCGATCCTCAACATGGCCAGTATTCTTGGGCTTCACCCGGAGCCGAAACACTTTGATACGGTCGCGTATGCAGCCAGTAAAGGCGCAATCATCTCCCTAAGCCGGACGATGGCGGCATCCTATGCTCACGCAAAGATTCGTGTGAACGTCATTGCGCCGGCTCTTGTGCGAACGCCGATGAGCGCTCGCGCGTCTGATGATCCGGCTATTTTGAATTTCATGAAAAGCAAGCAACCGCTCTTGGAAGATGTCATCGCGGCGAAAGACGTCGCACCGTCTTGTGTCTATCTGCTCACCGACGCCTCTCGCGCCGTTACGGGGGAAGTGCTGGCCGTCGACGCTGGATGGCAATTGGCGTGAAGTAACTTGCGATCGGATCGCGGCAAGTGAGATTTGTTGTGAAATGCTCACATACCTTGGTTCGAAACCGGCTCTCAGATGCGTACTTCAATTTGTCGCGCAGGAGTACTTCAGCAGCCCACTCCGATTTGCCGCTTTTCCATGTCTCTCCATACCAGTCAAGCTAGTGCGTCTGCCAATTCCGCCACTTCCCAGGTGTAGCTGTCATTTTTCGGGCGGGAGACTTGGATCGCCCCAATCGGATTCGTTGCCGAAAGGCAAGCTTTTCAATTATGATTTCAGGATGATTCAGCCGGGGCGCCGCTCGATATTTCTGTTCTCTCTCGTCGGCACACTCGCGATCGCTCTTGGGGTACTAGCGACATTGGAGTGCCGGTGGGCCGACATCATTCGCGAAACCAGTCGCGATCGGATGCAGGCACAGTTGCGCACCACCGTTTCCGGTATTCGGGCCGAATTCAATCGCGAAATTCGAGATTTGTACCATAGCCTCGATCCTGCTTCGTCGCTATTGCCGTTCGAAGAGCATGCGTACCTTCGGGATTTCGCGCTCTGGCGGCAGAATGCGCCGCATCCCGAAATCGTCGCGAATGTATATGCGTTTACCTTCGTTCCGAACGGCCAACAAGTCTTGCAATGGAGCCCGGCTTCAAATGCGTTTGAGCTCCCATCTCATCTGGATCTCCCAGCGACGTTATCGGCAACTTTAGCATCCTATTCACCGCCGGTTAGCGTACAACACTCTGCGCAGGTCGAGCCTCTGCTATGGGTGTCACCGGCGAATGTGCCTCTGGTCATTCATACGTCACGGCAAGGGCGCGTGCGCCGATTCGTAGTGATTGAATTGAGCACGAAAAGTTTGAAGCGAGATCTGTTTCCGGCTCTCGTTAGCCGATATATGAAAAGTCATCGTTCGACGGATTTCCAAATCGGTGTTTTGACAGGCCTCCCTAATGAAACCCTGCTTTATCAGTCCGGCTTGAATCTTTCCAGTGACTGGTTCCTGCATTGCGATGAGAAGGTTTCTCTATTCGAAGGCTTTGATTCCTTTTCGACAATAGACCGAGGTGGCAAATGGTCGCTGATTGCGAAACAGCGCCAAGGATCACCCGCTGCCGCCGCGGCCGAACTGAGCCATCGGTGGCTGGCGGTGAATTTCGGAGTTCTGGTCGTCCTTGCGTTAGGACTGGCAACAATTGTTGTTTCTATGTTGCGCGCGCAAGCGTTCCTGAAACTTCAGATGGAATTCGTGGCGGGCGTCTCGCACGAATTGAGAACGCCTCTTTCCGTGATCGGCTCGGCTGCGGACAACCTCGCAGAAGGCGTTGTGCGGTCCGCCAAGGACGTTCAGGAATATGGCTCGCTGATTCGCAGCGAGTGCCGGCGGCTTTCAGGCTTGGTCGAACAAACGCTGCGCTTCTCCGCGGCGAAGGCAGATGTCCGCGCCCGGGACGTTCAGTTCATCCGCCTAGCGGATGTTATCGATCAGGCCCTGTCCGCCGCAGTCACGACAATCGACGGTAACCGGCTGAATCTCGAAAAAATTGTCGATCCCAATTTGCCCATGGTTCGCGCGGATCCCGACCTGTTGTCGGAATGCCTATTCAATCTGATCGGCAACGCCTTGAAATATGGCGGGGACGCCCAATGGCTAGGAATTCGGGCGCACACGGTTGAAACCGGCCATGGCACGGGTGTTCAAATCACTGTGGAAGATCGAGGCATCGGCATCCCCTTCGCTGAGTTGCGGCATATCTTTGAACCGTTTTATCGCGGGCAGACAGCCCGCTCCGCACAAATCCGTGGTACAGGCCTTGGGCTGAGCCTTGCGCGCGAGGCGGCAAACTCCATGGGTGCAAGAATTACGGTAAAAAGCACGGCCGGCAAAGGCAGCGCATTTACACTTCATATTCCTCCGGCCTACATGAACAGTTCAACGGTGCCCGTGGAAGCATTAGTAGAGTCTTGAGGAATGGAAAAAAGCATCCTGCTTGTCGAAGACGAACCAGGCCTCCGAAAAACGCTGGGAGATCGCATCCGTGACGAAGGATTCAAAGTGGAAACGGCCGCCAACGGAGTAGATGGATTCGACAAGGCCTCGACCGGCTTATTTGATCTTGTTGTCTTGGACATCATGCTTCCGCGCAAAAACGGCTTAGATGTGTGCCGTGATCTACGGCACGAAGGGATCGACACACCTATTCTGATGTTGACGGCGCGCAGTCAAACGCTCGACAAAGTCCTGGGACTCAAGCTCGGCGCGGACGACTATCTCACAAAACCATTCGAGATGCCCGAATTCCTCGCCCGAGTGGAAGCTTTGTTGAGGCGGCCTGCGCTAAAAGGCTATTCAAGCTGCCTCCGTTTCGGCGCTATCCGGTTCGACCCCCGCCGCGCCGAGGTGTGGCGCGATGAAAAACAAGTGCCGGTTTCCGCCCGAGAATTTCAATTGCTAAAGTACTTCACCGAACATCGAGGTGAAACCCTCACTCGAGAACAGTTGCTGCGTGCCGTCTGGGGCTACGATTCGACACCGTCCACCCGAACAGTCGACGTGCATGTCGCGTGGCTTCGACAAAAACTGGAAGAAGATCCAAAACAACCCAAATGGATTTTGACTGTTCACGGAATCGGCTATCGCTTTGGCGACTGATGTTAAGCCTTTGTAAAGCGAATTTAACGAAGATTTGACGCAGCATGCCGTCGTGATCGGTATAAAATCGACCTTATTTCTGGAAGGGCAGCGAATTTCTTATAGACAGCGCTGGTGGCCGAATGTTTGGGACCCTGACCTAGACATCCGCAGCTGAAGCGCCGGAAAGGTTCGGCTATGAAAGTAAGTGCGTACTTTCTTATTCTTACAACGCTCGTCGCAGTCACAGGTCGAGCACTGTGGGCGCAAACGGCAACGGGAACCATCCTGGGCCATGTCACGGACTCGTCCGGAGCCGCCGTACCCGGTGTCGCAGTTACTGCTTTAAACCCGGACAAAGGCTTTACCACCCGCACTGTCAGTGACGATCAGGGGATCTATCGTTTTTTCTACCTTGCTCCGGCAGCGTATAAGCTGACATTCGAGAAGAGCGGGTTTGCGACTCTCGAGCATGATGGCATTGAATTGCGATCTAACGACACGCTAACCATCGACGTTCAAGTGCAGCTAGGAAACCTCTCGCAAAAAGTGGAGGTGAACGCAGCTCCGCCGATGCTCGAAACGGCGACGGCAACAACCGGCACGGTTTTATCCGGCACTCAGATGAATTCGCTTCCCATTATGCAGCGGTACACGTGGATGACCATGTACACTATGCCGGGCGTGAACAGCATGAATGGATTCCACATTGCCGGACAGCGCGACCGCGGGATCGGTTACACCATGGACGGCATTTCGGGGACGGAGCCGATCCGCGGCGGCGTCTCCACAAACCGGATCATGTCAACTACTCAGAACGCCATTGAAGAAGTGAAGCTGGTGACCACAGTATTGCCGGCCGACCAGGGGCATTCCGCTGGCGGCATGCTAAGCGCCACTTACAAATCCGGGACTAACTCGCTGCACGTAGAAGGTGAAGACAGATATGTGAATAACGCGATGCTGCATCGTGCATATTTCAATTTGGGCAACGCGCCATTTGCATACCACGAGCTGTCGGGATTGGTGAGCGGGCCAGTAGTTCTGCCAAAGATTTATGACGGAAAGAACCGGACCTTCTTTCTATTCGGATGGTCCCGGCACAATGAAACGTACGACCAGTCCATCTTTGCAGACGTGCCCACTCCCGAGGAATTAAATGGTGACTTCTCGTTCAATGGGCTCGGCTATCCCATTTACGATCCGGCCACCGTCAGGAAGGATGCTTCCGGAAAATGGACAGCTACGAAGTTCGCTGGCAACATCATTCCGCAAAACCGCTTCGACCCGGTAGCCGTAAATTTTCTGAGTCATCAGCCTTGGAACGCTCCCAATAACCTCGGCGGATCTGGCATTCTCGCGGCCGACGGCCCGCACTTAAACTACGGCGCGAATAGCTCCTACACGTCGATGAGAACCCGCTTCGATATCAAAATCGATCACAATATCAGCGAGAAGAATCGCTTCTTTGCCCGCTATTCTCAGGTCCAAAATCGCTCTCGCGGCAGCGGCAGCGCCATCGGTCTTAATTGGTCTCTTCTGGACGGCGCTTATGTGCTGGCGCCTAGTGATCAAATCAACGGCGTCATTTCCGATACTCATGTTTTCGGTCCCACGCTGGTTAATGAGATACGGCTCGGAGCAAATCGTCGAAAGGAATCGCGCAATCCTCCAGGCGTCAATGAGAATTGGGCCGAGCAACTGGGTATTCCCGGTGTCAGCGGCGCAACGTTCCCCTCACTCTTCAATTCGAGCGGTGCCGCTTTCTACAATGCCACGATGCCGGGCGCGCCCTACTATCAGGCAGACGAGAATTACACGCTCCAGGAGAACCTGACTAAGGTGATGGGCAGGCACAGCGTCAAGATGGGTTATGAGCTGATGCGCACCCGCGCCAATGTGTTTAGCCAATCGCTTCCTGGGGGCGTCTACCGCCTTGGGGGCACGAATTTTCCGTTCACAACCAACACCGGCAACGATTTCGCCGCGCTTTTGCTTGGCTCGGTGGTCCGGGCTGATTACAGCACCTATCTGGCAAATTGGCTCCCGCGCTGGTGGAGTCATGCTCTGTATATCCAGGATGATTTCACGTACAGCCCCAGGCTGACTCTGAACCTCGGCCTGCGATGGTCGTATGAGAGTCCCTTCAGCACGAAATACGGGCAGCAGAGCCAGTTCGAACCTGATGCCATCGACCCCCTGACGGGACTGAAAGGCGCCATTACACATCCATCGGGCCTGCTTGGCAATCGAGACTTCAAACACTTTCAGCCGCGCATTGGCATGGCATACAAGATCTCCGATAAAGTGGTTTTTCGCGGCGGATTCGGGCTCACGACCATCGACCTGTTTACTACCGATTTCAATCAAAATTTCGAAGAATACTCGACTACCGTGTCAGTGCAACAACCGAGCGGAGATCCGAGACCGGCCTTTTATCTGAGCCAGGGTCCCGGTCCGATCAACTACTCCATTCTTCCTAACGGCACTTCGCCATTCGTAGGGACGAACTTCAGCGGGCGCAACGCGACGCGGTACGACCCCTCGCTTCGCAATCCGTACGCCATGAACTGGAACCTCACCCTCCAATATCAATTCCTCCCCACGTGGTTGGCTGAACTAAGCTATCAGGGCTCGGCGGGAGTGGGACTCTTGGAGGAATGGGACACCAACACGATCCCGCTTAATATTTCAGGCGATCCTACCGTGCTTAATCGCATTTACCAAAATCAGCAGGTGTATAAACCATTTCCCAACTTCGGATCGGTATACATGTGGAGTAATTTTGGTCATTCCACTTACCACTCGGGAACGATAAAGATCGAAAAGAGGGCCTCGTTCGGATTAACAATGACGTCGTTCTACACGCTTTCGAAGGCTATCGACGATTGTGATAACGACGGGCTCTGTATGGGAGAGACTTACTACAATCGAAGCCTTGAGAAAGGCCGTGCCGGTTACGACATCACCAATCGCTCGGTTACTTATCTGACCTATGAGTTGCCGTTTGGCAGAACCCGTAAATGGATGAATGGCGGCGGTTGGAAGGATTACATCTTGGGAGGATGGAACGCCTCCATTATTCAGACGTTCCAGACGGGACTTCCGGTGACCTTCACTTTGAACTCGACAGGGAGCCCCACTGCTGCCGGCAGCCCGAATCCGTATCTGCCGGGTAATGGCGTGCTCAGGCCGAATGCGATAATGCCTGCCGATCAGATCGCGGTTCAGGACTGGACGATCGGAGATCGGTTCAACAACAATTTGAAGAACCCCTTGTGGAATATCAACGCGTTTGGCAACCCTGCGCCTTTTACGGCGGGCAATCTAGGCCGCAATATGATCAACGGCCCCGGACTGAATTGGACGCAAACGTCGCTGGCGAAAAATATCGTGTTCAAAGAACGATATGTGTTTCAAGTCCGCTACGACATTAACAATGTTTTCAAAGAACCTAATTTTGTGAACCCAAGTTCTGTGGTTAACCTGAAAAGCCCCGGACTCTTTGGGAAGCCAACCGCAACGACCGGTGGTTGGTGCTGCCTGGGGGGTCAGTTTGTCAGCACTCTGGCGCTCAAATTTAGTTTCTGACTCGACGATGTCCAGAGGACCACTTGAAAATTGACAAAGCTGTCGCCACCCACGTTCGCGTACCGTTCGTGGAGCCGTTCCGAATCAGTTCTGGCTGCGTCGCTGAAAAAGATGCGATCATTCTTGAACTTCACTCCGACAGTCTCACCGGCTACGGCGAGTCTTCTGCGATGGCCGGCCATTTCTATTCTGCGGACACGCCCGAAAAGTGTTGGAGCGAGCTATGCGGATTCGTATTGCCGGCCATCGTCGGGCGAGAGTTCGAATGTCCGGAAAACTGGAATCTTTCGCTGGACGGTTTGGGCGCAGGTAACTTCACGAAAGCAGGAGTCGAAACCGCATTCTGGGATCTGGCAGCACAGATCCGGAACCAGCCGCTGCACGTTGTTCTTGGCGGTGGTAAAGAGCAGGTGGAATCGGGCCTGGCCATCGGCCTTTATGACGATCTTAGAGACATGTTGCGGGCCATTGAACGCTACCTGGTGGACGGTTATCGCAGGGTCAAAGTTAAGATCGAGCCTGGCCGCGATATAGATGTAGTCAATGCAGTCCGGAAGACATTCGGCGACATCCCGCTTTTCGTCGACGCGAATGGAGCATATACGCCCGAGCACGTTGACATATTCCGGGCCCTCGATCAGTTTGGTCTTCTTATGTTTGAGCAGCCCTATCCGGGTTCTTTTCTCGAAGAATCGGCAGAACTTCAACAGCTTGTCGAGACGCCAATTTGTCTGGATGAAAGCCTTGAAACACCGGAACAATTGCAGGAGGCCATCAGGCTGGGCAGCTTCAGAATCGCAAACTTCAAAATTCAGCGGGTCGGTGGTTTTTATCGTGCCTTGCAGATGGATGGCATTTGCCGCAAACACGGGCTGACCGCTTGGGTCGGCACCATGCCCGAATTGGGTATAGGACAAGCGCAAGGCGCTGCTCTCGCTTCGCTTGGCAATTTTGTCTACCCGACCGATGTGGAAGCGAGCAATCGCTGGTTTCAGGATGATATTGTTAGCCCGCTCATCCATGTTCAAAATGGAGTGATCGATCTTCCAAGTGAGCCAGGCTTGGGTGTGAGCATCGATCGAGCGAAAATCCAGAAATATGAGATAGCATCGAGGAGTTTTTCACAATAGCCCATGCGCAGACGCACTTTTCTCGCTTCCTTAGCAGCCACACTCTGTTCGGCCGCCAGCCGCCTTCCTGCCAACCGGAACGTAAAATGGGCGGTCAGCGCCGGCCTGTGGTCCCACTATCCCTTGGGACCGTTTACCGACATCCTAGACGTCATGCGTGATACCGGGTTCGTGGGCGTTCGACTCACCGGCTATCCCGGCATCCTGAAGACCTACAACTTGACGGCAGCACAGATGGAGCGAGAGATCTCGAAGCGCCACTTGCATGTCGCGACTATTTCGTTTGGCGGCCCCGTCAACGATCCAGCACAGCACAAACAGGTTGTCGCGAAGGCTCGCGAAGCCATGCGGTTCTTACAAGGATTCGGCGCAGATCGACTCGTTGTGTTTCCGCCGGGTCGCTTAAAACCTGGGGCTGATGTAGAGTCGTCGTTTCGGGCGATGTGCACGGGATTCAACCTCATCGGCGAAGCGGCCCGAGAGATGGGTTTCGAGGCAGGCGTTCACAACCATCTGGGCGAAATGGTGCAAGGCCCTGAAGAAGTGGACAAATGCATGCAATTGACCGATCCTAAGCTCTTCAATTTCGCTCCGGATACGGCTCATCTGCACCTGGGTGGGAGCAATGTGGTCCGTATGTTTGATAAATACAAAGATCGACTCGTGTTTATGGACTACAAGGATGCTCGCTGGACCACGCCAAAGGCGGATCTTGTCTTGCCCAACGGCAAAGTAGAAAAGAAGGACTCGTCGGAGGCCAAATTCTTCGAGAGCATTTACGATCTTGGCGATGGAGATATCGATTTCCCGGCATGCCATCGGATTTTGAAGCAAATCAGCTACAAGGGCTGGAACTGCGTAGATCTGGACCGCACCCGCAAGGGGCCTCGGGCGAGTTACGAACATTGCGGAAACTACATTGTCGAGCGTCTTGAGCCCATCTATACGTGATTCGTGAAGGAGAATGATGGTTGAATTTGTAAATCGCCGCACCGTAATGAAATGGGCAGCCGCCCTCCCGCTATTTGGGACGATGGCCGCAGAAGCTGCATGGCAGAACGCTCGCGGGGCGGTAACCGGAAAGAGTTCCGCGAACATTTACACGCGGATTGGTGTGCGCCCGTTCATCAATGCTCGCGGAACTTGGACGTATTTAAGCGGATCTCTGGAACTTCCCGAAGTCCGCGAAGCCAAACAGGAAGCGGCCAGGCACTTCGTCGACATTTTCGAGCTACAAAGGGCCGCCGGCAAACGGCTGGCGGAACTGTCGGGAGCGGAGTCCGGCATGGTTACCTCCGGCGCCGCGGGAGCTATCGCCTCTGGCACGGCAGCCTGCATAGCCGGAACCGATCCTGCAAAAATCTGGCAGCTTCCGGATACAACAGGCCTCAAAAACGAGGTTATTATGTTCGGCGGGCGCAGCGCTTTCGACAGCGCCGCCCGGCTTGCCGGGGCGAAATTGGTGGTCACTCATACCCCCGAGGAATTACAGGCCGCGATCAACGCCAACACGGCCATGATTTACACCACTATCCTGGGCGACAGATTACAGCAGGCGATTACGATTGCAAAGAACGCGAAAGTGCCGCTACTGCTCGATGACGCCGCCGGCATTCCGCCAATCGACAACCTGCGGCTCTACCCCAAAATGGGACTCGATCTGTTCTGCTTCAGCGGAGGCAAAGGCCTGAGTGGTCCCCAGTGTTCGGGGCTACTGCTCGGACGAAAAGATCTGATTGACGCCGCGCTTCTGAATACCAGCCCCTGGGAGGGAGCGGTCTGTCGAGCCATGAAAGTGGGCAAGGAAGAAGTGATGGGTTGTCTAGCGGCTGTTGAGGCCTGGACCAAGCTGGATCTCGATGCGCTGAATCGGGAATGGAACGCTAAGGTGAAGAAGATTGCAGCAATCGTCGAAACTGTTCCGGGCGTAACCACCACCATTACTATTCCAAAAAATGGCAATCGCTATCCGACGTTAACTGTAATTTGGGATGAGCAGAAGTGGAATTTCTCCGTGTCCGATTGCGACCGGCAACTACGAGAAGGAGAGCCTCGCATCGAAGTATTAACCGCATCGAATCCTAGTCTGGTATCGGCTGTCTCAGAGCACCACCACGATTCCAAAACTCCGCGTGAAAACAAGCTTCAAATCATCTCACTGACGATGCAGCCGGGAGAAGAATTGATTGTAGGGCGCCGCTTGCGCGAAATTCTGAACACCGCGCGCAAACAGGCAAAAGCCTAGCGCTATGAGAGTTTCCCGGAGGAACGCTATTTTGTGTGCCTTAGGCGCCACTTTATCAACTGCCGCAGCCGATTCCGCTCCTATTGTCGATTCGCACGTGCACGTTTGGAAGAACGACGCCCGATACCCCTGGTATCCGGGTACAACGAATCCTCCGGATAAAGACGCCACCGCAGAAATGCTGTTGAATCTGATGCATGATGCCGGCGTGCAGCGGACTGTCGTCATTCAAGTGATTTATTACAAGTGGGACAACCGATATCTCGCCGATGTCCTGAAGAAATATCCGCAATACTTCCGAGGCGTGGCCCGCGTGAACCCGGAGGACCCTGCCGCGCCCGATCATCTTTCGGAAGTAACCGAACAAACCGGTTTTCGCGGCGTTCGTATCAGCCCCGCGGCGAATGCTTCGGGAGATTGGATTCGCGGGCCGCTAATGCCGCCGCTGTGGAAGCGCACGAACGATTTGAAAGTGCCGATGACGGTGCTCGCCCCTGTCACGCGAATGCCCGATGTCGCCAAGCTGATCGAACGCTTTCCCGATCTCACGGTCGTGATCGATCACATGGCAGACAGCCCGTTGAACGAGCCGAAAGAGCTTGAAAAACTACTTGCGCTTCATCGGTTTCCAAAAGTATTCGTAAAGATTTCGCATTCGTGGTCACTGTCTTCGCAGCCTTACCCTTATCTCGATTCGCAGCGGCAGATCAAGCGACTGTACGACGTATTCGGTCCAAAGCGCCTGATGGCCGGCAGCGATTGGCCGCTCGTTGAGAAATACTGCACTTACACACAGGCCATCGACATCGCGCGGAAGCGCATTGACTTTCTGAATGCCGATGACAAACGCTGGATCTGTGGACTTACTGCCGAACAGGTCTGGCCATTTGATAAAAAACACGTCTGATGCATAAATTCGTTTTTCTTCTGATCCCCTTTGCCGCCTTTGGGCAGGCTCGCTATGACCTCCTGTTGAAGGGAGGGCACGTTGTCGATGCGAAGAATCATATTTCGGCGATACGCGATGTCGCCATTGCTCACGGCCAGATCGCGGCAGTAGAGCCCGATATTCCGGCAGCGCAGGCTCGCAAGACGATCGATGTCTCTTCGCTCTACGTGACGCCTGGTCTTGTCGATATGCACGAGCATGTCTTTTCCGGAAGCATGAATCGTGAATACACCGGCGAGGATTGTGTGCGCGCGGACTCCTTCTCATTCAGAACGGGTGTCACCACAGTTGTGGACGCCGGATGCTCAGGATGGCGGAACTTCGGAGAGTTTCGAGACGAGGTCATAAATCACGAAAAGACGCGAGTGTTCGCCATGCTCAATATCGTCGGCAGAGGAATGGGCGGCCGCGCAGACGTTGAGCAGAACACGAAGGATATGGATCCACAGCGTACGGCGGAAGTCGCCAAGCGCAACAGCGATGTCGTTGTCGGAATCAAAGTCGCCCATTACGCCGGGCCCGAGTGGATTGCCGTCGATCGGGGAGTCGAGGCGGGTAAACTGGCCAATATTCCCGTTATGGTCGATTTCGCCACGTTTCGTCCGGAGCGGCCCTTTCAGCAGCTTGTTTTGAAGCATTTGCGTCCCGGCGATATCTATACGCACACGTATTTGTCCGTTGTCCCCATGCTGGATGAAAATGGCCGTCTGCTGCCGTATCTATTTGAAGCTCGCAAGCGCGGCGTCATCTTTGATGTGGGACACGGAGCGGGGAGTTTCTACTTTCGTCAAGCCGTCCCGGCCATCCAGCAAGGCTTCGTGCCCGATTCCATCTCCACCGACTTGCATGCCGATAGCATGAACGCGGGCATGAAGGACATGTTGAACGTAATGTCGAAATTTCTAGCTATGGGAATGCCCCTGGATGACGTGATCGCCGACTCAACCTGGCATCCCGCGCGCGAGATTCATCATGAAGAGCTTGGCAATCTTTCGGTGGGCGCAGTTGCCGATGTGGCGGTGCTGAGGTTGGTGAATGGCGACTTCGGGTTTGTGGATTCGGCCCGTCTGCGGCTTCGCGGCAATCGGAAACTTGTTGCCGAATTGACGGTGCGTGAAGGAAAGATCGTTTGGGATTTGAACGGGATGAGCAGTGAGGACTGGGACCATGCCGGCGCGCGGAAGTAGCGCGTTCAGCCGGCGGGGATTCCTGACTATGGCCGCCGCGGGGTTGGCCGCTGCGAAACCGAGTAGGCTGATCATCGATACTCACCTCGAAGTCTGGACCTTCAACCCAAAATTCCCGTTTCACCATCCGGAGCGCCCTGATTTGAAGCGCGTACCGGTCGAAGCGCCCATCGAGAATGAAGTCTCCGAAATGAAACAGTTCGGATTGAAGTATGCCGTGCTGATCAACCCACGCTATTACGGTTGGGACAATTCATACATCAGCTACTCGCTGCATCGTTATCCACAGCTCTTCGTGGCGCACGGTCTTCTTAATCCTCATGATCCGGATCCAGCGGCCCGGCTTCGATACTGGATGGAGGAGCACGGCTTTCAAGGGATGCGCTTCAGTCCGATTTATCACCCCCAGTCCACGTGGCTGAATTCGAAGGAGTTGTACCCGCTGTGGCGTGAAGCGGAGCGTCTCGGAGCCGTATTCAATTTTTATATTCTTCCCCACCAGATGCCCATGCTCGAAGACATGGCGGGGCGGTTCCCCGGCGTGAAGATTGTGATCGATCATCTAGGAAAGCCCGACTTACAGGCCCCCGATCCCTGGACGGACTTCCGCAAGATGTTTCGCTTGAAGCGGTTCCCGCAAGTCTGGGTCAGCGCATCCGAGCCGTACGAAATCTCGTTGACAAAACAATATCCGTATCGCGATACGTACCCGTTTTTTAAGGCCACCTACGAAGAATTCGGCGGAAAACAACTAATCTGGGGAACAGGTTATCCAAAACCGCGCTGGGAACTGCCCATGGACAAAGAGCTGGCGTTTGTCGATCAAGCTCTCGACTTTTATACTCCAGAAGACCGGGAGCTAATTCTTGGAAAAAATGCGCTTCGTATCTGGAAATTTCCGAAAGGTTAACTATCGTATGCGGACATTGACCGCTGTGTTTATCCTCACTACATGCGCGCTGCTCGCCTCCGCGGCGGATCGGAAAGCCGTGTTTCCCGCCGGAGTAAAACCCGCAGGCGCTTATAGCCCCGGTATCGTTTCCGGTGAATTTCTCTATGTCTCAGGCATGGGCGCCGCGACCGCCGATCAACAGATTCCTAAAGACGAAGACGGCCAGCTCCGTCAGTGCTTGGAAAACATAAAGGCCGTAGTTGAAGGCGCGGGCTTGACGATGGAGCACGTTGTTTATGTGCAGGTCTATCTTACGAACTACTCCGACGAAGGCCCGTTGAACCGCGTCTGGAAGCAATATTT
>JAICLJ010000037.1 GCA_025927575.1 Bryobacteraceae bacterium | reverse complement strand
GCGCGGAAGGGCATCCGCTATGATCGTGAAACCTGTACGGCGCTTGCCGAGGAATAGCCGCGTAAACAAGCGGAAAAAGCTCACAGCGTTCAAGGCAATGGCTATGGGCAGCAGTAGTCCCGTTTGCGGGTGAGACTGTAGTGTTCCATGAATCAAAAGATCTTGTGAACAGAAGCTAAGCGTGCCGGGCATTCCGACCAGCGCAAGACCGAATACAAGAAAGAACACCGCCAACCGTGGAGCGTGCCCGGCTAAACCGAGATGGGTGCCGGCGGTCAGGTTCTCGCCGAAACGAACCTCCAACAATCGCAAGACATCGAACAGTCCCATGGTGGAGACCGATACCACAATCCAGTGAACCAGCGCTCCGGTGATTCCTTCCGTCGTCCGGCTTTCGAGTCCAGCCAAAATACATGCCGACTGGCTGAGCGCGAGGAATGCGATCAGCCGGCGCGGCGCATTCTCGGACAGAGAACGGATCGCGACGTAGAGCGCAGTTGCCAGGGCGAGATCGGAAAGCAGGGGAAAAATATTGCGGATTGTATGAGGAAACACCGGCACAATGAACTTTGCCACGAGCAGCGCGCCGAAATGGCCATTCAGCAGAAGAGCGGCGGGAAGCACAGGGCCGCCCTCGATGGCATCCGCCACCCAGGCGTGCGCAGGGCAGATTCCTTTGCGAAAAACTACAGCAACCACCAGGAGAGCAAAAGGGGCAATCCCACCGGGACTTTTTCCGCGCAACTCGTGGATCGTTAAGGAATGGCCGCTCGCCGCAATGATGCCAATAGCCAGCGCGAGGGCCAGACTCGAAATGAATAGGCTTAGGCGCGGCCGCCACAGAGCACGGAACAACCGCGGCAGATAGAAGGGCACGGTAGTCAAAATCCAGGCAGCGAGCAGAACAAGCAAGTTCTCGGTTGCGTAGCCTAGCAGCGTCGATCCAAGCAGAAAGAGGATTCCGCCGATGGTGGGGGAGTTGCAGTCGCGACGCGGTAAGACAAGTATCGCGCCAAGCGTAACGGAAGAGAACAGGACCATCAATGCCGCATTCAACGATTCAGACGCTGATGTTGTATTCAGCAGCAGCGTGCTTGCGACGAGGGAAATGAACGACGCGCTGAAGCCAAGCGCGCGCGCCTGACGCTGCGTAATTGCAGCCATGATCGCCGCGAACCAAGGCACTGAGATCGCAACAACGGTAAGAACCAACGAAGGATCAGACATCAGTTGCCTCGCACCCCGGCGTCTACCGGAAGAGAAATTGCCGGTTCTTCATGCCTCTTCGTGATCTCGCCGAAGGCAATGCCGTCGAGCTTTGCAAAAATGCGCGACAGCCACAGGAGCGGGTCGACCACAAGCCTATCGAGAATCGTGTCGAGATGACCGCGATCGAGCGCCCAGCGGTAGAGCCACAATTGAAAACGCTCCGGGAAGAACGCTCGCAGATGTTTTCCGGTCTGCACGAGTTCACCTCCGGCCGCAGAGTGCATTTGATGATAATCATGAAGCATCGAAGGAGAGCGCAGGAACTGCAGTGTCCGAACCGTGGCGTGCCCGAGCGTGTGGAGCACGGCAATCCACGCCCAGCCAATTCCAATCTCGACGAAGATCACACCCACCTGGGTTAACGAAGCGTAAGCGAGGGATGTTTTCGCATCTGCTGTTGCCCGGCCGACGATGGTGCCGTGGATGGCCGTCAATACGCCAATAAGAATCACCAGCGCGGAGGCCAGTCCGGAATGGGCCAGAAGCGGCTGAGCGCGGAGCAACAGATAGGCGCCGGCATGGATCGAGATAGCGCCGTAAAAGATCGCGCTGGATGGCGTGGGGCCCTCCATCGCGCGCGGAAGCCAGCCAGAGAAGGGAACTTGCGCCGCCTTACCGGCAGCCGCAAACAGCAGAAGCAAACCGACGACCGCTGCCCGCGTTGCCGTTAGCTGAGGGAATCCCCCAGCGAACGAAGCGGTGCCTGCCCATTGATGCATAGCGAACACGCCGAGGAGCAAACCGATATCGGAGGCCCGATAAATGGTGAAAACGCGAAGAGCGTTTTCGACCGGCGCCGGCCGCTGCTCGAAGAAAGCGACCAGCAGGACTGAAGTGATGCCGACGACTTCCCATCCGCCTATCAACAAATCGAAAGAACCGGCGGCAAATGCGAGCAAGGATCCGAACGCGAAAAGGAGCAGCAGCAGATAGAAACGCAGAAATCCATGGTCGCGATGCAGGTAGGTGGTCGAGAATTGTCCGATGAGCCCCGAAAGAACCACCGTCATGCCGAGGAACGGCAGAGAAAGCCGGTCCGCCATCAGGACAAGCGGGAAGTGGTATTCGCCGACGGCAAACCAATCGCGGAATTTGATGACGACGGGACCGGCGCCAACGTTCCAGATGATCGCCGCAAGCGCGAAAATGGACGCCGCAAACACGATTCCGGTTATGCCGGATACGACACGTTCTTTGGGAACCCAGCCCAGCAGCCAGAGCAAGGATATAACGCTGAACACCACGCCGGGCGCCAGGACAACGAAGAGCAGGAGAGCTTGCGACAGGTCCAATGTTTATAGGCCTTTCGCTTGAGTTTCAATCCAACACATGGGGAGATGTTCGAGCTTGCCTTGATGCCACTCGGCAGAGGAGAAGACTACCGGCAGACGTTCTACGGGCCCGTTGAATTCCTCAAAGCCGGCGTCTCTGCAGACATGGACGCGGCCCGATGCCGGATCGATGGTTGCGAAACGGACCCAGCGGTGTTTTACCAACTCTTTTAGCGAAGCGCTTGCAGCGATGGCTTTTGTAAGCCGTTCCGGCGTTGTCTCAACGGCAAAAAGCCCGCGCACCGGCTCGTGAATCTCAACCATCTGCCAAGGCAATCCTGTTCGCAAGTCGCTCGCGTGCCCGTCCATCACACCCACCAGGCCCGTGATATTATGCGGCAATTTTGTGCCGCAGCCGTACCGGTAGTTATCGACAAAAGAGAAGTAGTATTCCAGACTGATACCTGCACAGACGGGTACAACGGCGGCCAGCACCTGCGCCAGGCTCTGGTCATCAGGATCCTGGTTCGCGTCATAAGAAGCCAGAAATGACCGCCTGTCTAGAAAGAGCCCGCGTGTAAGGCTGCGCCTGCCGATCACGCAAAAAGCGTTCGTGCAATGCCCATACTCGGGCCGCGGTTCGGCAAGATGTTCGCTGCGCTCTTCTACGTGAGCGAGGGCGGTAGCGGGCGAAGCATTTGGCGGACACCGCTCAAACCGGCGCGCGCGTTCCTGCGCGTTGCGTGCTCTTGCCTTATCGAGCGAGCCGCGAACGCGCTCCAGATCGATTCGATGCGTGGCGGGAAGTGCATCGACGTCGTATAGTTCCACGTCATCGCTGCAACTATCGTGATAGCCGCCGATGAACCAGACATCGTTCGGGATCTCGATGCCTTGCTGCCACAGCGCCTGACGCACTTCGGGCCGGTTCGCCATAGCTGCGAAGAGCCGCGCATTAGGTCCGCCACGGCGTCCCCCGCACGCTCCGCAATCGTGCGCCGATTCGTGCGGGTTGTTCAGACTTGTTGATCCGTGGCCGAGGACAACCACAATGCGCGCGAAGCCGCGTTTTAAGCCAGCCGGCTCCAAAATGCCTGCCACGATCGCAGCTTTTTCTTCAGCGGCGAAGCCGAGAAGCAGCCCCGCAACCGCCTCTTGCGATTGAACGGTGTTCCGCATGAATGCCAACTCTGTCCGCGGCTCGGGCAGGAACGCCTTATTCAGCCGTTCACGAAGTTGGGCGTAACGCCTGGGCGCGAGCAATTGACCAATCAGCGGAACCAAGGACAGCAATCCAAGCGTGGCCGTCGAGAGCCAGCCGCGCATGAGCGTCCTTGATGACACAAACCAATTCTGCGTCAGCCATCCGACCAGCCGTCTGCGCAGGCGGCGCCTTTCGTGCAATACGTTGTCTTCCGCTTTCGGCCGCTCGAGAACGGTGTGCCGAGGCTTCACGGTCACCGGGCAAAACGCGGCGCCATGCGGGTCATCGATCCCCTTGTAGTTCACCGCTACGCCATAGAACCCAGCCGCACTGAACGTCTCTAAGTCCGGGTCTACTTCTTCGAGCGCGCGCCGCATCGATTCCTCGCGCTCATCAATGCAGAAGAAGAGTTGCGCGGCAGGCCTCGATGGAACTTCGGATAAGCCCCGATACTTCCGATTGCTCGCCAACCCGCCCAGGACATGGCGTTCATGCCAACGCTCATAGGCAAGGTGGAGGATGCGGCGTCGCTCCCAGCCATTAGAGGCTTTCACTTCGCTCACGAACGCGGCCCACTCGTCTCCGGAAAGCGTTTGTACTTCGCCAGCGGAGAGAGAGACAACACGGGCGGCGTCGTACACACGAGCGGTTCGGCTCAGGCGGCGCATTTCCTCAGTCTTCAGCGGGTTCTCTTGCGGATGGGACTCCCCCGCGCTCCTGCGTGAGGCGACGCGGGTCATGGTCAAACGCACCGCCAGAAAGTCCACTAGTGAACAGGGCAGAGATTTGTGAGGAGCAAGGCTCGGATCCTCTTCGAGCCTCCGCATCAATCCCGCCCAACCCGGCAAGGCGAGCAGCTCGGTCTGCAGGATCTTATGCCAGTCGCCTTCGCGGAAATGCTGAGAATCGAGATAATCGAGCACTGCGTCGCATGCGGAGAAGGAGAGGCATGCCTGCCGCTGGAACTCTTCATCCAAGCCAGTTAGATATCTCGGGAAGATGCCACCACCCTGCGACAGCAGCGCCCGGACGCTTTGATAGAATCCCAACTCGCGTTTCGGCATGGACCAATAGGCGATGCCCTGATCCAGGAACACGGCGCACAACCGGATCATCCATGGGTGGATGACCTCGTCCACGGAGCGCGCGGGCTCGGGCTCTTGCTCGTGTGCCACAGTACGGGCGAAACAGGCGGCAAACAACGCATGCAGCGCCGGCTGGCGGAAGTCTCTCGCCAGATCCCCCTGTTCGGCCCGCCACATAATAGTGGCTGCATCGAACACTCTTACGCCCGGCGTGATCATGGCTCGCCACAGCGAGCGCCGGGTGAGACCCGGAAAAACCATCGCGTCGGGTTCGCTTTTGAGTACCGCGTCGATATCTTCCGGATGGATGCGGCCGCGTGCGAACTCGGCGCGGTACGCGGCTTCGGCCATGTAGGGTTCAGCGCCGAAGATCTGAGCGGCCTCGATCACGGCCTCTTCGAAAGGTAAATGCTGGAATGCGTGCAGGGTGTTGTGATGGATGAAGACCCCGATAGGACCCTGCATCGGAAGCAAGTGCGCCGCGTGGTTTACCACCTCGCGCAGCCGGGCCTGACGCGCGTCCATTAAGCGGCTATCTCTGCCCAAATTTCCACGGCCATCATCTTCGGACCTTATCGGCTTTGCCGATCTCTTTCAGGGTGGCGAGCACCTCGCTCATATGAGCATGGAAGTATTGACGCATGATGTCGAGAATTTCAATAATGCGACGATCGCGAACCGAGTAGAAAACCTGATTGCCGGCTTTGCGGTTCACGAGAATATTCTTCGCACGCAGTATGGCCAAGTGCTGCGAGGCGTTCGCTTGCTCAATACCGAGCCGCTCAATAATAGTGCCGGCCGAAAGCTCACCTTCTCTTAGCTGCTCCACAATGGCAATGCGGGTGGGGTGGGCCAGAGCCTGGAAAAAATCAGCCTTAAATTGACGGAGTGCATCCTGCATTAGCAATTATATAGGAATATTCGATATTAAGAATATACCACGTATTAGCGTGATGGCACCTAGTATTAACCGTGATAGTCGAGTTCTCCACAGGAAAAAGCTTGTCGCACACGAATCAGTACCGAAAATCACCTTCTCGGTGCCGATCGCCCATGATGAAGATGCCCTCTATCTGCGCCGAAGCTACAGCTAGCGGCGGCCACAGGCGGTCACAGGCGGTCTTCCTGCAGATGTTATAGTCTTTTTTGTCCCTTAAGGAGGGATCATGCACAGGATCAATCGCAGAATGTTTCTCATGGGAGGGGCTGCTGCGTCGGCTCTCTTCACCGGCACGCGATATCTGTCTGCCAATCCGCTTGGCCTGCCGATCGGCTGCCAGACCTATCCTGTGCGCAAGTCGATCAGTACGGACTTCGCCGGCACCATGAAGCGATTGCGTGCAGCAGGGTTCACTCAGATCGAGCTTTGCTCGCCATACGGCTACGCCGATTTTTCGAGCCTCCAGCAATATAAGCCGCAGGAGTTGCGGCGCATGCTGAGCGATTGGGGACTGGGCTGCATCTCCGCGCACTGGGCGCCAACCGAGCTCTTTCAAAAGCCGGACGAGAGCATCGCCTATGCGAAGGAGTTCGGCATGACGCAGATGGCAATCGCCGCGCTTGGACCATTCGATTCTAAGGGTACCGAGACTGTCGACGACGTGAAACGTTACGTCGAGCCCTTCAATGCCTTCGCCGAAAAGGCCCACGCCGCAGGCATCGTCGCATTGCTGCACAATGAAGGCTTCGTCTCCAAATACATCGGCGGCAAACCGGTCTACGACATGATGATCGCCGAGCTCAATCCCGCCACCACCAAACTGCAGTTTCAGGTCTCCGCCTTCCAGGAGGGCTATGACCCAGTGACCTACTTCCATAAGTATTCGGGCCGCTACCTCTCCATGCACTGCCAGGACTGGGTGAAGGACGCCTCCACCAAGTCTGGCTTCCGCGAGGTTCCGTTGGGCAAGGGCGTCGTGGATTGGAAGGCCGTCTTTACAGCCGCAAAAACAGGCGGCGTGAAGAACTATTTCGTCGAGCTTGAAGAGGATCCGGCGCTGATGCCGCCGAGCGTGCCTTACCTGAAGTCCTTGAACGTCTGAAGAGAGCGTGTACCATCGCGTCCTCAGTTACTCCGGGACGTTCGTGAATCAGCAATGGCCACCTAACCCCGAAACTCCGCACGGCGCATGAGGATTTCAAGAGTCCCTGATACCCAACTCCCCAAAGAAGCCCATCAGGATTTGGATGGAAGTCGGCGACCGTGATCTCTATAACTCCAACAGCATGCGCGATAACATGCACGATTGGGTCGTAGCCAACGAGGATATGGCCAAAGTCTTGGCGGCGAAAGGCTATACGTTGCCACGGTTTCGATTTAGACTGTCGGTTGCGATTAGCCCCGGCTAGCACACCAAGCCGGTCAGCAAGCGGCCTCTGACGGAAGTCAGGGGGGCACCCACGTTATTCAATCTCGAACATCTGGCCCTGTCTCAGTTTGTGAAATCGCCGCTGGAGTTCCGGCGTGAGCCGAAGTTTGAGTTCGTCCGGATAGCCGCGCTTCCAAAACAATTCCTCTTCGTTTTCCTTGTAGGTTCCAAAGTGTTGAGGAAAGATATACGCCGGCTCCAGGTGGTTTATAAGGATGGTCGAGCGATCGATGTACATGTTATGCACAGTTGGGGAGACGAAGAGGACATCTATATTCTTCAATGACAAATGCTCCTCCGTTAAGACCGAATCTCCCGGCTCGAGAAACCGCTTACCGCCGATCTCAAGCACGTAGCCGCAATTGTGAGTGATTTTATCGATGAAATCAGGCTCGCGCGTAAGAACCGTGAACTCCTGATTGCCGTGTATGGCGTGGATCGGCTCAACACGAATTCCCCTCACCGTAAACGGGTGCAGTGGCTCGGGTATTATCAGGCGATTGGAAGGTATATCAATGCCGGATAGCTCCTTCAGGCACGGACTCGGTAAAACGAATATGCATTTTCCGCGCTGTGCCAGAATTCGCAGTGTTTCCGGATTGCAATGGTCGCCATGATGGTGCGTGACGAATACCACGTCCAGGTCGGCGGCAATCTCTGCGGCGGTAACCGGCGGCGCTTGCACCTTGTCGTCGTTGTCAAGCGTGAGATCCGTACCGATCAGGAGGTCGCCGGACTTGATGAGCCAGCCGTCGTTCCCAGTCCACCAGATCGCAATGCCTTTGTGATGTGAGCGAATCTGATGAACAATTGAATCGCCAGAGTTGTTCGCATTCGCGAACAGGAATGCGGCGAGGCCCGGCAGGAGCAACGGCAGCAGTTTTATCATGATGGCGATTGTATGCCACGAGGCGCTTGCGAATCCCTGCTTTATGCGCGGCAATACTGCGGCGATTTCGGAGCCCGGCATTTCACCGACAGCTCAGGCGTTTCCAGCCGGCGCCGCTCGCTTATCCTGCTCGAACACTTTCACGCATTGCTGGAAGAACTCATATCTCGGATATAGTTTCTGTCCAATGTCGTTTACCGGGTAATCGCCGTGCTCCGCTATGATCAGCACCGAATCCATTGCTATCTTCTTGCCGCCGCACCCCAGGGTTCCGGCAATCGTCGGATAGACTCGAAGCCCAAATTCGATCTTCTGCGCGTATTCCGCCAAATTACCGGCAAATAGCGGAGTTATGCGCGCACGATCGACGTCGCGGCAGTCAGACCGCTGAGGACATCCCGCACCTGTACTCGCCACGCGCCTTTGGTATCGCTAATCGCAAAGGGGATCTCGAAGGATGCGCCTCCATCCCGCACAGTCAGGTTCGAAGTGTAGTGGCGTATCAAATGTCCATCGGGATCGATGACCTCGGCACGCACCACCGAGAGGTCCACCGGTTGGTCATGTTCATCACGCACAGTGATTTTCAGGTTTTTGTCGATCGTGAGTTTTGAAATGTGCGATTTGCGCGTCACAATCAGAACGGGCTTATCGGGCCCGGCTTCGACCGCCGCCGCTGCCATCCCTCCACGCAGAAGGTCGTAGCGAAAAGCTGTGGTTTCGGGGAGACGAATCGTTGCCGGCTTCTCGGGCAAAATGCCAATCAACTCCGAATTGCCAAACTTGCGAACCGTTACCAGGTGCGGGCCTCCAAAGTCGCGCTGCACTCCGGTATTTCTCGGCCCGGTTCGCATAAAGCCTTTTGTCCGCTCATCCCAAAGCGGCTGTTTGCGCCAATAACACCGTCCGTCCATGCGGCCCGTCTGCTCGTCTCCGTAAACAACGCCGCCCCGAGCCATGAAACGCTCGATCTCCTTCGCTTCTTTATCGGTTACTGCAATCGAATACGGCAGAATCAGTACTCGATAGCGATCGAGCATGCCGGATTCGATCTGTGCGGTGGCAAGAAATCGAAATTGCACGCCGTTCGCTTCGAGTTCTTTTACCCATGTCTTGCGGCGCTTTGCCAGTTCGGCAAAGTTTGCCGAAGATTTGCCTTCGCTACCTCCGACCCCGGCCGTGATCTTTCCGTCCGTGATCCATGAACCACGGATGCTGGGCATCGAGAAATGGATGGCAACCCCGTCTTCATGAACCGTCGAATTCATGAAGACGCGAGCAATGCCTGATTGCAGATGTCCGAACGCCTCTGCCAGCGCCTCGCCTTGAGCGCTCAGAGTCAGATCCGGGTTGAGCAGCGTGTACTGCCAGAAGATGGAAGCTCCGCTGTGGCCGTAAAACAGGCGTCGCCATTGCTCATGTTGCGCTCGATCTCCAACCAGACCGTAGCCCGTGAATCCGGTTATCGTCAATCCAGGGCGGAACAGATAGTGCATCGCATCCTGGCCGCCGCCCGAGTACGGCTGCAGATAATCGATCACCTGATCAATCCGGTACCAGTTACATCCGTTATGTGCTGTTGGAACTTGGGTGCCCGAGATTGAAGCGCGAAGCTGGGGGTCAATTTCGTGAACGAGATCGGCCGCCTTTCCAAACGCATTTACAAATTCCGTTTCCATATAGGCGCGGTGGTCGGCCCATGGTGCGTAATTGCCGTGCTTTTGCGCGCGTTCTGTGGTCATGGGTTCCACGGCATCCCAACTGCGGAAAGCAGTGCCCCAGGAAGCGTTCAGCGCATCGAGATCGCCATATTCCCCGCGTAGCCAGCGGCGCAATCCCGCAAGCGATTCCGGCGCCCAGTCTACATCAAACGCATCGGCATAGAACGTTAGTGACGATTCATCTGCAAGATAACAGGCCATCGGCTTGAGCGGCGCAAGCGGGCGTACGGACTTTCCCAACTGCTCGCGAATGCCCGTTTCGAACGCAGGAGACTCGAGCGTGACTTCGCGGGTCAGGTATTTTGTGTCTTTTGTCCTCAAGTAATCGGCTTTGCGCTGAAGATACTGTTCGCGCCGGTACCAGTAAATGCCGAACCCGGGCAAGTGCGCGCTGACCATCATCTTGAAATTGCGATCGGGATCGGCAAGAATCGAAATTCCGATGCGGCGGAACTGCTCATCGAGCGCAGGAATCCACGGCTGGTACGACTTTGGACCGTACCAGGGGAGAATGACTTCGTAATCGCTCCACTCGCGCGAGGCTGCGACGAAACGCACAGGTATCTGTTGAATGGTGGCGCCGATTATGGCGCGTACGAACCCGGAATGCGTAAGCGGTCGCAGCGCGTTGAGGCGGACGCTGCCGCTTCCTTCCGCGCGCGCAAGCACTCGTCCGAAGCCGTCAATCAGTTCGATGCGTACCGGGCGTCCCGCTTGCCACCGGACATCTACACTCCCGCCTTCGGCGATCACTTTCGGTTCAGCTTTGAGGTCCTCGATTTTTTCAGGCTGCCCTGATTCGAGAGACGTGATCTTCCAGTCCTCCGGAAGCTGTTGTTCGAGAAAGTACCGGCCTGGCGCCAAATTGGTGAATTGCGGAGCACGGCCCTCGCCCGCTTGCAGTACCTGGTTGTACTCATCACGCAGCCGCCAGACTGTCTTCCGGGAAGTAAAATCCGAAACCGACCTGGGCTCCCGGGCCGCCGCGTAGATGATCGCGCGCACGAGCAGCGAGTAAAAATATTCCCAGGAAGCGTCGACGAAATGCCCACGCGCCTCCATTGGCATTCGCCAGCTCAATCCCTGGTTTCGGTAACCAAAGGCCACCACCCGTCCTCTTTCCGACTGACGCACAGCGAGCACGGGATTCCCGGATTGAGTTCGGATAAGCACCGTCGCGTCCGGTGCGGCGCGATAAATGTAACTCTGAATATCTCCGAACGGGAATGTCTCAACGGGTATTGCGCGCGAGATGTAGTGCTCTTCGGTCCGCCGCCAGGGCGATGACTCCGTGTGCTCTGCATGTTCCCGTTCTTCGAATTCGGACTCGGTGGAAGTCTGCGCGTCCACCGGCGATAGCGGAGAGAGTTCGCCGCCGGGCCTGATCAACACGAGCCCACAGCCCTCCTTTACGCGGCGAACCAGCGCATCGCGCGACGCGCTGGTGAGCATATCCCACCCATGATTGAGCGGCAGGAGAATGGCATCGAAGTGTTTTGTACTAGTGAGCTCCTGTTCAAGATAGGAATAAACGAGCTTCAGATCGCCCTTCTCGGCGCGCGCCCCGTAATCCGCGCCAAACGACATCGTCCATTTGTTCACATCCCAATCAGGATCGATACTCACCGTGGTGAGATCGAGCGACAGCCGCTGTGCCAGCTCCACAAGTGTGCGCCCCTCGCCGACTGTGGGCGCAGCGAGAAGGTGAATCGCGCCGCCGGGCAGCGGGTTTGCCCATCTCACATGCGGAGTCTTCACTTCAAGCGTGTATGGGGCTTCAAACCTTTTGGCGCTGCCGCTTCTCGACCCCATTCCAACATCCTGCGCCTCGCTGGGGAAAGGGGACGTCCCGCTCGCGGCAAGACCGGTCGCAAGCGTTCCCAGGAATTCACGTCTCCTCAGAGCCATCGATAGATGTCATATCACAAGTGAGTTTGCTACCGTCAAATTCCACTCGGAGGGATTATGGGCCGACGTGCACTCTTGAAATGCTGGGAATTTTTTGTGGATCGGCTTTATCTCCGGCTGGGCTCTGCGGCACGGTTGGGCTCAGGGCGCTGGACAGACGTCGATTTTCCATAGCGGCGAAAGCAGGCTGTCCCCGGAGTTGGTGGATGCGCAACGGAAGTGTTCCAGAGAGGCGCAAGGAACATCTAACGGAGTTTACGACGAGCATGGCAGAAACCGGTTTGACCGACGCTCACGCGCTTGAAAACGGAGCCGCCGTTTTGCCGAGCGAAGGCGAGTACTCCGGTGGGTCAAAGACTGAATTTCTGCCATATAACGCTTCGAACAGTCTTTCATCTCGCAGCAGCATGCGCTGATAGGCACGAACGCGCTCGGGTTTCGGATGGACCGTTGCTCCGAGTTGAGGAGATGCGGCGTCCAGATCACCGAGGAATCCCATCTGTTCGGCTGCAATGATGGCAGCTCCACGGCTCGATGCCTCTGCCGCCTTCGATGCGACAACGGGATGGCCGAGCGCATCGGCCATCATCTGTAGCCATACTTTCGAGCGCAGGAGGGCCCCGCCCGAGGCGATCACCTGAGCAGGCGCTGGAAACGGGCGCGTGAGCAGTGCATAGATTTGCTTAAACGACATAGCGACGCTCTCAAGGCATGCCTGCAGAATGTCCGAAGGCCTGCTCGCGAGGCTCATTCCGGTGATAACGGCGCGCAGGTCGGGCCGCCAGTGAGGAGATCGCTCCCCGGCAAAATAGGGCAATACAGTTAAGCCATGCGAGCCAGGCTCGCGTTGCGCGATCTGCTCTTCTGCATGCGGCGGAAGTTGCAACGTCCGCTTCGCCCAACGGAACACCACGCCTCCGTTTGAAATCGCTCCCCCCAGAATGAATCGCTCGCGATTGACGCGATAGCACCAGATTCCAGAAGGTATCGTGACGAAATTCTCCTTCACGACAACTCGCATTGCGCCGCTGGTTCCAACCATCAACGCAAAGCGCTGCGGAGTCGAGCAGCCGCTGCCGATACTGTTGCACGCTCCATCACCATACGCCGGGTACCACGGAATGCCGTGGAATAGCGGCCAACGTGCGGCAAATCCAGAATCGAGCGTGCGCCGCGGCTGATCCAGCATTTCCACGGGAGCGAGCTGATTCCGGTCTATACCGAGGAAACGTAGAATCTCTTCGCAATAATCTCGTTTGCGTTGATCCCAAATGCCGCTCGCAGAGACCATCGAGGTGGATTCCGCGCCAACCCCGGTGAAGGTCAACAGCAAAAACTCGCCCACGGAAACCCATCGCACACTGGCCCGGAACGCCTCAGGGTGCTTTTCCCGCAGCCACAGCAATTTGGCCGGCCAGTAACTGGTGTGCGGCATACAGCCGGTTATAGCGTGTATCCAGCCTGCATCGAATGTATTGGTGAGCTGTTCCATCTGCCGGGTCGAACGCGTATCGAACAAATGCACGATGGGTGAAGTCGGTTGTTCATCTTTATCCAATCCCAGAAAGCAATGCCAGAACGTACTTATCGCCACTCCAGACGCCATCAGCCCCTTCTCTGCCATCTGGCTATGAAGCGCGTCCAGACACTCGCAGGTCAATTCGAGCAGCAGCTTTGGATCGACTTCCACACTTCCATCAAGCCGCGTTGTGAACTCATATTTCTTCCGCAAACCGAGGCCCGGCCAACTGGAGAAGCTGCTGTCAAACAGAAGCGCGCGCACGCTGGACGTCCCCAGATCCAGGCCAACAATATTGTCTTCGATGCGCATGGGAATAGTATGGCGCGACCTATTTCAATTGCCGTGACGAGGCCCACGCTTCGATAATTGCGGCTCCACAATTGGCAGCTCGGCTGTCATGCGCGGGTGATCCGAAATCCGCTCTTTGACCAATTCATTCAGCTCCCGCATCGTGATCGGGAAATGGTGCAAATCGATAGCCGCGTGAACATCGCGAGGGTTCTGGATGAAAGCTTGACGAAAAACCAATCCAAATTAAATTGGCCCGCCCAGCCGCCGAAATTCCTTTCAAATGCGTAGGTGGGAACGAATCTCTTGAACCCTCTCTGATTGCTGTCTGGCCAACGTCCGCTGTTTGTTGTTGAGTGTCCGTTCTGCAATGCCTCTGAAGTCGAATGTGTAACCATCCGCAAACCGAAAATTCTCAAGAGTTCGAACAGGCCGCCTTCGCGGATTTCCCAAATGAACGGAAAATGCAAGTTGTCGATTCGACATGCCGGTGAAAGTAGCGACGGGAATAAGTACGCATTGTGGGATGATTGGTACGCTTCATTCCAAGATCGCCCTTGGTTCCGCTGTAATCGCCCACTCTTTTCAATTCGTCGAAGGATAGAAACTCCGGGCCTGAGGCTATCGCGGGTTCCAGCGGCAAGTTCTGCGAGAACGCCATTATGCCGGGCAGGCAAAAGGGAGAAGATCCGCAAATTTTTAGCGACCCATTGCGAGTAGCTGTTGAAATGGATCGAGCTCGACACTCAATATGCCTTCGACAATGTCTCGTAATTGCTTGTTGTACCACTCGCGTTTCAGTTGTCAAACGAGTGTTCGCTTGTTCCTGAATCTAATATTTGAGAGGACGCTATGGACAAACAAGTGCTCGGAATACACCACGTCACCGCCATTGCCGGCGATCCGCAAACGAACATAGATTTCTACGCTGGTATTCTCGGCTTGCGACTTGTCAAGCTCACCGTCAACTTCGACGATCCAACGACGTATCACTTGTACTACGGCGACGGGCAGGGCCACCCCGGCACGATCCTGACATTTTTTCCGTGGCCGGACGGTATACGAGGCAGGATCGGCACGGGACAACTAACTGTCACATCCTTTGCCACACCCGAGCAATCCTTCCCGTACTGGAAGAAGCGACTGGCAGAGCATCACATGCAGTTTGAGGAAGCCCATTCGGTGTTCGACGAGGCAGTTCTGTCTTTTTCCGACCCCGACGGCCTGCAATTGGAGCTGATCAGCACCGCTGCTGCAAATCCAGATCATGCGTGGAGCAGAGGACCGGTGCCGTTCGACTTCGCCATTCGGGGTTTTCATCACGTGACATTGTGCGAGGAAGGATACGAACGAACAGCTTCACTTCTGACGGAAACTATGGGCTTCACGCCCACCGCCACTAGCGGCAACCGGTTTCGCTATTCCACTTCCTCCACTGGCGCCGGTACGCTTGTCGATGTCGTTTGTACGCCCGCGGGCCGGCCGGGGCGCGTCTCCGTGGGTACCGTCCATCACGTCGCGTGGCGGACGCCGACGGATGCGCAGCAACAAGAATGGCAAAGGGCATTGACAGCTCTCCAGTACAACGTCACGCCTATCATCGATAGGAAGTATTTTCATTCGATTTATTTTCGTGAGCCCGGCGGAGTACTTTTCGAGATCGCAACGGATCCACCCGGGTTTGCCGTCGATGAACCTGCCGAGCAACTGGGTTCGCATCTGGTCTTGCCGTCCTGGCTCGAACCGGCCCGCGCGCGGATCGAGCAAGCCTTACCGAAACTTCGTTTACCTCTAGCAGTCCAGCATGAGTGACGATCATGACGCAACCAGAGTTGGGCTTCATCCAGCAATTCGTTCCGGCGGCGGAACCGGATTCACCGGTTACTCTGCTTCTGCTGCATGGAACTGGCGGCAATGAACAAGACCTCTTGCTCATTGGTAACGCTCTATGGCCGGATGCCCGCTACTCAGCCCTCGGGGCAAGGTTCTCGAAACGGAATACCCCGTTTTTTTCGCCGGCTTGCCGAAGGGGTATTCGATGTTGATGATCTCAAGTTCCGCACACACGAGCTTGCCGATGTTGTCACATCCGCGGCCCAGCGGTACGGGTTTCGAAACAAAAGTATCGTGGGGGTGGGGTATTCTAATGGCGCCAATAACGCCTCGAGCCTGATGCTCCTTTATCCTCACCTGCTTTCGGGCGCAGTTCTGTTTCGTCCGATGGTTCCTTTCCCGATGGATTTCGCCCCGATCTCCACCGCGTGCATGTGCTGCTGGCGCCAGGCAGACGCGATCCAATCGTTTCTCACGAACAGGTTGAGATGCTCGCTCGTATGCTTGAGGCCGCTGGCGCGTTTTCTGGCACGAGGGCGGACATGAACTCGGGCAAGACGATTTGATTGCCGCAAAGAACTGGTTATCGCGACAGTCCTTCACTTCTCCCGACAAGTGACACAGGCCTGGCGGATGGCGATCCGCATGATCGATACCACAGGTGTCTCACGCACATAAGGTGCGGAAACCGTTACTCTACTCCACCATGCGGCACCGGGCGGCCGGTGTATCATCCCCGGGTGGACATGCTCTCAGCAGTTGTTCCCTTGATCCTTACAATGGACCCTCTCGGGAACATCCCCTGTATCTGACTGTATTAAGCATGGTCCCGCCAGAACGGCGCCGTGTTGTTCTGGTACGCGGAATCCTGTTGGCATATGTTGTGCCGCTCGCGTTTTTGTTTCTTGGTGATTACGTCATGCAGTTCCTCGGTCTGGATCAGGCGACCATAAGCGTCTCGGGAGGTATTGTTCTGTTCCTTATTGCAATTCGAATGATTTTTCCCGGCGAGCTGGCGGCCGTAGAAGATCCGCCGCTCGGCGAGCCGTTTCTGGTCCCTCTGGCCATTCCGCTTTTCGCCGGTCCTTCGGTGCTTGCCACCTTGCTCCTGCTGCAACGGCCCGCACCTTGGAAACATGCCGATCCTGGTTGCAGCACTGACGATCGCTTGGGCTGCGAGCGCCGTCATTCTGCTTGCATCCACGTTCTTCTATCGAATACTCGGCGAGCCAGGCCTTATCGCGATGGAGCGATTGATGGGTATGTTGCTCGTTATGGTTGCGGTGCAGATGTTCATGAATGGAGTCAAACTTTTCTTAACACGCCGGTAAGTACGGCCCCACTCAAGTTGCATGTTCCTCGGCGATGTAAATGTGTAACGCGAGGTGGTTCCGAATTTTGGTGCATCCCGATTACCCGATCTAGGAGCTGCTGGTCGGCGACGGTAAACCGCTCGCGCTGGCGCCAGGATTCATGTATAAGAGCAGCCGACGGTTGAGTCTATTTTTGCGAAAGCTGTGGTTTTGTGGGATTGCGGGAAATGAATCGTGTCCTGAGGTAACCATGTCACTCCGAACCAAAGATACGTCGCCCTATCAGCAGCCGGTTCGGGAGGTCCTGGACGGGCTCCGCACGGACCCGCATCTCGGATTGAGCGAACAGGAGGCCAGCACCCGGCTCGAACGTTTCGGCCAGAACGAACTGGCTCCCGCCCGGAAAGTGCCCGAATGGAGCAAGTTTCTCGCCGAATTTCAGAACCCGCTAGTCATCCTGCTGCTTGTGGCGACCGCGATATCGGCTGGAGTGTGGCTGTATGAGCGCGAGACAGCCGTGCCATACGAGGCCATCGCGATACTCGCGGTGGTGCTGTTGAATGCCGGGATGGGCTATATCCAGGAGGCGCGAGCGGAATCCGCGCTTGCGGCCTTGAAGAACATGGCGGCCGCGCGTTCGCATGTGATCCGCGACGGCGTGCGGCGAAGTGTACCTGCCTCGGAGATCGTGCCCGGTGACATCATCCTGATCGAGGAGGGCGACACAATTCCAGCGGATGCGCGCGTAATTCAATCGGCGTCGCTGAAAACGGCTGAGGCGGCGCTGACGGGCGAGAGTCTTCCAGTTAGTAAAGATCCGGCTCCCATCGAAGTAGACGTGGCTTTGGGCGATCGAGACAACATGCTTTTCAGCGGTACGGCGGCAGCCTATGGTCGAGCTCGCGCGGTGGTCGTCGCGACCGGCATGAGTACGGAAATGGGCGTCATCGCCGGGATGTTGAGGCAGGCGCCGGAACCGGCCACACCGCTGCAGAAAGAACTGGCACGCGTCGGCAAGATATTGGGCCAGATTGTTATCGCCATCGCAGTGGTGATGATCGTCACCATCATTCTGTCTGAGCACGTGCGTGGCTGGTCAGGCATTCTCGATATCCTGATTTTCGGAATCGCACTCGCAGTGGCTGCGGTGCCCGAAGGGCTACCCGCCGTCGTCACCGCGGTCCTATCCCTCGGAGTACAGCGCATGTCCAAATGCAGCGCCATCATGCGGGGGCTTGCTGCGGTCGAGACGCTCGGCTCCGCCAGTGTGATCGCCTCCGATAAGACGGGCACACTGACAAAGAACGAAATGACCGTTCGGACGGTCGTGACGGCGCATGGGCGCGTGAAACTGGAAGGCACGGGATACAATCCCACGGGCGCGGTCGAAAAGGAAGACGGTGGGCCAGTAGAGGGCCTGTTGGGCGCGGAGTTGATGCGCGCAGTCACCGTAGCTGACCGTGCGAACAACGCAGTGTTACAGCAGGTCGGTGAGCGCTGGACCTTGCAGGGCGATCCTACAGAAGGCGCCCTGATCGTTGCGGCGAGAAAGGCCGGTTTTGCATCCGACGAACTCGAACAACGTTTCAAGCGGATCGGAGAAGTCCCGTTCTCATCCGAGCGAAAGCTGATGAGCACTGTTCATACCGATGCGGAACAGCAGGAGCGATTACTTGTATTTGCAAAGGGTGCGCCCGACGTCCTTCTGATGCGTTGTTCGGACGAATTCACTGGTGAAGACACGCGACGCCTGACCGATGAACGGCGCAAACAGATAGGCGCTGTGAATGAGGAATTGGCAGGCCGCGGTTTGCGCACGCTCGGCGTTGCATACCGCTCCGTGCCGGCGGCCTCGCTCGAGGCGGACGACATCGATGAACGCGTAGAACGTGAATTGGTATTTGCGGGGCTGGTTGGAATGATCGATCCGCCGCGCGAAGAAGCGCGAGGCGCCGTTGCCCGCGCAAAGGGGGCGGGCATTCGACCGATCATGATTACCGGAGATCATCCGGTGACGGCCGCTGTTATTGCACGCGAACTCGGCATCGCAAATGACTCACGAGTCGTCAGTGGCGCCGAACTTGAGCAATCGTCGGACGATTCGCTCACCGAAACTGTTAAAGAGGTTTCGGTCTATGCCCGCGTGAATCCTGGGCACAAGTTGCGAATTGTCAAGGCCCTTCAGAGGGATGGCGCGGTGGTCGCCATGACTGGAGATGGCGTCAACGACGCGCCTGCTCTGAAAACGGCAGATATCGGCGTAGCGATGGGAATCACGGGGACTGATGTAGCGAAAGAGGCCGCAGATATGGTTCTGGCCGATGACAATTTCGCAACTATCGTCGCAGCAGTTGAGGAAGGCCGTTCCATATTCTCGAACATCCGGAAGTTCCTGCGATTTCTCCTCTCATCGAATATGGGCGAAGTACTCACGATGTTCCTTGGGGTACTGCTCGCGAAGGTAATCGGCTTATCAATGAAGGAAGGCGAGGTCGTGCTGCCGTTGCTCGCAACCCAGCTCCTTTGGATCAATCTGGTGACCGATGGCGCGCCCGCACTAGCGCTCGGTGTCGATCCTCCGAATGATGCGTTGATGAACAGACCCCCTCGTGCAGCCGGCGAACGCGTCATTACGCGAACCATGTGGCGAGGTATTTTCTTCGCCGCGGTGGTGATGGCCGCCGGCACCCTCGCGGTCTTTGACGCGAGTCTCCCTGGCGGGCTCATCGAAGGGACAGGAACCACCGCGTACGCGCGAACGATGGCCTTTACGACACTCATGGTGTTCCAGCTCTTCAATGTGTTCAACGCGCGATCGGAGGAGCGCAGCGCGTTTGAAGGGCTCTTCACCAACCTTTGGCTATGGGCGTCCATCGGCCTTGCCGTCGTTTTGCAGATCGTTGTTGTTTACGTGCCCGTTTTGCAGCAGGCATTTTCGACCACTACTCTGACCCTGAGCGATTGGACGTTGTGTACAGTCGTTGCGAGCTCAGTGTTATGGCTGCGGGAAATAACAAAGCTGATTCGGCGCACATTGACGAGCAGATAGCATGTGTGACGATCTGTCCAGGCGTTTGTCATCATCTCGGTCGCTAGTGTCTCTTCCGAGGCGTCTGGCTCTGCTCGATTTCGCCGGACAATGTGAGCTGATCCGCTTCGCGTTAGGCGATGCGCACAGTGAGCATCGATATCGATCCGCCGTCCACACCTTCGACCGGAAAGCTGATTAGTTCACCGTGTTGTCTGGTCGCGAGCACGTACAGCAGTGGCAAATAGTGATCCGGCGTCGGGATTGAGAGCATTGCCGCAGGCCCGAGCTTCTCGTAGCTGATCAGAGGTTTGTATTCTTCCGCCAACATCATTTGCTTTGCTTCACTCTCAAAGCGAACAGCCCAATCATAGGGATCGGGCATGTGACGCCCCCATGCGTACGCATGAAGATTGTGAACAAGATTTCCACTGCCTACGATTAGAATGCCTTCATCCCGCAGTGGCGCTAGCTTTCTGCCGATCTCAAAGTGAAAGTCAGCGGGCTGCGTTTCATCGATGCTCAGCTGCACCACCGGGATATCCGCCGCCGGATACACGTGACGCAACACTGACCACGTGCCATGGTCGAGTCCCCAGGAATTATCGAGGGCGACGGGCAAAGGCGCAAGCATTCGCTGCACGCGGCGGGCGAGATCCGGATCACCGGGCGCTGGATATTGGACGCTATACAGCTCTCTCGGGAAGCCTCCGAAATCGTGAATAGTCCTTGGTGCCGTACTGACGGTGACGCCTGTTCCGGGCACGAACCAGTGGGCAGAAATTGAGAGAATGGCCCTCGGCTTTGTCGTCTGCTGCCCGATGCGTTGCCACGCTTGCGTGTAGCTGTTATTCAAAAGCGCATTCATCGGATTGCCATGTCCGAAGAAGATGGCAGGCATTACTTCCGGCATTTACGTGTACCTCGCTACGATTAAACAACCAAGCGATCTTTCTGTCGACCCCGGTTGGTCTGACATGCCTTCAGCTCCCTTTGGGGCTTTCCTACACTGATGGCGCACACTTCTTCACCCAAGCAACATGCGCGTCCATCCAGCGTTGAAGAAACTGCCGGGTGTCGGGGCAGGAGATATCGCCCGTCTGGTCAAAGAAGCCGTCCCTTATATAAATCAATTACCTGTGCTCCTGGCGACCGGTTGACAGATCGCCCAATGCGCGCACTCCGATTACTCTCGACCAGGATCTCCGCCGGTCCCGACAGCTCTTCGGAGGAACCGTCGAACATATTGCCGAACACGAGGACAGTTGCACTCATGCCAGGTCTCCCTGAGTTGGTTGTCCGCTTGATCGAATCATTTGCGTTTTCGGGGACGATCATTCCGGCGGGCGCGCAACCGGAAGCTGCCAGCCGCGCCGCATGGCCATAAATCGCAGTCCGAAGCAGAGAAATGCGCCGGCGACAGCGGCTGCGGAGGACGGGACATGCAGCATCCTTCCAATGACCATCACAGCAGCACCAATCAGAGCCGCGACCGCGTAAAGCTCGGTGCGTAACACTGTCGGAATTTGTCTCACGAGCACATCGCGCACCATGCCGCCGCCGATTCCGGTCAGCATGCCGAGCAACGTCGCCGCGACGGGACCCGCGTGAAACGCCAGTGCCTTTCCCGCGCCCGCGACGGCAAAGAGCGCCAGTCCGGCCGCGTCGAACACCAGCACGGGGCTGCTCAGCCGGTTGATGATTCGGTACCAATAGAACGTGATCAATCCAGCAAGGATTGAGACGGCGACGTATCGCCAGTCGCTGATGGCTGCTGGCGGAACCGCGCCGATCATTACATCTCGGGTGATCCCACCCGAGTTTCCCGCCGCGAACGACAGGACCAGAACGCCGAAGAGATCGAGCCTGTTCTTCACGCCGGCCGTCGCGCCGCTGATGGCGAATACGAACGTGCCGCCAAGATCGAAGGCAACCAGAAGCGTGTTTATCAGGATGTGTTCGTTGACGATCATCTGGCCCTATGCCGACAACCACGCTTGGGCGGCAACCACCAGCGCCTCCACGCCTGTCTCCAAAGTTGGATGAATTATTGGTGCGAAACGCGGGTTGTGATTGGTCGGGATCTCGCCGATCCGGCCGTCCTTCTTGGCTTTCGCGTACTTGTCCGCATCGATGCCGCCTACGAACCAGAACACGGATGGCGAGCCCCACTCGGCCCCGAAGGAACCGAAGTCCTCGCTCGCGGTCGTCGGCTTGGATTCCTGAACACGTTCAGCAGGAAAGTGCTGGCGAAACGCGTCGCCCACTCGCTTGGTCGCTTTCGGATCGTTCGTGACAAGAGAGTAACGGTCCAGAGCCGTGATCTCCGGTTTCTTGGGGGCGCCTGAGGCGGCGGCTTCTGCATTAACAATCCGCTCGATCGCAGCGAGCACGCGTTTACGGACGCCCTCGTCAAAAGTGCGCACGTTCAATTTGATGATCGCCTCATCGGGGATCACGTTCTCCTTCGAGCCGGCCTGCAGGACACCGATTGTGACAACGGCTGCTTCGTTTGCCGCCACCTCGCGGGAAACGATCGTTTGCAGCCGCATCACCGTTGCCGCAGCCATCACCACCGGATCGACGCTGGCCTCCGGCATTGAGCCGTGAGCGCCGCGTCCGAACAATCGGATCTGCAGACTGTCGGCGGCGGACGTTATCGTTCCGGGACGGCTGGCGATAATACCGGCAGGCAGGCTCATCACATGCTGGCCGAGCACGACATCGGGCTTGGGAAAGCGCTTAAAGAGCCCGTCATCGATCATGGCCTGTGCGCCCGCCGCTGTCTCTTCTGCTGGTTGAAAGACGGGCATTAGCGTCCCCGTCCATGCACCGCGAGACTTGGCAAACAGCGTGGCCGCGCCTATCAGCCAAGCCACATGCATGTCGTGACCGCAGGCGTGCATCACGGGCACAGTCTTTCCGCCACTGTCGGTAGCCGTTACCTTGCTGGCGTAGGGAAGATCTGTCGCTTCCACAACCGGAAGCGCATCCATATCGGCGCGCAGCATGACAACCGGCCCGTTGCCGTTGCGGAGCAGACCAACAACGCCAGTCTTTCCGATTCCAGTGGTCACTTCATAGCCAGCAGCACGAAGACGATCCGCCGCGATGCCGGCCGTCCGTGTTTCTTGCATCGACAGTTCGGGATGAGCATGGATGTCTTTGTAGACAGATTCCAAATCGGGAAGCAAGTCGCCGACATTTGCAAGCACACTTGCTGAACCTTTCGATATTGCTTCATTCATATGTATCAGTCCTTTCGCGCAGTGGATTTTACGAGTGTCAATCCAGTTGCATATGAGGGTGGCGTTCCTCAGTTAGGCTCGCTAGCGCTGTCCTTGTTACCGAAAGCAATTCTCTTTTCCCTCCGACTCCGTAGACGCTATCTCGAAGTAAAGCGTGCGACTCTACTTCACGGTGGCAGGCATTTTTCGCATTGTAAATACCCTCACCCTCCGAATTCCGAGCTGGGGCTGGCGCTTACGAACGGTATCATTACCCTGATACTTGGAATTCTCATCTGGATTCAGTGGCCAATATCGGGGCTTTGGATCATTGGTTTGTTCATCGGCATCCATCTGATTTTTACAGGGTGGGCACAGGTGATGGTAGCGTCCACCGGGTGAAGGCTTCCGTTGGAATGAGTTTGAAACGGACTGGCCGATTAGCTGCAATGAGGTTATACGTCTATCTCTTGAATTATTGATCTCGAACGTCTAACAGATCGAGTTCTAGTTCCAGTTTGCGCAGAACCGCATCGTTGATTACGTTCTCGTTACGGAGCTTAACGGCTGTCGAGCGTTCCACCTGTCGGAGCTTCTGCGTTACCTCGCGATGAAGTTTGTAACCCTCGGGTTTTAAATTATTTTTGTCGCCCTCATCACCGGCGGCGGCGAGACGTACCCGGTAATGCTCGCCAATGTCCTCGTACATCGAACTGAATTCTGGTTTATCGTGGGTTCGCATATCATCGAGCTGTTTCAGGGCGCTCCGAATTATCGTCTGTCTTGCTTTTTGCTCCTCGGGGTCCGTCCCGGCCTTTGCGCTCAGACCTAGGCGCCGGATGAGAGCCGGAAGAGTGAGTCCCTGTAACACCAGCGTGACGAAGATTACGCAGAATGTGAGAAAGATAATCATATTCCGGGCCGGGAAAGGCGTGCCGCTCTCCAATGTCCCCGGTAACGAAATGGCGGCCGCTAGTGACACCACACCGCGCATGCCGGTCCAACCTACAACAAAAATACGGCGGCGTGACGGGCGTGGCGTTGTTCGCTTCAGGAGTTTTCGTGCGAACACGGATACAACGTATGTATTCAGATAGACCCACACTAGTCGCAACACAATCACGAAGAAAACGACAACAGCCGCGCTAAAAACGAGTGTTCTTACATGGACGTGATGGATTCCCGCCATCACAAAGCGCAATTGCAAACCGATCAGAAGAAATGCGAGCCCATTCAAAATGAATGTAAATGTGTTCCAAGTTGCCCCCGACTGAAGGCGGGTTCTGGAGGAGAAGTAAATCGGGCTGCGCCACCCGAGATAGAGACCGCAAGCAACCGCTGATAATATGCCGGAGGCGTGAAGCCTTTCAGCGCTCAAGTAAGCGACATAGGGAGTAATGATGCTGGCAGTGATCTCAATGGGAGGGTTGTCAACCGATTTTTCGAAGAGGTACACAAGCTCTCCTAGTACAAGTCCGGCGACAATTCCCCCCGCGACCAGGTAAGTCAATTGCCCGAGCGCCTTGACAGCGGAAGGAGTATGGCCACTCACGACCATCGCAACCGCGAACTCCAAAGCCAGGAGGCCGCTGGCATCGTTGACGAGACTTTCTCCTTCGAGGATGTCTGTAATGCGTTTGGGAAGCCCTAAGCGCTTCGCGATAGAGGTGGCGGCAAGCGCGTCAGTTGGCGAGATGACCGCGCCCAGCACGAGGCCGAGCCGCCAATCGAAACCGGGGAGAAACCACTGTGCCGTTACCCCCACTCCAAGAGTTGCAAAAGCTACCAAGCCGAATGCGAGCGGGAGAATGCTGGATAGGTTATGTCGGAAGTCTCGCCAGGAGGTATTGAAGGCCGCTGAGAAAAGGAGTGGGGGCAACATCACCACGAGGATCAGCTCCGGGTCTAGGGAGACGCGAGGCAATCCTGGAATGAGGCTGATCAGCAGACCTCCGATAACCAGCACGATAGGATAGGGCGTCTTTAACCGCTGCGCCAGCGTTCCAAGCCCAACGACAAACAATAGGAGAAGGAGGAGGACAAACTCAAATTGCTGCATCTCGTTTGCCTGTATCGGGGATCTTCTCTTGTGATGCTTTTCCGGTTCTGCTCATCTATTTGTTGGAATATTTCGCGGCGGTGGCGCTCGCATGGTTGAGTATAATCGCTGAGCGGCGAAGCAGGCCTACAGAAAATAGGTGCAGCATGAAAAGGGCCGAGTACGTTGGACTTTGCGTAAGTGCAACCGTGGCAATACTCGGAGGAGTAGCGTGCTCAAAGGCGCCCCGCACGTCCTCGTCGGCGGGCGCCATGGCGCCTGAAAACATGCCGCGCATCGGCACAGTCGATAATCGTTTTCAGTCGTACAACATCGAAATGCTGGAAGTCACCGGCGGCCGATTCTGGAAGCCGTATAAGGATATCGGCGCAATTCTCAACACGCGGACGTCTGCTAAGGGGGCTGGATCGAATCAGCCCGCCGGCATGAGCCCGGATCTGTATCAATATCGGCCGCCCATCGATTTGAGCAACGCCCGTTTGCGTAAGCTGGCAGCAGCGCTTGGGCCTGCTTACGTGCGCGTCAGTGGGACCTGGGCGAATACCACCTATTTTCAGAATTCTGATAATTCCGCGCCGCCCAAGGGCTTTAATGGTGTGCTGACGCGCCAGCAATGGAAGGGCGTGGTCGATTTTGCTCGCGCGGTGGATGGGAAGATCGTCACATCCTTCGCCACAAGTCCGGGAACTCGCAATCCCGCGGGCATCTGGACCCCAGATCAGGTGCGTGAGTTCCTTGCGTATACCAAATCAATCGGCGGAAGCCTCGCTGCAGCCGAGTTCATGAACGAGCCCACCTATGCCGCGATGGGTGGTGCACCGAAGGGCTACGATGCAGCAGCCTACGCACGTGATATCGCCGTCTTCCGTCCTTTCATCAAAGAAACTGCTCCTGAAATCGTATTCCTCGGCCCTGGTTCGGTCGGCGAGGGAATTTCGTTGGCGCCGCCATCGATGAGCATGCTGAAGACAGAGGATTTGTTGAAAGCGACCGGACCCGCGTTCGATGTGTTCTCGTATCATTCCTACGGAGCGATTTCGAAGCGGTGCGGGGCAATGGGGGCCTCAGCGACAACAACTCCGGGCGCGGCGCTTTCGGAGGAGTGGCTCTCCCGAGCGGATCGCATCGAGGCGTTTTACGCAGGTCTTCGCGACCAATTCGAGTCCGGCAAGCCGCTGTGGATCACCGAAACAGCCGACGCCGCCTGCGGCGGCAATCCGTGGGCTTCCACATTCCTGGATAGCTTCCGCTATCTCGATCAACTGGGCCGCATGTCCAAACGGGGCGTCCAGGTGAACATTCACAACACGCTTGCTTCGAGCGACTATGGCCTGCTGGATGAGAACACGCTGGCTCCCCGGCCCAACTACTGGGCGGCTCTGCTATGGCGGAAATTTATGGGAACGACGGTGCTCGATGCCGGCGCTTCGCCCGCGCCGAGCTTGCATCTTTACGCTCACTGCCTTCGCGGGCAGCCTGGCGGCGTAGCACTTCTGGCGATCAACATCGATCAGGCAGCATCGCACAAGTTTGAACTCAAGGCAGCAGCAGAGCGTTATACATTGTCCGCGCCGTCGGCCCAGAATCTGGAGGACACTCATGTCCAACTGAACGGGACCGAATTGAAGCTGGGAGCGGGCGATGCCCTGCCGCAGTTGGCGGGCGCTTCAACTCAATCCAGAGAAGTGACATTTGCGCCCGCCAGTATTACGTTCCTGGCAATTCCGACGGCGAACAACGCGAGTTGCCGCCAGTGCAATGTTCCGGTGGCGGGCGCCCGCAAACGTCCGAGATAACGGATGTGGATTGCCGGAAGTAACAACCAACAGAGACGGAATTGGAACGTATACAATGAACTACCGGGCCCGCTTGATCGGTGGATCCTTTCCCCTTCCGAGAAAGCCGGCGACAGACTGAACCATGTTGGCTACCAGCGAGTTGCGATACCGCGATGTGCCGCGCCGATCCGGAATCTCCGTCAAGACCATATAGCATTCCGGCAGGAAGTTGCAACATTATAAGCGCAGGGACCCACCCGGGAAGCGAAGTTCTTTTCTGTGTTCCAGCGGTTCATATCTACCGTTTGACTGTGAAAGAATGCGGCCTTAGTATGGCTGCAACACGTAAGGTCGTGATCGTGGGGCCGCAGCCGGTTCAGGTTTTTGATGTCACGGTTCCGATCGAGGTTTTCTCGAATGCGGACGGTTATGACGTCACCATTAGGTACGCCAGACCCTGGACGTACGTAGGAAACCAACCGGCGATTTGCGCTCACCGATGCTGCTACAACCAGCGCTCTCGAAGATTGGATTGATGAGGCGCAAAGGCGTGCGTGGTTCCGCTACGAGATCAGCTGCGAGGGGGAGTAGCAGTTCCAATACAAACCGCGGCCGGCTCGTCTTTGCGGCGGCCATGCGATTGAGGCGTCGATACGATTCATTTTGGAGAAACAATTTTTACATTGAAAAATCTCACGAAGCAAGGAGGAAAATACTCATTACCGACACCACGACAAAGGCGGCCATTGTCATCCATGCTACGGGCGGCATCGGGCATGCCGTCGCACTTCGGTTAGCCAACGACGGCTTCGCGATTACGGCAGGATACGCTGGTAACGCTGCGAGAGGCGAAGAAGTTGTAGCAGCGATCAAATCGACCGGCGGAGCCGCGATTGCTGTAAAGGCGGATGTCACCAACGCATCCGATGTCGAGCAACTTTTCAAAACCACTCTCAACGCCTTCGGAAGAGTCGATGTCGTTGTCCACACTGCCGGAATCATGCCGATGAGCAACATCGCTGACGGCGACCTGGAAATCTTTGACAAAGTGATTGCCACCAATCTTCGTGGAACGTTTATTGTTCTAAGCCAGGCAGCCAAACACGTCAGTGAAGGAGGCCGAATACTTGCGTTTTCAAGCAGCGTGCTCGCGAAATCATTTCCAGGCTACGGCTCTTATTGCGCATCGAAGGGCGGTGTCGAGGCGCTGGTCCATGTACTAGCGAACGAACTGCGTGGACGGAACATCACGGTCAACGCAGTTGCTCCCGGACCGACCGGCACAGAACTGTTTGTCAAAGGCAAGTCGCAGGAATTCATCGACCAACTAGCGAAGATGGCCCCCCTTGAGCGGCTCGGTACCCCGGAAGACATCTGCAATGCGGTTTCATTTCTGGCTGGCCCCGAGGGCGGTTGGGTAAACGCGCAGGTGTTTCGTGTCAACGGCGGCTTCGCGTGATACTTCCTATCTCTCAAACGATTTCTAGCAGGGGAAGGATCTCGTCATGAAAAACGTCATTGTCGTCACAGGCGCCTCCAGTGGCTTCGGTCTACTCGCAACTCGGGACGGTGCGAAGAGGTCAATAGTGTCGCCGACCGACCGGCCGCGAAAGCCCGGAACAACAACTTAAATGGGGAAAGGTTTTATATGCTCGACTTACGCAATGTTTTGCAGCAGGCTCAGAAAAATGGAGTGGCGGTTGGCCATTTCAATGTCGCCGATTTCGTTATTTTAAAGGCAGTCTTCGCGTCCGCGCAGGAGTTGAAGGTCCCCGTCATCATTGGTGTATCCGAAGGCGAGCGTGAGTTTCTCGGAGTTCGCCAGATCGCGGCTCTGGTGCGAAGCCTGCGCGAAGAGTTCGATTTGCCGATCTTCCTGAATGCAGATCATACACATTCCCTTGTGAAGGCGATTGAGGCGGCCCAGGCAGGCTTCGACGCCATCGTCTTCGACCTGTCCCCTCTTCCGATTGAAGAAAACGTGCGTCAGACTAAAGCAGCGGTCGAAGCGCTCAAAGCAATTAGCCCAGCGATCCTGATCGAGGGAGAGATTGGCGATATCGGAACAGGTTCGGAGATTCACGATGCGGCTCCCGACCTGTCGAAGGGGCTGACCACTCCTGAAGAGGCGAAGCAGTACGTTGATGCCACCGGAGTCGACATATTGGCTCCCGCTGTGGGCAATATGCACGGAATGCTGAAGAGCATGGTGCAAGGAGAGGCCAGGAAGCGGCTGGACCTCGCCAGAATCTCACAAATCAAGAGCGCTACCGGCGCCCTGATTACTTTGCATGGCGGCTCGGGAACCGACGATGAGGACTTGCGAAAGGCAATCGCCGCGGGAATCAATATCGTCCATATGAACACGGAACTGCGAGTGGCGTGGCGACGCGGCCTCGAGGAAAGCCTGGCGAAGCAGCCTCAGGAGGTCGTCCCTTACAAGATTCTGCCCGTGGTTGTCGAAGCAGTAAAACAAGTAGCAACTTCGCGGCTGAAACTCTTCAACAAGCTGACGTAAGCCAGGAGAAATTAATGACTCAAGAATCTCCTGTATTAGACCGCACGAATGACAACTGATCGAAGAACTCGCCACTTCAGGGCATTTACCACGATCAGCGCCCACACGTTCTGCATGGCCGAATACTGTTTACTTATCGCGCGATGAGTGTGCCGGGCGCACGAGATGCCCTCGATTTCCCATACTTCTCCGGCCAATGACACTACATACGCAGTGTTCCCCCAAAGCTCCAGCGAAGTAGGACGATCCAAATGATCGACGGAAGATGGCACACCGGTCCCGCTTGGGCCACATATATGGCACGGCCCGAAACCGCTAGTCCGGTGGGAACGACATCGTCATCCGATTCTGGCAAAGGCCGCAATCGAGCAGGGCGGCGTGGCGGTATGCGCCCTACCGGCAACTCTGCTGCACTCGACGCGCTGATGCACATTGTCCCCGCAGTGAAGCGCCACCCGTGCCCCGCGCCATATAGCCGTTCGGCGTTCGCATACTCGAATTGCTACGATACGAGTTTATGAAAGGCGTCGTATTAGCTGGCGGAACGGGGAGCCGCCTCTACCCGCTGACGAAAATCACCAACAAGCATCTGCTTCCCGTCTACGACAAGCCGATGGTTTATTACCCCATCCAGACGCTTGTGGATGCGGGCATTCGAGACGTGCTGGTTGTTACCGGCGGCCGTAATTCAGGCGATTTCCTCAGGCTGCTGGCGAATGGCAAAGAGTTCGGCCTGAAACATATTGACTACACCTATCAGGAGGGAGAAGGCGGCATCGCCGAGGCCCTGGCGCTCGCGGAACACTTCGCCGAAGACGAGAAAATCTGCGTCGTACTGGGGGACAACATCATCGAGGGCTCCATTGCAAGCGCCGTGAACGAGTTCCAGCAGCAAGAGCGCGGCGCGAGAATCCTACTGAAGAAAGTTCCCGACGCCGAGCGGTTCGGCGTTGCCGAAATACAGGGTGACCGGATCGTTGGCATTGAAGAAAAGCCCAAGAGGCCGAAATCGAGCTATGCCGTCACGGGCATCTATATGTTCGATCACACGGTGTTCGAGAAAACCCGGTATCTCGAACCTTCCGCCCGGGGAGAGCTCGAAATTACCGACGTCAACAATGCTTACATCCGGGAGGGAACAATGACGTTCTCCTATCTCGAAGGCTGGTGGACGGATGCCGGGACGTTCGATTCTCTGATGCGCGCCGCAAATATGGTGAAGGAGTCGCGCGAAGCCAAGTTGAAGAAACCCGCCGCGGCTCTATGAGCAATGTCCTGAGTATGAACGCCCTGGGTGCCCTGGATACCGGCGAGGAGTTGCGTATTCCGGAGTGCGTTCCCGGCATTGGCAAAGTGATCCTTTCTCCCACCAGCACCGACCTGATTCCCGGGGTGGTCGCGAAGCCCTATCCGATCTGGCCCGACGATCGAGGTTATTTCCTCGAAGTCGCCAGGCTCGGCGAGGGATTGGTTCACGAGTTTCCTTCGAACACGACACAGATCTCCGCCGCGCTGAATTACCCGGGCATCATCAAAGCTTTCCATTATCACAAGTTTCAGACCGACTTCTGGGTTCCTTCCGCCGGATTGCTGCAGGTCGTTCTTGTGGATCTGCGCGCGGGTTCTTCAACCCATGGCGCCAAGAACACCCTATACGTCGGAGCGCTGAGGCCTTGGCAGATATTGATTCCCCCGGGCGTTGCGCACGGCTACAAAGTGATCGGGGAACAGCCTTCGGTTCTCGTTTATGTGACGAACCGGCAGTATAACCCGAGCGACGAAGGACGCATTCCGTACAATCATCCCGGCATTTCCTACGACTGGGAGCTGCAGCACAAGTGAAATTGCTTGTGACAGGCGGAGCAGGGTTCATCGGCTCCTGCTTTGTGCGCATGGCTCTTCGTGAAAACCGTGCGGCAAAGGTCGTCGTATACGACAAGCTGACGTATGCGGGCAATTTGGAGAATTTGCAGCCCGTCGCGAGGCGTCCTGAGCTTCGCTTCATTCAGGCCGACATCTGCGACGGAGATGCCGTCGAAACTACGTTGCGCGACGAGTCGCCCGACGCGATTGTGCATTTCGCCGCCGAGTCGCACGTCGATCGCAGCATTCACTCGCCCGCCCCGGTCATCGAAACCAATTTCAACGGAACGTTTACGCTGCTCGAGGCCGCGCGCCGCTTTGGCATTAAACGGTTCCTGCATGTCTCGACCGATGAGGTTTACGGGAGCATCGAAGAACCACTGGATGCCGATGAAAATTACCCCTTGCGCGCGAGCAGCCCGTATTCGGCTTCCAAGGCAGGTTCCGATCTGCTTGCGCTCTCTTATTTCACGACTTACAAGCTGAACGTAACCGTAACTCGCGCTTCGAACAACTACGGCCCTTATCAGTTTCCCGAAAAACTGATCCCGCTGATGATTTCGAACGCCCTCGAGGATAAGCCGCTTCCGATTTACGGCGACGGCCTGCAGATTCGGGACTGGCTTTACGTGGAAGACCACTGCCGCGCTATCTTCGCGACGCTCGAAAAGGGCCGTCCGGGACAGGTCTACAACGTCGGAGGCAACTGTTCCCTGCCGAACATCGATGTCGTACGCAGAATCCTGCAGGCGGCCGGCAAACCCGAAAGCCTGATGACCTTCGTGACGGACCGGCCTGGACACGACCGCCGGTACGCGCTAACGAACGAAAAGCTGACTTACGAAACCGGCTGGCACCCCGAGGTCGGTTTTGACGAAGGCCTCGCCGAGACGATCCAATGGTATCGCGAAAATCGGGAGTGGGTTGCGCACGTAAAAAGCGGCGAATATCAGCGATTTTACGACTTAAATTACAAAAGTCGGGGCTAATCTACATCATCCGCGCGGGCCTATTCGCATTATTCTCGTCCAGTGCCGCCTTGCGACCTACGGCCAATATCTTATAATCGCCACAAGGATTAGCGATTGGACACTCCTCAGCACACGTCCTCGCCCATGGATGAGCTTCGGCGGATCGACAGTGCGGTCCGGCAAGCTCAGTCAATTGAAGACCTTCGTCCTCTTTTTTACAGATTACAGACACTCCGCCGGACATTTATCGACGATTTTGACGTGCAACTGGCAATCGGGCAGGTTCAGCAGGAGATTGTCGATCGCGGACGCACTCTGATGGAGAATCCTGGCGCCTCGCCGGCTCAGAGCGCCGCCAGCCTGCTGGAGGAAGAACCCGAACGGATTCAAGGAGAAGCACCCCATTCTCATTCTTTGGAGGACCGCCATCGCGATGATGTTCAGCCGATCGACGCGCAAAGTTGGAAGCGATCGATTTATATTGGCGCCTTCTTCGCGATTATCCTGTTTTCGCTTTTCTTCCTGGTAATCCAAAAGGCCCGCGAGTTGAACATTGAACCCACCCAGCCGCCGGCAAACGCCGCTCAGGCGGGCGCGACCGGATCTCAAGGTCAAATAAAACCCGTAGCCGGTCAGCCTGTACAGCCCTCGGCGCCGGCGGGCCCATCGCTTCGCTTATATACGGATCTCGTTCCCGGCAGTGTTTCGGTTGACGGTGGCGCGCCGCAAGATCTGCAGGACGGGCAACTTGAGATCGACACATTGAAACCGGGCGCCCATAGCGTCCAACTGAACGGGCGCAGTGGCGACGCGTCTTTCAATTTCACTGTACAGGACAAAACTGCGCCGCGCTTAACCGGGCCTCCTTCCGGAAATAACGCGATGGTTGTCACCGTTTCTACTCAGGACGGAAGCGGTCAACTCCTGACGAACGCCCAGGACGCCTCGGCGATCGTCGACGACAAGCCCGCTGGGGCCGTCACCGGGACGGGACTTGCCCTGACCGACCTCGGTATTATCGATCACAATCTGCAGATCAAGCGCGCCCACGACGAGCAGCGGTTCATACTGACCTATACCCCATCTCCCGCGCTTACAGTTTTCGTGAAAAGCGATCCGAAT
>JAICLJ010000144.1 GCA_025927575.1 Bryobacteraceae bacterium | reverse complement strand
GGTCACGTTCGTAAAGCCGTATGCCGAAGGATTATTCATGAAACTCGTGAACAGGGCATACATGTCGACGCTCGCGATAATCACTCCCTGGCTTGTGTACTGGTTCCGGAGCTGTGCTATTTCGGAAGCTTGTTGCTGATCGTACGCGATGCTTGCCTGGCCAAACGCGCTGCTCAGTTCCGCATTCGGCGCCTGCCCCGGAATCCTGTCAAACGGGGGGATGTTCATCCATACGAAGTATTTCGCGCCTTTGGCCGCCAACTCCGAAATCTGCCGGCTGATATTTTGAGCTGCGCTTATCGCCGCCGCGCTCACAACCGCGGGGTCCGTCTGATTCGTGATATCATTCGCGCCGCCCCAGAAAGCGTAGAGTGCGGTTGGTGAAACGCCCCGGCCGATTGCCTCCTGCACCTGTGTTTCAAGGCTCGGATACTGGGGTGAGCCGCCGGTCACTGTTACTCCAGGAGCGGCATAATCCATACCGCCGGCGAGCGAAGCTGTCGGAGCGCTCACATTCAGCCTTGCCGCCAGTTGATCCGTCCAGATCAGCGCCGGCTGGCTGGTGGACGGCTGCGTATCCGGCCCGTCCGTATAACGATTGTTGGAGTAATTGCTCTGGGGTGTAAACGCTCCGTCAATGATCGCGCCGTTCCCAACGTCCGAAACACTATCGCCGAAAACGACCAATTGCGTAAATGGCAAATTCGCTGCCGGGGCGATCGAGCCCAGAACGCATGTAACCAGTAACGCAATTGTGGAGAACCGCGGGTGTCGACCCAGCAGGGCCGTCACAGGCTTTCCCCCAGAGACGCGGATCTCCTCATTTGCAATCGCCCGCGAACCCGAAGGACGGCATCGAGATGCTGAACGCAGTTTGCAGCGGAACAATGACAGGTAGAATGTGAGCAGAACATATGGGGAAGGCGGCCTTTCTCTCTCAGATCATTAAAAGAGACTAGCCCTGCTCGGATGGTACCATCCGCCTCCGTGTCCCCTGCTTTCCGTTTATGGTGCCAGGATACCAGGCGGAGGCGGAAACATCATCGCCGGCGCGGCCATCTGGGCAAGCGAGTGGCGCTGCCAGGAGGACATCAAAACTACAGCGATAACGATCAAGGCAATCGAAAGGCCGATCCACAGTCCATAAATCCCTAGCTTTCCCCGAAAACACAGGAAATATCCAATAGGCAGTCCGAAAAGCCAATAGCCGCCGAGAACCACAAGCATCGGCGTGCGCGTATTTCCAAGCCCGCGGAGCGCTCCGGTGGCAACGGTCTGGATGCCGTCGAACAACTGAAATAATGCTGCAATCGCCAGCAGACCCGTACCTACCGAGAGTACTTGGACATCGTCTGTGTATACGCGAAGAATCGGGCCCGGAACCGTCAGGAACGCTACTGCGGCGCAGAGCATGAACGCGCAGCCCAGCCCGATGGCGATGAAGCCGTCGCGGCGCGCCGAAACGGGCTCGCGCCGCCCGATTGCCTGGCCCACGGCGACGGCGGCCGCCGAGGAAACGCCAAGCGGAACCATGTAGCTTAGCGCCGCGCAATTGAGTGCAATCTGATGGGCGGCAAGCGCGGCGGGGCTAAGCCGCCCTGCCAGCACCGCGGCGGCGCCAAAAGCTCCGATTTCAAGCAGAATCTGGGTCGCGGCCGGGAACCCGATACGCAGCAGAAGCCCAATCCGTTTAACTTCCGGTTTCCGGATCAGACTGCCGAAACCCGGCCCTGTCCCACGCTCCAGCCACCAGATAAACGCACCGAGCGTGGCAGCCATATAGAGCCTTGCAAAACACGTGGACATTGCGGACCCGGGAACCCCGAGCGCCGGCAATCCCCAATGCCCATCGATCAGCAGCCAGTTGCCGAACCAGTTCACGAGGTTCGAGCTCAGCAGAACGAACATCACCGGCCTCACGTGTCCGACGCCCTGCAAATAGCGCCGGCACGCGCCGTAAAGCAGCAGCGGCAGCGTGCTCCAGCTAAGGGTCGTGAGATAAGGCCCCGCCAGGGCGCTTACTTGTTCGTTTACGCCGAACGCATTGAACACCGGCGGCATGAACGCGAACAGCGTCATCAGCAACGGCGTCAGCAGCAGTGCCAGATAGACCGCCTGTGCCAGCGAATGGTGGCAATCCTCCCGGTCGCCGGCGCCGTACGATTGGGAAACCAGCGTGTCCAGCCCGAGCAGAAGGCCCATGCCAAAGATGGCGAAGGAATAATAGGCGCTACTGCCGATCCCCGTCGCGCCGATTGCCGCCGGGCCTAGGTGGCCCACCATGATGGTGTCGACGATGGTCATCGACATCCATCCCAGTTCGGCCAGTGCTACCGGAACGGCCAGCTTGAGCATGCGTGAAACTTCGCGACGAAAATTAAAGTTCGGCGGAGTGGCCGCGGCTTGCATACGTCTCAGCTTCGCATTGGTACAGTCGATGGCCACGCCAACCGCCCGTACCGTGCGGTGCGTTACATGAACCGCAAATTTACGACCTTGCAACCGGGGTCGTCGAGATGCTTTCCTGGAAGCGTGCCGCGGAAATCCTTATTTTTCATATGACGGCGCAGTTGTTTCCACTTGCTGAAGCCTGGTGGCTGTATCTCGCGTTCACCGCAGTGGTGCTGGCGCTGCTCGCGCTTGACTTGGGCGTCTTCCACCGGAAGCCGAGCACCCCTACTTTTCGCGAGGCAGCCTTCTGGATGTCCGTATGGGTTGCGCTTGCTTTGGTGTTCTGCTTCGGTCTCTATCAATATGTCGGTTTGAAATTTGGACAAGTGCCGGCTAAGCAAGCCACCCTCGAATTTCTCACCGGCTATATCGTCGAAGAATCTCTCTCACTCGACAACATGTTTGTTTTCGTGCTCATATTCGGGTATTTCCGGATTCCTTTTAAGTTTCATCATCGTGTCCTGTTTTATGGGATCCTGGGCGCCTTAGTATTTCGCGCAAGCTTCATTGCGTTGGGCTCGAGTTTGCTTCGGTTTGAATGGGTGGTCATAGTATTCGGCGTATTCCTCGTCCTCACTGGCCTCAGGATGATGATAGGGCGCGAGCAGCGGATCGAGCCGGAGAAGAACTGGGCTCTCCGGTTGTTTCGCAAGTTCATGCCTGTGACTCCGGATTTGAAGGGTCAGCGGCTTCTAGCCCGAATCGACGGTAAACTGTACGCGACTCCTCTGCTGATGACTCTGGTCGTTATCGAAACCGCCGATATTCTGTTTGCCATCGACTCGGTGCCCGCCATCTTTGCCATTACAAACGAACCGTTCATCGTCTACACCTCGAACGTTTTCGCGATCCTCGGGCTGCGGTCGACGTATTTCCTTTTGGCGGGCGCCGTTGGCCGCTTCCACTTGCTTCGCTACGGACTGGCGGCGGTTCTGATCTTTGTGGGCTTGAAAATGTCGTGGCTGAACGTGCAGTGGGATGGGCATTTCCCGATTACAATTTCGCTCGGGGTGATTGCGTTCCTCTTGGCGGCTTCCGTCGGCCTGTCTTTCGTTTTCGAGAAGCCGAAAGCGCCGGCGGGATGAAGCGATGGAATTTTGGAAACGTAAGCTTCTTCAATTCGAGAGCTGAGCCCGCGTTTCATCTGGCGGTAACTCGTGAGTGGCTATGTATTCGTTAATAATTTCTGTAAACAAGATCGCCGATGGAATAGCCACAAGCGCTCCCATTACTCCGGCCAGTTCTCCTCCGATCAATAATGCCACTAGTACGGCGGAGGGGCTCAGATTTACCTGCGACTTCATAATTCTGGGAGTCAGGAACGCGTTCTCTACCTGTTGATAAGCCACGTAAAAAATGAGCACCGCCAGCACTTTCCAAAGAGAGTCCGTGAGCGCGATCAAGGTTGCCAAAACAAAACTTAGAATAGGGCCAAGCAGCGGGATAAGATTGGCAACCCCCGCGAAAACCGCAAGCAGATAGAAGTACCGGATGCCGATTAGCCCAAAGGCGATAGCGCTGGCGAACCCAAGGATCAACATCAGCATCGCCTGACCGACCAGCCACCTCCGCATGCGCGCGCCGGCGCGCAACAGAGTTGGCCGGAGGCGCACTGAAATCTGACTGGGAAACAGCGACATCGCCCAGGCGAACACGCGGTTGCCATCGAGAATCAGGTAGGCCGTAAGCGTGATAATTGCGGCAGCGGAAACAATCGCCTGAGTTGTGTTTGTAACCAGGCTCGCAACGCCCCCCGCAACAGTCCCAAAATACTGTTCGAGGCCTTTCAGATTTATACTCTGCAGGATCGGAACGGAATTCATTCTGCTACGTAGATTCGCGAGTCTTTTGGGTAATTGTGTACCAAGATCTCCCAAGTCGGAAATGATCGGCGGAATCGCAAAAATAAACAGGAGTGCGAGCGCCGTCACGATCCCCGCCAGGATAATCAGGATGGCGGCGCCCCTGCTCGGCTTCCAGCCCAAGATCGATATTCGGTGCACAGCATTTACGGCTGGAGTCAGAACCACCGCAAACACCGCGCTCACGTAGATGACGAGCAACGCGCTCCGGACAAGGTAGGCGATGGCTAGCCCCAGCCCTATCGCAAAGCTCAAGAGTACAAGTTGCGCTCCGCGGGTCACTGTTCTATTGTGCATGGCGCCTGTTGTCTCAGCCCAGGGGCACACGCATTATGCTTCGCCGCTGTTTGTTGTATAGTGTTTTGTTTTCGGAAGAACCGGACGTTTTTCCTCTTGTCGATAAATGTCGCGTGGAGTTCCATTTCGCAAAGTGGCCTTGACGCCGCGCTCCGCTTGAACGGCATGTTGTTCGACGGCAGAGGTCATGCTTTGAAACAAGCGAGAATCGAGATAGTGATAGTGGGCGAGATCTTTCTGAAGCATCGGAGCGTGATTACGATATCACGGGCGCGGGTTCGGGAATGAGGAGGATTTCCCGTCGCAAACTTGTTCGTTCAGCAGTCGCCACCCCGCTTGTTGCCGCGGCCATGACCGCAAAGCCTGCAAAGCTGCGGAAGCTGAAGGTCGTCGTGACGGGCGGCCATCCCGGCGATCCTGAATACGCCTGCGGCGGCACTGTCGCGCGCTACACCGAACTCGGGCATGATGTCACTCTGCTTTATCTCAATAAAGGTGAGGGCGGCTGCGGGCCGAGAACGGCGCAGGAGTGCAGCATTACGCGTGTTGCCGAGGCTCAAAAGGCCTGCAAGATTCTAAAAGCGCACCCGGCCTTCGCCGGTCAAATCGATGGGCACGCTGTGGTAGATCCTGCCACGTATGATCAGTTTCAAGACCTGCTCGAGGCCGAACATCCCGACGTTGTTTTCACCCAATGGCCAATCGATGCGCATCCCGATCATCGGGCTATCTCGATGCTTACCTATAACGCCTGGTTGCATATGGCGGCGAAGCCCGCCCTTTATTACTACGAAGTTTCGGACGGAGAAGATACGCAAATGTTCGCGCCAACCGATTACGTCGATATCTCGACGACTGAATCGCGCAAGCGAGAGGCCTGTTATGCGCATGCCTCTCAAGCGCCGGACCATTTCTATCCGCTTCAACTCCAGATCACGAAGTTCCGGGGTATCCAGAGCGGCTACTCGCAAGCTGAAGCTTATATTCGTTACATCAAAAGCCCGGGCGGCCTTCTTCCCTAAACAAATGAAATTTCTAATTCAATCAGTCCTCTCTATTCTGGTCTGCTCGGCGCCGCTGCTTGCCCAGTCCACGCCCAATTTGAATCCCAAGCCCGACGCTCGATTCAAAGCGGACCTCCTGGTGGTGGTGGCCCATCCGGACGACGAAACCGAAATCGGCGCTTATCTTGCGCGCGCTGTTTTCGATCAAAAGAAGCGGGTTGCCGTCATCTTCGGAACACGTGGAAACTCAGGCGGCAATGCGGAGGGCCAGGAGCAGGCAGCGGCGCTAGGGGCCATTCGCGAACTTGAAGCCCGTGAAGCTCTTGCTCATCTTGGTGTGCTGCATGTCTGGTTCCTTAACGGCTTAGATACTCCCAGCCAGAATGTGCTGAACTCGCTTGAAACATGGGATCACGGCGACTCGCTCGGCCGCGTAGTGCGGCTAGTCCGGCTCACGCGCCCGTCCGTCGTCGCGACATGGCTGCCCGATTGGGTCGCTGGCGAAAATCACGGCGATCACCAGGCCGCCGGCGTGATCGCGACCGAGGCCTTCGATCTGGCGGCCAATCCGACTGCCTTCCCCGAACAACTTGCGATGCCGCGTGATCGCGAGGATACCGGTAACTTGACCGAGGGTCTGCGCCCCTGGCAGCCGCAGAAGATTTACTATTTCAGCGATGCCAATCATACCGATTTTTTGAAGGGACAGGGCCCTTCCTATTCGGCTACAGACAACTCTCCATCGCACCACGCATCATACGCCCGGCTCGCGGCCGAAGAATGCGCATATCACTTGACGCAGGGCGACTCCGGCCAGGTCGCAAGATCGGCGCTCGCCAAAAATGATTTGCAATCTTTCGAGCAGCCGGTGCTATTCATTTTTGGCAAATCCTACGTGAGATCCGGAATCACCAGCGATTTGTTCGAAGGCGTCGGCCACAACGGAATTGATTACCACCGCCCCCCAGGGTTCTCCCTTCCAAAGTTGACTTCAGCCAAACTGGAGCTCGGCGGGCCTTGGCATTTCTATCGCGGTTTCTGGCAGGCTCATGGTCTGGAGCATCTGGCGAATCTAATCGGCCCGGAAATCATGGTGCAGCCCAACAGCCGTTTGACGATACCGGTACGCTTCGAAAATCCGACAAATGTCTCGATTGACGCGAACCTCTCGGTCGTACTCCCGGAAAGATGGTCGCCCACCCGGCCCGCCCCCGCGATGGTCTCCATCCCGCCACACAGTTCGCAGACCGTAATGTTCGAGGCAAAATCGCCAGAGGCTCCGCTAAAGGGCGGGCACACCATAGCCATCAGCGCCAGATCAAAGCAAGAATCTCTCGGGCTCATTCGCATTCGAGTGGAAGTCGAATTAGGGGCCATGCCTGAATAATATTCTGAGTGGTATTAGATTTTGATCTCCTCACAGTGGCTGCTTTCGCCCAACGGTATCCGGCAATATTTCAGGAACCGTTCAGGGTACGACCGGCGCTGCCGTGCCGAACGCCACCGTCATCATTACGGATCTTGATCGTGGAACGGTGTATCACGCGCAAAGCAACACCGATGGTAATTTCTAGCGAACCCATCTGCTCGCTGGGCATTACCAGGTGAAGGTGGAGAACCCCGGATTCCGTGGTTTCACTGCGAACGCCACCGTTCAGGTGGACGATCGCGAACTCGGAATTTGCTGACGCTATCACTGTGAAGCCCGTGCGTCAAGGCTTGCCCCTGGGATATAATTCGGGCCAACCCTATGCCGAGCCTGCCTGACTATCTAGCTAAAGCATCGCCCAACCCCATTTCCAAACGCGCCCCCTGGTACGTGAACACGGCGCCGAGCTATGCCGGTGTCTTTCTTTGGATTGCCTTCTATCAATCCATCGCCCAAGGGACCATGGACCGCGCGGGCGTTGGAATTTGCATCCTCGCGCTGGTCGTCGCCGGATTGCTTTGTTACGCCCTCTACTACTACGCGCCCGCGATGCTGGGCATGAAGACCGGGTATCCGCTGTATGTGGTCGGCAGCTCTACTTTCGGGACAACTGGCGGCTATCTGATGCCGGGATTGCTCATGGGACTCCTGCAGATTGGCTGGTTCGCGGTCGCGACTTACCTGACGACCACTTTCATTTTGAGCGGGCTCAAAGCAAATGCTCAACCCGGTACTGTCGCATTCGCTATTATTGCGATCCTCTGGGGCTACATCATGGCCTACATCGGAGTAAAGGGTATTCAGTACGTTGCCAAAGTCTCGCTTGCTCTGAATGTGATTCCGCTTGTGATGATCCTGTTCGTGTTCGCCAGAACAGCGCCCGGAATATCGCGCCATACCGTAGTGAACCCCGATCCTTTCGCGGCGTTCACAATCCTCATCGCCGTCGTGATCGGATTCTTCGCGACCGCCGGAGCAGCCGGCGCCGATTTCGGCATGAACAATCGAAACCAGCATGACGTGAAATGGGGCGGTCTCGTCGGAATCGCCATTCCGGTCTTGATCGCGGGCGGCCTGCCGCTGCTCTCCGTCGCCGGCGCGCGGGCGCTGAATCCTAACTTGACCAGCGTCACTTACGGAGACGTTATTGGAGCAACCGGAGGTTGGGTGGCCAGCGTCATGTTCTTCCTGTTTGCGCTTGCATCCGTCACTCCCACCTGTTTTTGCGCATTCATTGCGGGCAACAGTTTCTCGACGATGATCCCGCGCGTGCCGCGGATGATGTCCACCATGACCGGCGCCACGCTCGGCATCATTCTGGCCATCACCGGCGCCGCCGCGAATCTAGTGACATTTTTCCAAATCGTCGGTGCTTCGTTCGGCCCGATTTGCGGCGCAATTGCGGCGGATTACCTGCTTTCCGGCCGGAAATGGGCCGGTCCGCGCCTGGGCATCAACTGGGCCGGTTACATCGCATGGGCAGTCGGCTTTTTCGTCGGAATCCTGCCCTTTCCATTCATGCCTGTGCCGCCGGAAATCAAACGCTACGCTCAGCCTGCTGTGGTCTACAGCTTTGTCGTCGGTTTTGTCCTCTACCTGGCGCTGGCGAAGGCTGGCCTTCAACCTGCCGCGGTTTCGTTGAATCGCGAGACAGATTCACTCAAACCGAAACCTTCGCGCGCTTGAATCGATCTCATCAGCGCTTGTACGCAAATTATGACTGAGGCTGTAATCTTCGACATTGACGGGACTCTGGTTGATTCTGTGGACCTGCACGCGAAGGCTTGGCAAGAGGCGTTCCAACAGTTCGGACACGAGATTCCATTTGATGCGATCCGCAGCCAAATCGGCAAGGGGGGCGATCAGCTCTTGCCCGAATTTCTTGATTTGGATGAACTGGATTCCAAAGGTGAGCAGATAGAAGAATTCCGAGGCAAGCTCTTCAAAGAAAAGTATCTACCGCAGGTGAAGGCATTCCCCGGCGTGCGTTCACTGTTCGAGAAAATCAAGGCGAACGGCCAGAAGCTCGCGCTGGCGTCGTCGGCTAAGAAAGATGAGTTGGGCGTATATGAGCGCATTGCCAACATCGAAGACCTGGTTCAGATTGAAACCTCTTCGAGCGATGTGGAAAAGTCGAAACCGCATCCGGACATTTTCGAGGTTGCGATTCAGAGGCTCAAAGCGCCGGTTTCGCGCGAGAACATCATTGTGGTCGGTGACAGTCCGCATGACGCGGAGGCGGCCGCTCGCGCCAGGCTAAAGACCGTCGGCGTCTTATGCGGTGGGTTTTCAGAGCGCGTGTTGCGCGACGCCGGCTGCATCGCGATCTATTCCGGACCCGAGGAATTGCTGCACCGGTATGACGAATCGCCTCTCGCCCGGATGCGAAGTTCTGAAACAACGTACCGCTAGTCTTACCCCATTAGGCGCGCCTGATCCTGCTGGAATCCGTCGACGAACCGGCCGTTCCAACTATCCCTCGTTCGCGTCTATAACGTAAGGACGGTAAATTGCTGAACCTGCTCCATCTGAAACGCGCCATCGGCCTCTGTGCTGTGTTCTCGCTGGCACTAGCCCCGGGAGTTGCTGTATGCGCCACGCCCGACGTCCAGACCATTATTCGGAAATCTGTCGAAGCGAACGAGAAGGACTTCAAAGCGGCTCCCTCTTTCAACTACCGCGAAGAAGATCGTGATGGTGCGACCTCGAAAACGTACGAGGTCTATATGATTGACGGATCGCCCTACAACCGCTTGATTGCCCAAAATGGAAAGCCGCTTTCAAAAGAGCAGAGTGCGCAGGAAGAAAAAAAGCTGGACCAGGAAAAAGCGCGGCGGCAGGCGGAGTCAAGCAGCGACAGAAAGAATCGGGTGGCGAAATACCAGAAGGATCGGAACCGCGACCACCAATTAATGCAGCAATTAACCAAGGCGTTCGATTTTACGCTTCTCGGCACTCGCAAATTGGAGTCGCGTGAAGTCTATCTCCTGAAGGCTACTCCGAAGCCCGGATACAACCCGCCCACCATGGAAACGCAAGTTCTCACTGGTATGGAAGGACAACTCTGGATCGATACCGAAACGTATCAATGGGTAAAGGTCACCGCTAAAGTGATCCATCCCGTCTCGATCCAAGGTTTTCTGGCGCAGGTACAGCCCGGCACCCGGTTTGAACTGGAGAAAATGCCCGTCGGCAATGGGATCTGGCTGCCCAAGCATTTCAAAATGAAATCTCATGCCAAAATCCTGTTTTTGTTCAACCACCGTTCACAAGCAGACGAAACCTACTCCGATTACCAGCGGGTAGAAGGCTCAGCTCAGCAGGGATCTAATAAGTAGGGAGCGATAGGCGTATACAGCGGCTTGCGATCTGGAGTATTCACTAAGCTTGTACGAGAAGGCGCGGGCGCGAAAGAAGTCGCGATGCAGCGCATCACCGCGCTGGAAGCTCGGACGGATCAGGCGGGATGTCACCCCACCGAGTAGCGGAGAGTCGCGAGCGCCAGAGCCGGCTCTCTGTTGTCGCAAAAACCTGCGTCGCTCGCCACCTGACACTCAGCGCCGACAGTCGTCAACTCCGAACCTAACGCCCCCGCCACGCGGGATTGAGGCCGCGCCTTCCCGCCCTGGTCAATTCTTTCGAGAAGGACGTTCGCAAACCGATCGCGTGCTTCGCGGTACAAAATGGCCGTCGCTTCCACACGGACGCTCAAGTCCTTGTTGCGCGAGAGACCCTGGCTGCCCGGCAACTCACTCCATCCGTGGAACTCGTCCATTGCGGCAGCCCATTGCCCGAACGCATGATCATACTCCATTCGTAATCGGTGCAACACTTCCCGGTCCGATCTTGCAGCGCTCGACATATACGCTTAGACGGATGATGGGGCACTAAAGATCCAGGCTTAACAGCGGGTGACCCAAAAAACTTCTTGATCGGGCCTGACGCCGTAGTGAATGGAAGCAACTTCACGAAATTGCTGCAACAGGAAAGGTTGGTTTACGCCCGCCGCTCAAGCTGCAGCCTTCGGAGACGACTCACCATCCAGAAGCTATTCTCCTGTCCACCTCCGCTCAGTCAGCCGCCAAATAGGCAACGCGCAGTTGTCCACCAACCCGAAAACCGGAAAAGGCAAAAAGTCATCGTCGCTAAACGCGTTGAAGACCGGTCTCACGGGCCGAACAGTTCTCCTGCCGGGTGACGATCCGCAAGGATGCCAGGATCTGATTGTGGGGCAGAGCCTCGCTCGCCTCTCAGGCCGCCTGCCTAATGCTCCAAACAAAGGCGTGAGAGGCGTTGTCAGTCGGTGAGAAACGCGGTGGTCTTAATGCCGGACAGTTCGAAATTCTTGCGGCAGCGCGGATTCTTGCAAGCCGTCTTGTCGTCGAGCAGCACCATGTAGCTGGCAGCCTTTGCAAATTTTGCCCGGTCGCGTTCATCCACGTTACGTGGGATTTTGTCTACTTTGCGCCGTACAAGCCAGCGAAGGTCATACGTGTTATCCATCCGGCAGTACGGGCAGCGCAAGGTTGCCGGTTTCGTTGTTTGCGATTCGCGGTAGAAAGCGCGTTCGTCCACTATTCCATCCTAACTTGGAGTTTTGCGCAAACGCGACTATCTGCTGAAGCGAATGGCCGAAACTCCGACTTCGTCGTTGCCGGAAATGAGCAGCCCAAACCTCCCCTGCGTGAAATCGCTTCCAGGGCTGGTGACAGGGCCCATGTCTTTCCAGGAGCCGTCTTTGGCTTTCAATCGCGTATCGACCGAGTTCGGCTTCAACGAGATCTGGACGCCGATAGAATCGTCTGCGTCACCATCGAACGGGACCTTTTGCAACTCGTCGGATTTGCCGTTGTCCACGCGCCGAACGGTGAAGTGCTTGCCGTTAACTTGAAAGAGCACGTAGTTCTTCGTGTCGTGGAACGCGACGAACCACTGGAGCCGCTTCGCTTTCAGGAAGCCTCCTCCTTTACGGAGTTCCAGCGTGAAGGTATAGCGGCCGGGACCCTTGGGAGTGTGCAACAGAAGAAAGCCGCCGCCCTTGTGCAGCGACCCCGGTATCGTGACGGGTTCGGGAGTTGGTGCTGCATTCGTCTGCTCAGCGGCAGCTGGCTGGGGTATGGGAGGTGGGGGCGCAGCCATCTTGGCAAGGGCCGCGTCCACACCATCTAACGTGACGGTCGCCCCCGCTTTGAAACTACGCTGCACTTGCTTGGCATCGTAACCGTCATGCCGGAGGCCGACGCTGTGCTCGCCGGGGGTCACATTTGCAATGGCGGCGCTGCCATCTGCTCCAACGCTTGTGACGTAATTATTGTCCAGAAGAATCATAGTTCCGGGCAGCGCGCTAAGGACTTGCAGAGCAGCGAACTTGGGCGCCGGTTCAAGGTGAAATTCAAGGCGGGCTTCTTCGCCCTTCTTGACTTGCACGTCCTGCGGCTTCGGATCTATGAATCCTGCCTTCTTCACTTGCACGGCGTAGTCGCCGACCTTTACGCTGGGAATGCGCAATTCTCCGCGCACGGTTTTCCTGCGGTAGGGCTTGCCATTGAGCAAAACATCCGCGCCATCCTCGCCTGCCACGACTACCAGGCTGCCCGCATTCGGATCGCTTTTCACGAAAACTGTAAGCGCGGGAGATGGGGTATAGGTCAGTATGAACCGCTGCTCGTCGTGGGCGCGCTTGATCTGCAGATTGTGATCGATAATACCGAGGTCGGTCAGGGCAAGTCCCGTCCCGGT